>CAZSNL010000003.1:45435-73904 GCA_964608275.1 uncultured Hyphomicrobiales bacterium | reverse complement strand
CCGCCGGTGCGCAGCCGGTAGAAGGTGCCCCGGTTTCCAAGATCCGCCTCGATGATGATCGGCTCGAGGCCGTTGAACAGCTTGCCGTGGGCGGCAGCGAGCTTGTTCCAGACTGCGCGGGCGGCGTCGCGGTCGCGCTGTGCCGACAGTTGCACCATGTATCCGGCCGGACGCGCCTGCTGCGGGGCAGTTTCCTCCGCCGGCTGAAGTGCTGCCATCCTGGTCGGCGTTGATGGGTTGTCACTCGCATTGGAATCGTCTGCCGGTGTGGTCGCAGCCGTCTCGCTCGCTGCCGCCTCATCGGCGTCCGATTGCATGGTGCCTGCCCCGGTCGCATCCGAATCGTCCGCAGGTGCGGACACGAAGGCTGCCGAATTGCCCGTCCCGACCGCGCCGCGCAGGTCGCCGGCTGCCATGTCACGCTGGGTGGTGAGCGCATTCGGCACGTCCGACGCGGGCTTGGCGATGACCTTCTGTGCGTCTGCACCGGCGGTCATCATGCGGCTGAGTTCCGGTGCCGGGATACGGAAGGACCGGTTCGACTTGTTGATCACCTGGTCCGCGCCGGCAAGCGAGCCGGTGGTGATGCGCCCTGCCCCGGATTGCCCCGTGACCCGGCCCTCGCCGCCGGCGACGAGCGTTCCGCCCTCGCCGCCGAGCTCGGCAAGCTTCCTCTGGGCATCGCCGAATTCGGGATTGATGAGCAGCGCCCGGGTCAGCGCCTTCTGCGCCAGGTCGATCTCGTCCAGCGCTTCGTGCGCAAGGGCCATGCCATAGAGGGCGAGGTGCGCGTGCGGATAGCCATAGCGGATGGCGCGCTCATAATCGCGGATGGCAAGCTGGAACTTGCCCAGGTCGCGCATCATGTTGCCGCGGCTGTGATAGGCCTGCGACAGCCGCGAATCGAGCAACAGCGCGTTGGTGAAATCTTCGAGTGCTGCGGTGGTGTCTTCGAGCTTCCGGTGGGCGAGGCCGCGGTTGTAGAGGGCGATGGCGCGGGTACGCGGTGACAGTGCATCGAGCCTGAGAGCAGCCGCGTAGTCCTCGATTGCCTCCCGGTATTTGCCGAGGCGCTGATAGGCGAGACCGCGATTGAGGAGCGTGAATGCGCGCGTGTCGACGTCCAGGTCGTTGGAGTCGAGTGCCTTGGTGAACTTCTCTGCGGCGGTGGCGGAGTCGCCATTCTGCATCGCGTCGTTTGCGGCCTTGAGCATTTCGGCATGGGATGCCTCTGCTGCCGGGACGCTCTGGGGCGAATGAAGAACGAGGACGCCGGTCATGGCCGTCGCCAGCAACAACGCACGCAAACTCATCTTTTCCCCTCGCCTTCGTAGACCCCGCGATTGTTACAGCACGAGCTTAACGAAAACTGAAGGCAAAACAGTGGCGCCGCCGGCACTCTACTCCACGGTAACCGATTTTGCGAGATTACGCGGCTGATCCACGTCGGTGCCCATGAATACCGCCGCGTGATAGGCAAGGAGCTGGACTGGCAGCGCATACAGCATCGGTCCGGAAAGCGGTCCCGACCGCGGTACGCGAAACGGCTGGAAGCTGCCGTTGCCGTTCACACGCAGTCCATCCTCATCGGTGAACAGAATGACCTTGCCGCCGCGCGCAGCGACTTCCTCCATGTTGGATACGGTCTTGTCGAAGAGATCGTCGTGCGGCGCGATCACGATGACCGGAACCGTCTCGTCGATCAGGGCGATGGGGCCGTGCTTCAGTTCGCCCGCAGCATAGCCCTCGGCATGGATATAGGAGATCTCCTTGAGCTTGAGCGCGCCCTCGAGGGCAATCGGATAGTTCACGCCACGGCCGAGGTAGAGGACATCGCGGCTGCCGGCGACGGAGCGGGCCAGCCGCTCGAGATCGCTTTCCTTGCGCAGAATTTCCGACATCAGCCGCGGCACCGCCACGAGCGACCCTATGTGGGTCTGTTCCGCTTCCGCCGAGATCGTGCCGCGGGCGCGCCCGGCGGCAACGGCCAGGCAGGCCAGGACGGCGAGCTGGCAGGTAAACGCCTTCGTCGAGGCGACGCCGATCTCGGCGCCGGCGAACGTCGGAAGAACGGTCTCGCTTTCGCGCGCGATGGTCGACTCCCGGACGTTGACGACGGCAACGGTGTGCTGGCCATGCTGGCGGCAATACCGCAGCGCCGCGAGCGTATCGGCGGTTTCGCCGGACTGGGAGACGAACAGTGCGACGCCGCCTTCGCTCAGCGGCACCTCGCGGTACCGGAACTCGGACGCCACGTCGACTTCAACCGGCAACCGCGCCAGCCGTTCGAACCAGTACTTGGCGACGAGGCCGGCGTAGTAGGCCGTCCCGCAGCCGACGATTGTCAGCCGGTCCAGCCGCGCGAGATCGAAGCCGAGTTCCGGCAGCTTCACCCGCTGGGTCGTCATGTCGATGTACTCGGCGAGCGTGCGCCCGACCACCTCGGGCTGCTCGGCCATGAAGTGCCGGTACTGGCCCTTGTCGGCGAGGAAGGCCGAGGCCTGGGTCTGCAGCACCGGCCGCTCGACCGGCCGACACCCTTCGTCGAATATCCGCACCTCGCCGCGCGTGATCGCCACCCAATCGCCCTCCTCGAGGAAGGCGACGCGATTGGTGAACGGCGCCAGCGCAATGGCATCCGAGCCGAGGAACATTTCGCCGTCGCCGTAGCCGACTGCAAGCGGGCTGCCGCGGCGGGCGCCGATCATCAGGTCGTCCTCGCCGGCGAACAGGATGGCGAGCGCGAACGCGCCTTCGAGCCTGCCCAGCGTCGCGGCGACGGCGTCGGCGGGGGTGCGTCCGGCTTCCAGTTCGCGCGTGATCAGGTGGGCGATCACCTCGGTATCGGTTTCGGTGGCAAACGTTACGCCAACGGATTCAAGCTCTTCCCTCAGGTTGCGAAAGTTCTCAATGATGCCGTTGTGGACGACGGCGACGCGGTCGGTGGCATGCGGATGGGCGTTGGCCTCGGTCGGCGCGCCATGGGTCGCCCATCGGGTATGGCCAATTCCGGCAGTCCCGCGCAGGTCCTGCCGCTCGACGATCCGCTTCAGGTTGGCGAGCTTGCCCGGCGCGCGGTGGCGGACGATGACGCCGTCCTCCAGTGTTGCGATTCCTGCCGAGTCATAGCCTCGATACTCAAGTCGCTTGAGAGAATCGATGAGCTTTGGCGCTGCCGCGCCGCGACCCAGTATTCCGATGATCCCGCACATCGTGTCCGTTCCAGCCCTACCCGGAATCCACTTTCGGCCGCGGCTCGTCGCGGCGGCCGCGGGCTTCGCGCAAGCGCTTCGCCCATCCCGGCTTCTCCACCGCTGGCGGCCGCGTCAACGCCAGGGCGTCGGCGGCGACATCGCGCGTGATGACGCTGCCTGACCCGACATAGGCGCCATCGCCAATGGTAACCGGGGCCACCAGCGCGCTGTTGGAGCCGATGAAGGCCCCTGCTCCGATCTCCGTCCTGTGCTTGGCGAAGCCGTCGTAGTTGCAGGTGATCGTGCCGGCACCGATGTTGGCGCCGGCGCCGACGCTTGCATCGCCGATGTAGCTCAGATGATTGACCTTGGCGCCATCGGCGATCGCCGCCTGCTTCACCTCGACGAAATTGCCGACACGGGCCGCCTCGCCGATCGTGGTCTGCGGCCGGATGCGGGCGAACGGCCCGATGCTGGCGCGGTCGCCGATCCGCGCCCCAGCGATGTGGCTGAACGCTTTGATCACGGCCCCCGAACCGACCGCAACGCCAGGCCCGAAGACCACGTGCGGCTCTATCGTCACGTCGCAGCCGAACTTGGTATCGGCGCTCAGGTAAACGGTTTCCGGGGCGATCATCGTGACGCCGCCGGCAAGGGCTTCCGTCCGCAGGCGTCGTTGCATCGCCGCTTCTGCTCGCGCCAGCTGGGCGCGGTCGTTCACGCCAAGGACCTCCTCCTCGTCGCATTCGACGAGGGCGGTGCGCAACCCGGCGGCGCCGGCGGCGGCCACCGCGTCGGTCAGGTAGTATTCGCCCTTGGCATTCTTGTTGCCGATCCCCGCCAGGAGGCTGTCCAGAACATCGGACCGGATGCCCATGATGCCCGCATTGCAGAGTGTTATTGAGCGTTCCTGATCGTTCGCATCAGCTTCCTCGCGGATCGCGGAGACCATCCCGTCGGCTTCCAGTACCAATCGGCCGTAGCCGGTCGGATCAGCGGCGCGGAAACCGAGCACAACGACCGCGACACCCTCGTCCAGCAGGTTGCGCATGCGCATCAGGGTGGCGGGGCGGATCAGCGGGGTATCGCCGTAGAGCACAAGAACCGGACCGGAGATCCCCTCGAGGTCCGGGCGAGCCGCTGCCACAGCATCGGCGGTGCCGCGGGTGGTTCCCTGGACGGCCACCCGTATGGCCGGGTCCTGCGAGCGGACGAACTCGGCCACCTCGGACATGTGCGGGGCGATGACGACGACCGTGCGCTCCGCGCCGGCCGCGGCGGCGGCGGACAGCACGTGGCCGAGCATCGGTACGCCGGCGACCTCATGCAGCACCTTGGGGCGGGCGGATTTCATCCGGGTCCCCTGCCCCGCGGCAAGCACTACGCATGCAAGGTGTCGTCTCATGGTCGACCTGAAGCAAGAATCGGGCCGAAGCCCATCCGGTTCGCGGCACGCGCATCTGCCGACAGAAAAGACAGATACGCGGCGGCAACACAAGCGGGGACGCAATTCCGACCGTATCGTGGCGAACTGGGCCGGACCACGGTCCCGTTCGCACGGGGCGCGTTAACCATCGGTTAAGCATGCCGTCGCCACCATGCCACGCTTAGCGAAGGGCGCGCGGCACTTTGCGGGACGTGGCAGACGGTGGCGGCGGATCAGGGCTCGACTTCACACGACGTGGCACGGCTGCTGACGCTGATGGCCGTGGTCGTTGCCGGTGTCGCCGTGGCGCTGGCATCCAGCAACCACCTGGCCGAAAGCCTGACTTCGCGCAGCGCCGTGGCATCGACGACGGAGGAGCCGGAACCGACAGCGGCCGATGCCTCCCCTGCCGAGCGCGAAGACGACCTGCGGGCGCGGCTGGCCGACCTGGAATCGACCCTGAAGCAGCTGGAACGGCGCATCGCGCGCGAGAGCGACCGCGAGCGCCAGTTGACGGATCGGATTGCCGAACTTGAACAACGGCTTGTATACTCTACCGAAATCGTCACCGGGTCGGTTCCGTCACGGCGCCCAGCGGCACCGGCACCCGCTGCCGATATCGGGGTGCCGGCAACACCGCAAACAGCCACGGGCGACGCCGGGGGATCCGCCAATCTGGTCGATTCAGACCCGCAACCACCGGCGGCAGCGAGCGCAGAGGGCGCCGATCCGGCAACCGGCAACCCGTTGCCGCCACCGCCTGGAACCGTTGGCGGATTGCCGCCGCCGCCGCTGGCAACTGTCGCCGGATTGTCGCCGCCGGCGCCGCCGCACGTTGCCGCCGCCGTTGCCGCTGCGCCCATCGCGGCTACCCGCAGTGCGTTCGCGATCGACCTCGGCCCGCTCGCCGCGGCCGACGCGGCGGCCGTTTGGCAGCGCCTGCAGGAGACGCACGGCGACCTCCTCGGGAACCTGACGCCGCGGCTTGCGACGCGCACGGGTGCGGACGGAACGGCCCTGACGCACCTGGTCGCCGGACCGATCGCCAACCTGGCCGAGGTCTTCCTCCTGTGCGGCCGCCTCGCCCACCACGACGTGTCGTGCGTCCAGGCCCGGTTCGAGGGCAGCGAGCCGGAGGCCCGTGCGGCGGACAGCCGCCCTGTTGCCACCCCGCCGACGACGGCGGCACGGAACATGCCGGGCGCGGTTCCCGTTCCGAGGCCGAAACCGGGACCGGATGCGGAGGGACTCGAAGGGCAGCTGCCGGCCGCCGGCGTGCTGTCGTCCAACCTCTAGCCCGACCCCCGTAGCCCGAACGCGCTACGGGGCGCGACCCGATGCGGTCTGTCGCCTCATTGCCGCCGCGTGCTAGGAGCTTACTTGACGCCGCTCCGTGCCGGTGGGACGGCGCCGGACGATGCCGCAAGCGCGGCGCCCGACCGCGGCCGGCGGGACCGGTCTCGACACTCGGGGAGAGTCTCCGGACACCTCCAGATGGCGACACGAGCACGCAGCCGCCGCACCACGGCGAGGTCGGTCCGCAGCCACCTGATCGCGTTTGCGTTCGGCGTCGCCGCGCCGATCCTGATATTCGCCGCCCTGGTGCTGGCGCAGTTCACGGCGAGCGTCCGCGACACCAACGCCGAACGGGTGCTGCACGACGCCGAACGGGTGTCGACCGCGGTCGACCGCCAGGTCGACGCGATGCTGACGGCGCTCGACGTCCTGTCCACGTCGCCGCTCCTGGAGACCGGCGACTTCGCGGCCTTCCACCAGCGGGTCCAGGTTGCGCTTGCCGGCACGCCGCTGCACGTGTTCCTGCTCGACCGGGACATGCAGCAGCAGCTCAACACCCGGGTCCCGTGGGGGACGCCGCTCGGCAAGACGTCCGACCCGCGCTCGGCGGAGACGGTGTTCCGGACCGGCCGGTCGCTGATCTCGGACGTCTTCTTCGGCACCGTGGCGCAGAACCCGGTCATCACCGTCCTCAACCCCGTCAAGATCGACGACGAGGTCCGCTACGTGCTCGGCATCAGCCGCGACGCGCGGTCCCTGCAGACGGCGCTGACCGAGCAGGCGGATGACAGTCGCATGAATGTCGCGGTGGTCGACCGCAACCGGTCGCTGATCGTCCGCACCGAACTCTCCGGCACGCCGAGCGACGCGGAGATCCCGGCGGTGATCGCCAACCGGCTGCAGGGCTTCGAGGGCGCGTTCGTGTTCGAGACGGACGATGCGAGACGGCTTCTCTACGCCTACAGGAGCTCAGCGCTGACGGGATGGACGTCGATCGTGTGGGTCGCCGTCTCAGACATCGAGGAACCTCTGCGGCGGGCGTGGATCACGTTCCTGATCGGCGGCGCCGGGCTGGTCGCGGTGTCGCTCCTGCTCGCCATGTCGTTCGGCAAGCGGCTCGGCGGGCCGATCCGGGCGATCGCGCACCGGGCCAAGATCGTGGGCCGCGGCGAGACCGTGCAGCCGCTCAATTCCACCCTGCGCGAGGCCAACGACGTCGCCGCGGCGCTGGCCGACGCATCGGTGCGGCGGATGGAACAGGAGCAGCAACTGCGGCTGATCCTGAGGGAACTCGCCCACCGGTCGAAGAACCTCCTCGCCATCATCCAGTCGATCGCCCGCCAGACGGCCGACCAGGCCGACGACATGAAGGACTTCAACACGCGGTTCACCGCCCGCCTCCGTTCGCTCGCCCACTCGCAGGACCTCCTGGTGAACCAGAACTGGCGCGGCGTGAACCTGCGCGAACTTGTGGTATCGCAGCTCGCGCCGTTCATCGAAAGCGAGGCGCGGCTCGACATCATCGGCCCCGAGGCGGAGCTCAAGCCGGACGCGGTGCAGAACATCGGGCTTGCGCTGCACGAGCTTGCGACCAATGCGTCGAAGTACGGAGCGCTGTCGAGCCCGACCGGCAAGGTGACGATCGACTGGCAGCCCGTGCGGACGAACGGCGTCGACGAACTGCGGCTGCGGTGGCAGGAATCGGGCGGGCCGGCGGTGAAGCCACCGGTGCGCAAGGGGTTCGGGCGGGTCGTCATCGAGGACCTGGTGTCGACAACGCTGAACGGCCGCGTCAAGCTGGACTATGATCGCGAGGGGCTGCGGTGGACGGTCTGGCTGCCGGCCTCGCTGCTCCTGTCGCTTCCCGAGGCGCCGCCCGACGAACCGATACTGTCCACCGAAGGTTCAAGCGCATGAACAAGCCTGTGTCACCGTTCATGACCACCCGCGAAGTCGCCGAGCTGCTCCGCGTCAAGGAGCGCAAGGTGTACGAACTTGCCGCCTCGGGCGAGATCCCGTGCACGCGGGCGCTCGGCAAGCTCCTGTTCCAGCGCGCCGCGGTCGAGGCCTGGCTCGCCGCCCATGGCGCGACTTCGGGACAGCGGGAGACGCCGGTCCCGCAGGTCCTGCTCGGCAGCCACGACCCGCTGCTCGACTGGGCCATCCGCGAATCGGGGTCAGGGCTTGCCACCTACTTCGACGGCAGCCTCGACGGGCTCACGCGGTTCGCCGCCGGTGAAGGGGTGGCGGCGGGCCTGCACCTGTTCGATCCCGACGGCGGCGACTGGAACGTGAAGGTGGTGGCCGAGCGGTTCGCCGGCCAGCCGGTGGCGCTGTGCGAATTCGCATGGCGCGAACGCGGCCTGCTGGTGGCGGAGGGAAACCCGCGCGGCATCGCCACGATCGCCGACCTCAAGGGGCTGCGCGTGGCGCCGCGGCAACCGGGCTCGGGCACCCAGGTGCTGTTCGACCATTACCTTGCCACGGCAGGCGTCGTCGGGGCGATCGCGCCGGTCCACCCGACCCGCACCGAGACCGACGCCGCGCTCGCCGTCGCCGAGGGCAAGGCGGATGCCGCGTTCGGCATCCGCTCAGTCGCCCAGCAGTACCGGCTCGGCTTCGTGCCTGTGGTTCGCGAGCGCTATGACATCCTGGTGTGGCACCGGACCTGGTTCCAGGAACCGCTGCAGGCGCTGTTCCGGTTCTGCCGTACCGATGCGTTCCTGAAGCGGGTCCGCGAGATCGGCGGCTACGACGTCTCGGAGCTCGGCCGGGTGCGCCATACCGGCCTCGGCTGAGGCGGCGCCTACCCTGCCGCCCCGTCGGCGGCGTCGTCGATCACGGCATCGACGGTCGGCAGCCACGGCTTGATGTCGAGGAGCGGCGTGCCGTCGATGCAGTCCATGGCATCGACCGAAAGCCGGCCCGCCGCGGCGTCGCACGCCAGCAGGCGGACGGTGGCAAGCCCGATCGGGTTGGGCCTCACCGGCGAGCGCAGCGAGAAGACGCCGGTCGCCCCGGTGGCATGGCGCGGCCGCTGGACGATCAGGTCGCGCCGGGCGCGGTCGAGCCAGTAGAGCAGGACGACGTGATCGTGGCCGTCGAGGCCGGACAAGCCGGGGCGGAAGGCGGGATCGACCTCGACCGTCGCCCCCTCACCCCGCTCGCGGGCGATCCGCAGGTTGCGCGGGCAGTCGTGGCGGGTCGCCCACGGGGTGCGGATGCGGCCGATGAAGACGAGGTGGGCGTCGGCGGCGGCACGGGCGGGATCGAACGGCAGCGCGACCTCCCCAGGCCGCTGCTCGCCGCCGATCAGATCGGGCTTGTGCCGGGTGTCGGTCATGGCCGGGCGATCATATACGCGAGCCGGCGGGCATGACGAGGTCCTTGATCGGATCGAGGCCTGTATGTTACCCGCGCGGTGCCCATATTATGGCGTGACACGGCGCACCGCGGCGTGCCATGGCATGACGCGGCAGGACGCGAGAGCCCGTAGCTCAGTTGGCAGAGCACGTGACTTTTAATCACGGGGTCCTGGGTTCGATCCCCAGCGGGCTCACCAGCCGAAATGCCGGCTTAGCTCAGATGGTAGAGCGGCTGATTTGTAATCAGTAGGTCGGGGGTTCGAGTCCCTCAGCCGGCACCAATGAAATCAATATGTTAAGCGAATTGTTGCAGCAAGCAAAGAAGCGCATCCGGATCATGGGCAATCCGCGACGATACTTTTGCGTGGCGCTGTAGTTCGCGCGACGTAGCCGCATGAGAGGGTTCGGCTGTATAGGAATTCCATGCCGTAGCGGCCCGCAAGGCCCCTGAGGGCCGCTGGACCGTACGCCGGTGTACCGCCCTAGTATTCCGCCATGCCGGGGTTCTTGGTGGCTGTCAGTATCCGACGGCACTCCCCGCGCCACCGGTCGCGCCTCACGCGCGAGGCGACACCTCCCGTGGCGTACCGCATTGTGCGACTGTCAAGACGTGAGCGTGTAGTGCCGACGTTCGAGCCACCATCCGGCCTGTTTCGGCCAGCGGCGGAATGCCTTGGCTCCGTCGCCGCTCAAGGCAGCAATAGCCAGATGCGGCCAATTCGGCTCGACCAGCGCCTGTCTCCCGATCGCTATGAGATCGGCTTGACCGTCACGCAAGGCCCCCTCCGCCTGATCGGGCTCAACAATCAGCCCGACGGCCATGGTGGGTATTCCTGCCCCGTGCCGGACAGCCTCCGCGAATGGCAGCTGATATCCCGGTTGCCGCCTGACGCGGGCCACCGTGGATGAGCCGGCAATGCCGCCTGACGAGCAGTCGACAAGGTCCACTCCGAGGTCCTTCAGCCTTCGCGCGAACCAGACCGTGTCGTCAAGGGTCCAGCCTCCTTCCGCACCGTCGACGGCGGATACGCGTACGAAGAGTGGCCGACCATCAGGCCAGGCGGCGCGAGTTGCCTTGACCACTTCAAGCGGGAACCGGGCACGGCCCTCGCGGTCGCCGCCATATCCGTCCGCGCGTTGATTGCTGAGCGGGGAGAGGAAGGAATGAAGCAGATAGCCATGCGCCGCGTGAAGTTCGACCACCTCAAAGCCCGCGCGCTCCGCCCGCTGAACGGCCGCCACCCAGGCAGCAATCAACTGATCCATGGCTGCCGGAGTGAGTTGCTGCGGCTCAAGCCAGCCTTCATCGACCGGCAGTGGACTGGGCGCCACGGTCCTCCATGGCAGGTCGCCCCGAGCAAAATCAGCCTCGCCGAGAGGTCCATTGCCAAACCACGGCCGCTGCATGCTTGCCTTGCGGCCGGCATGGGCGAGCTGAATACCAGGCACAGCTCCCTGCGCCCGGATGAAGTCAGCGATGCGACGCAAGCCAGGTATCTGGTCATCCGACCAGAGGCCAAGGCAGCCATGGGTGATCCGCCCCTCCGGCACGATGGCCGTAGCCTCGACAAGGATGAGCCCTGCGCCACCCATGGCAAAGCGGCCGAGGTGGACGAGGTGCCAATCGTCGGCGCACCCGTTGGTGGCCGAGTACTGGCACATCGGGGAGATTGCGGTCCGATTGGGTATCGTGACCTCCCGCAACCTGAAAGAGGAGCCCAGTATCGGCGACATACACCCTCTTCGCGTCCAGTGTGTTCAGTTCAGTGGCGGGGGCAGCCGGACGCCATATTTCTCCGCACATACCCGGAGTTCTGAGACGATCCTGGATGACAGGCCGACACCGGTTCGCAGCTGATTCTCCCTGAGCGCCAAAGCGCGATCGCCCGGCACCCGAACCGGCGGGGCCCCGGGCGCGACCCTGGACGAGCGACTCAGAGCCGCCAGAGCTGACGTCTGCCGCTCGAAGGCACTACGGCCGGCGAAATGGTCGGGGTCGATCACCTGCACATAGACGGCATTGGCTTCGCCCTCTTCGTTGCCATCAGCCCTGCCGGCCCCCGCCAGTGCGGCAGAAAGCGCCTCGGTCAGAAGGTTCAGGGCAAAACCCTTGTACCCTTGATCGATACCGCCCATGGGCAGGATTGCCCCATCTCCCGCGACAAAGGCGTCGGGATCGTCGGTGACACTTCCATCGCTGTTCACTATGCAGGCGACGGGCAGGCGGTTCCTACCCGCGTGGGCCCAGTAAAGCGGGCCCAGTGCACTCATTGACATGCTGGTGTCGATCAGGATCGGCGTCTCCTGCGTAGGAATCAATGCTGCGATCGGATTGCAGGAGAACAGCCGGTCCACTCCGCCATGCGCCGAGACCACGGCCTCGGACGGTGTGCTGGCACACAGGAGGATCAGCATGCGCCGATCGGCAGCACGCGTCAGCTGGGCAGCGAGGCAGGCGATATGCTGGCTGCGCCGGATCGAGATCATGCCGATGCCGAAGCGCTGAGCGGCTTCACTTGCAGCATCCACGGCCCGAGCAGTCACCCAGGGCCCCGGGAGAAAATTCGCATCCCAGACCTGACTGGTCTCACTCCGCCTTTCGACCGTCACGTCTCCGGTCGCATTCGTGCTGCCGGTTTCCAACCATTCGACATTGATCGGCAGGCGCCGCAAGCCGTGAGTCACATATCCAAGAAGATCCGCTTCGACAAAGAGTTCGGCTGTCATTGCGGCCCGGTCCTGCGGGAGTCCCGCCCGATGAAGGAGTTCACCGGCAAAGGTGACGAGTGCCTCCCAAGCATAGCGCTTCGGCACCGAATCCCCGGAATGATCTGGCATCTTGTCGTGCAACTGGAAACCTAGGGGAAAATTGCGAGTTCGCAGCAATCTGAGTCGTCCGACGCGCTGGCCGAAATCTCGCGGCTCAGGGGCGGGAAACAGAAGTACTGCCTGTTAATGTAGCCCAGTGGCCGCCCAGATTTTCCGATCGCGATATCCACCACGTTCCCGACAAAGATGGAATGCGTGTCGGCATCAATCTCCTGAGCAAGTTCGCAGTCGAAGCTTGCAACGCTTCCCCGCAGCACCGGTGCACCCGTGCACAACACGTCCCATTTTCCCAGGGAAAACTTTGGGGCGCCGCTCACCGCACCGCTGAACACCTGTGAAAGTCTTTCGTGTTCGCTGGCCAACAGATTGACGGAAAAAGCACCGCTCCGTCGAATCATTTCGCCAGTGGAACTTTCCTGGTTCACGCAGACCAGCAGTCGTGGCGGTTCGGCGCTGAGCGAGCAGACCGCGGTGGCCGTAAGCCCCCGTCGTTCCCCCTTATACTGGGTCGCAACTACCGTGACCGCCGACCCAAAACGGCGCATGGCGTTCCTGAACAACTCCGGGTTCGGCATCCAACGTCTCCTGTTCCCGGATATTATGCTATATCATATATCATGAAAGTCAAAACGCTCGAACCACGGGGCGCCCGCCCGCCTGCTAGCACAGCCTCATAATCGAGACCGCCAGGGCCTGGGCTCTCGGCACGATGCTGTCGATCTCGACGTACTCGTCTTCAGTGTGGATATTGCCCCCGATCGGCCCCACACCGCACAGCGTCGGTGCGCCCACGGCGGAGGTGAAGCCCGAGTCGGCGCAGCCGCCGGTGAATTCGCCCGCTACCTCCTTGCCCAGAGCACCGGATACCGCGACATAGACGTCGAAGAGTGCTTTTGACTCGGGCGACTGCACGAGTGGCACGAACTGCCCCGTTACCGAGATTTCAGAGCGGGTTCCGTCGACCGAGCACTCCCTGCCGATCCGCGTGATCTCCTCGATGAGGGCCGCACCGTCACGTGGCCTGACGTACCGCAGATCGATCTCGCAACTCGCCCGGGCTGCCACGGTATTGACCGACTGGCCGCCAGAAACGAGCCCGACATTCACCGTTACACCGGCCTCCAGATCAGTGAGCGCATGAAACGCCTGGACCTTCCTGGCCAGTTCCTCAATGGCACTGGCGCCAAGCTCGAAGTTCACGCCGGAATGCGCAGCGACGCCGTCTATTTCGCACCGCATAAACGCGCAACCCTTGCGACCGGTCACGACGTTTCCGTTGGCGCGGCCGGGCTCTGCGTTGAAGACCGCACAGGCCACTCGAGCCTCGTTCTCGATATACGCGCGAGACCCCGGCGATGCGATCTCCTCGTCGCCCGTGAAGAGGGCACGCAGAGGGACAGGCGCCCCGCCCCTCGCGGCAAACGCCGCCAGCACGAAGGCGTTCATCGCAAGCCCGGACTTCATGTCGGCAACGCCGGGTCCATGCGCACGGCCGCGGCTGATGCTGAACGGTCTCCGGCTGGCCTCTCCTTTTGGAAATACCGTATCGCGGTGCCCGAGCAGCAGAACGGTGGCACCCGAAGCGGCGTTCTCCACGCCTGCCCTGATTATGTCGCCCTGCTCTTCAAGAGGGATGGTCTCGTGATACACGCCCACCTGGTCGAAAAAGCTGCGCAACACGTCTCCAACCGCATCGACACCCGCCTTGTCGTGGCTTCCGCTGTCGGTGTTCACAAGCCGCTCGATCAAGTCGAGGATCGATGATTGCCGGTCCTGCAACCATTCCGCCAGCTCGCGCTCCTCACGGGTCAACAACGCCAAGCTCCTCGCCACGCTGTCTACATCTAGCGGGGTCTACATCTGGCTGGGCAGCCAGGTCACGATGATCGGAAACTGATAGAGGATGAAGACGGCCACCAGTGTCATCAGCCAAAAGGGGAATGACCCGATGACGACATCGGCGAGGGAGGATCCCGGGATGGAAGCCTTGACGACGAACAGATTGAGCCCCACCGGCGGCGTCACCGCCGCGATCTCCATGAAGCAGACCAGGATCACTCCGAACCAGATTGGATCCCACCCGATGGCGACGATGACCGGCACTGCCAATGGAACGGTCAGCGCGAGGATGCTTGTTGTTTCCATCACGCATCCCAACGCAATGTAGACCACCGTCAAAAGGAGCATCAGGACGGCTGGTGACAGTTCGGCGGCCATAATTGTCTGGGTCAGGGTCACCGTGACCCCGGTGAGGGCGAGGTAGTTGCTGAAAACCAGCGACCCGATCACCACGAGGAGGATCGATGCCGAAACCAGTACCGCATCAATCATGGCGGAGATGAGCAGTCGTAGACTGAGCGTGCCGCGGAACACGCAGATCAGCAAAACCATGACTACAGCCACGGCTGCGGATTCGACCGGAGTGAACACTCCGAACAGAATGCCCAGGATGATCGATGCGACTACACCCACGAACGGGAGCACCGGGGGCAACGACTTAAGTCGATCCCGGAACGAAAAGGTGGGACCTGGGGGGCCCAGAGACGGATCCAGACGGCAGCGGATCGCGATCAGAATTCCAAACAGCGTTGCAATCAACAGACCGGGAAACACCCCGGCTATCAGCATCCGTCCGACCGACTGCTCCGCGAAAATGGCATACAAGACAAGTGTGATGCTGGGCGGGATCATGATTGCCACAGTACCGCCCATCGCGATCGCACCGATCGACAGGCGCCGGTCGTACTCGTAGCGCATGAGCTCGGGCATAGCGATCTTGGACATTGCAGCGGACACCGCCATGCTGGACCCGCTGATCGCTGCCATGGTTGCACCGGTGCCGATGGTGGTGACCGCTATGCCGCCCGGCATGCGACCGAACCATCGGTAGAAAGCGGTGAAAAGGTCGGTCGTGATGCGGGAGGCCCCGCTGAGTGTGCCCATCAGGATGAAGAGCGGGATCACCATCAGCAGATAGGCCATCCCAATGTCGAGGGTCTGGATCAGTGGCAACCAGAGGCCGGATCTCCAATTCCCAGTGAAGGTCGCTGCTCCCACGACACCGGCAATGCCCAGCCCGACACCGATATTGATGCCCGCCGCGAATGTCACGAGGAGAATCGTGCCGACAACGACGAGGGAAAGTGTTTCGCTCTCCATTTAGCTCGCGTCCCTCTTGAACAGCCCGAGTGCACGAGCAAGCAGGGCGAGAATGACCAGGATCGAACCGACCAGAACCAGCCCCAGCGGGATGGAGGTCGGTATCCTGAGCATCCCTTGCGCCCGGAATCCTCCCAATATCGCCCTGCTGAAGTCTGTCCAGGCTGTCCACGCAAGGAGCACGAAAAATCCGACAGTGACGACGTGATCGAGTGCATCCAGCGACTTGCGTACGCGTCCTTTTGCGCGTGCCCGCAAAATGTCGACGCTCAACTCGCGACCCTGCAGATGAAGGTAGGGGAGCCCGAGACAGGTCATCGTCAGCAGGAGAATTTGCGCAATCTCGTACACCCCGGTGATCGGTACGCCCGTCAGCCATCGGACCGTAACGTCGACGGTTGTCATCACCGCTATCACCAGCAGGCATATGCCAGCGATCACCGCAAGAACATACAGCGCGCCGTGCAGCATCTCGAAGCGCCCCTCTCCCGATCAGGCCGGGGCAACTGCCTGCTGAGTAGTTGGCCCGCCCCAGATGCCCCGCAGATTGTCCACGAGCTGGGGCCGCCGGAATCCATCACTGGATCGGCCGCCCCAGCCCGCAGCCGGTATCAGATTACTCGGAGAGCTCCCCGGCCAGATACTTCTCTGCCAATTCGCGATAACGGGCGAATATCGCGGTCCCAGGCAACCCCTTGTCGTCCAGCTCCTTGGCCGCTTCGTCAAAGAAAGGTGTGGCTTCCGCCAGCCGCGCAGTCTCCTCGTCCGACAGGTGCGTAATCACGACCCCGTTTTCTTCCAGTTTCTTGTAGGTCTCCGCTGTAGCCTGCGTCATCATCTCGTGGTTCCAGCCAAGGCTCATCTCGCGAGAGATACGCAGTACCGCTTCCCTGTCCTCCTCGGAGAGTGCATCCAGCGCATCGTTGCGGCAGACGTGGAGGATGGTCGGCAATGCCAGGCTCGTGCCCCAGTTCGGGCCCGTCGTCAGCACGCTTTTCGCAATCTCGTAAAGACGGGTGGAGATCATCGATGGAGGATCGGTCAATCCCGCATCGATGACCCCGGTCTGGACGCTGGTATACATTTCCCCGAACGCCATGGCGACGGGTGTCGCCCCCATCGCGGCGATGAACTTGGGCAAAGTGGTTCCGAATGCACGGATCTTTTGCCCCTGAACGTCATCAAGGGATTTGGTCGGTCGTTTCGAGATGATCGCATACGGTGAGGCAGGGGTCCAGACAAGCGGCGTCACGCCCATCGCCTGAAACTCGCCGGAGATCTCGTCAAACTCGTCATACAGCTTGTGAGCAATTCGCGTAATACCTTCGAGATCGAGCTTGTTGCCGAGCTCGACATCAAGAAGGCCGACCAGCGTTGACGAGATAGGCAACAGACCTGGCGTGAATGCCGGCTGGATGGCGCCGCACTCTGCGACACCGCGACTGATGCCTTCCAGGGCCGCTTCCGGCTTCAGCAAGGTGCCATCGGAGACGTGGCGGATACTCACACGCCCTTCGGTGGCTTCTTCTATCCTCTTGATCCATTCATCGGCGGGAACGCCAATCTGAATATGGTTGCGCGCCCATCCGTTGGTATAAACCCATTCCACTTTGGCCTGCTGAGCCTCCGCGGCGAGCGGAATGCATAAAAGGGATATACCAAGTACCATTGCCTTCGATCGACGGTTCATTTTCCTCTCCCTTCACATTTTTATCTTCATTCAAGTGCCCTCGCTCACGAGAAGGCAGCAGCCGCCTGTGACCTCGGAACATGCTTCCTGGGTGCATTGACGCCAATGTCACGCAATGGGCCCAGCTTGCGCTCGATGAGGGGCACGACATCGGTCGCAAGCCGCTCGATGGAATTCATTGCGACGCGGTGCGGCGTGTCGCCAAGCTGGAAGTAGATCGAGATGTGCTCCGGACGGAGGGCATCGATCTCCGCCGTGAGGCGCTCGGCTACCGTTTCGACGTCGCCGATGGGCAAGGTGTCGAGAATCTGGTCGACGTCGGGATCGTTGGGGATCGGCTTGTCGACCAGCATCGTGCCTTGCATCAACTCCTCTCGCCGGCGAAGCGCGCCGGCTAGCCGAAGTTGGTAGCGCACGTTTTCGGCATATCGCCTGGCCTCTTCCTTGTCCGATGTCACGCACACCGGGCGCAACATGCCAAGCGGCATCCGCGACGGATCCACGCCCTCGGCTGCGAAGGCTGCCTCGCAGCGCGCGCGCGTCTTCAAGAGACCCTCGACGTTATCCGTGCGGCCCGAGAAGATCGGAATGAAACCCTTCCGGGCGGCGAGGCGGTAAGTCTCATCCGAATCGCCACCGACCCAAACCTGCGGGAAGCCATTCACAAGACGCGTGCTGACATGCGTTCTCGGCAGCGAATAGAACTCGCCGTCGTGTTCGAAGAAGTCGTCGGCAAAGGCCGCTTCAATGATATCGATGAACTCCCTGGCCATTGCCTTCGAATGCTTCAGGTCGGCACCGAAGCGATCGAATTCGTATGGTTGGTATCCGCTGCCCAGACCGAGCACGAGGCGGCCATGGCACATCGCGTCAGCGACAGCGATTTCCGATAGCAACCGCGCGGGCGAATATAGAGGAAGGATAAGAACGCCAGTCGCCAGTCGTATGTTTTTTGTAATACGCGCACAATGCGCGATCATCATCAGGGGCGATGGGCAAATACAGTAGTTTGAAAAATGATGTTCCGCAAACCACGCGATCCCGAAACCCAGCTCATCGGCGAGGCAGGTCTGCTCAACTGCTTCATTGATAATCTGGGCCCCGCTCTTTCCGGATTCGCGATACCCCATCAGGTTGAAGACGCCGAAATCCATGAGCAGCTTCCTCTTGAGACACGTTAGCTGCCAGCATGATATATGATATAGCCCCTCGTCAAGGGTCGTTATGAGAAAAGACGATCTGGACTGGGCGTCAGGTGCGGTGGTGCCGGGGCGGTGTGGTGAGAAGCTATTCGCGGGCGCCGGAGCCGCCTGCCGCCGCTGTGTCCAGACCCCGTTCCCTTATGCGGTTGTATCGTTCCAGCGCAGACCTGGCACGTTCGATCACCGGCCTGTCGACCATCTCGCCGTCAAGCAGGAATGCGCCCTGCCCGCGATCGACACTGGCTTCGGCGGCATCGATCACCCGGCGGGCCCACTCTGCTTCCTGCTCCGATACACCGAACTCCTCGTTGAGAATCGGGACCTGAGCAGGATGAACGCAGGATGCTCCGACGAATCCGAGTCGCCTTGAGCGACGAACGATCTGTCGAAAGCCGTCGAGATCTGAAATCTGCGCAACGCTGCCGATGAATCCCAACGGCAGGACTCCGACCGAATGTGCTCCGATCACGCCGAGCATGTTCGGAACATAGAGCGCATCGGGTTCGGGGATCATCCTGGTCGAGAGCGCAAAATCCTCACTTCCCAGATTGATGGCGCAGACACGCGGGTCGCGCTCGACCGCGCGGAGGATCTCCTGCAGCGCCATGAACCCCTTGGCGGTCTCTATTATGACCTTGAAGCGGGTTCGCCCCACGTCGAGACCGCGCTCCTGTTCAAGCGCGGCGACGCAGTCGCTCAGGAGTTCGATCTGGGCGCCGCTTTCGATCTTCGGCAAGTTAATCGCATGCACTTCCGGGTAGACACTGGCTTCCAGGTCTCGCACGGCGAGCGACAGCGGTGCATTGATCCGCACGACCACATCCGCGCCGTTGCGCGAGACGCTCCTGGCTGCATCCCTGACCAGCTTGCGCGCTTGCGCCTTTTCGCTCGCGACGATGCTGTCCTCGAGGTCAAGAATGATGGCATCAGCACCGCGAAGGTGCGCCTTGTTCACGAACCTGGGTACGTTGACGGGAACGTAAAGGAGAGACCGCCACAGCGGCAATTGGCGACCAGTCATCGTCAATCTTCACTTGATTTGCGGCCTGGGGAATGGAGGCGGACAACCCCCTCTGCAGCGAGTCGATTGATCGCCACATGGTCAATGCCGAGTTCGGTCAGCACTGCGTGCGTGTGCTCGCCGAGCTCGGGTGCTCTGGACCGTATTCTTCCCGGGGCCTGCTGCAGGCGCGGCACCACGGAATGCACCGGCAACAGTCCAACCTCACCGCCTATGTCGACCTCTTCCAGAATACGGCGTTCGCGAACGTGTTGGTCGTCGACGAAATCAGCGATGTCGTAGACGGGTCCCGCAACAACGTCTCTTTCGTGGCAGAAGGCGAGGCATTCCTCCAGCGTCCGAGCCGCCATGAACTCGGCTATGATCGCGTCGAGCGCCTCGACGTTCTTCACCCGGTCGGCGTTCGAAGCGAAGCGGGGATCGGATATCAGATCGTCCCTCCCCATTGCTCGGAACAGCCGCTCCGCTGTCTCCTGTGTCGAAGCCGACAGCGCCAGCCATTTCCGGTCTCTTGTGGCATAGACGTTCCGCGGGGCCGAACTCGTCGACCGGCTGCCGGTCCGCGGCCGTATCGCTCCAGTCACCTTGTAATCCGCCGCTCGAGGTCCTTGCGCCGCAAAGAAGGACTCCAGCAGCGAGAGATCAATCACTTCGCCTCTGGTCTGCCCCCGCTCCACCGACCGGAGCGCCGTCACGATTGCGAAGCTGCCGTAGAGCCCCGCGGTGTAATCGGCAAGGGCTCCGGGTGGCAGTACAGGCTCGCGATCGTCGAATCCATTCATCGCGGCGAATGTCGACATCGCCTCAATCACGGTTCCGAAGCCGGCCCGGTTGCGGTACGGGCCCGTCTGACCAAAGCCGGATATCCGCAGGATCACCAATTCCGGCCGCACCTCATGAAGAACATCCGGACCGAGCCCCATCCGCTCCAGGGTACCCGGCCGGTAATTTTCGATCAGAACATGCGCCGTACGCACCAGGCTCAGCAGAATGTCCCGTCCGCGCTTGTCGCGAAGATTGAGGCCGATGCTCTTCTTGTTTCTACAATAGGCTTCCCAGTGCGTCGCGACCCCCTCGACAATCCAGTTGCGCAGGGGATCACCGCCGACGACAGGCTCGACCTTGATCACATCTGCGCCGAAGTCGGCGAGGAGATGCGAGGTTATGTTGCCCGCCACTACACGAGACAGGTCAAGCACGCGAACGCCTCTGAGAGGGAGGTGATCGGTGCTCGCGTCGGCCTGGTCTGGGTCAATCGTGTTCAGCAGAGCTGCTCCATCGGCAATTGGTGGAAATTCAGACACCCGTCTCGATGAGCAGGTTGCTCATTCCGTCAACATGGAACGTCTGGTCAGGATAAACGACAATCGTGGTGTCGTATTCGACGATCACTGCGGGGCCTGTTCCGTAGTCGCCAGGGCGCAGATCGGAACGCCTGAACAGAGCCGTGTCTTTCAGTTGGCCCGAAAAGACCGCCTGGCGGATACTCTCGGGTTTCGCGTTTCTGCGCTCTGAAATCGGTTCCACAGGCATCTCGAACTTCGGAAGCGGCGTTGTGGCCCGGACCCTGAAAACAACACATTGCACCGCCTCGTCACGAGCACTCATTCCGTATCGCTGCTCGTGGGCAGTATGAAAATCGTTGACTGCGCTGCTCAAGTCGCTCTGCTGCCAGTCTCCGGACTGGACGGGCACCATCACCTCGTATGCCTGCCCGGCATACCTGAGGTCGAGAAAGCGTGACAACTCGGCCTCGGGGAATCTGTCGAGAGCCTGCGCCTCGAGCGATCGCCAGATTGCGTTGATCTCGTCCAAAGACCCGGCCTGAGCATCCAGGACAATGCTCCTCGTGAAATCCTGCGTCAGATCTGAAACCAGAAATCCCGCAGCCGAAAAAAGACCTGGAATGTGAGGAACGCAGAGCGTCGGTACACCGAGGTCACGCGCAACGGCCGCAGCACACACCGGGCCCGCGCCCCCGAAGCTCAACAGCCGGAACTCCCTAGGATCATAGCCGCGCTCGACCGTGATCAAGCGCATCAGCTCGTACGATTGCGACACGGCCACATCGACGATCGCCGAAGCCGCTTTCACCACGTCTATACCGAGCGGTTTCGCCACGTGCGCCTCGATTGCCGCGTGTGCACGCTGCTTGTCCAGGAGCAGACTGCCGTCCAACAGGGATTCGGGCAAATGGCCGAGTATCAGCCAGGCATCGGTTAGCGTCGGCTGGTCGCTGCCGCGGCCGTAGCACGCGGGCCCTGGATCCGCCCCGGCACTGCCCGGACCGACCTGAACCACTCGGTTGGCGAGCGTGGAGGCAATGCTTCCTCCGCCGGACCCGATCGAATGAACCTCGACAGACGGGACATTGACCGGCCGCCCCTCGACTGATCGGTCCTTGCTAAGGACGGGCTGCCCATCAAGCACTAGCGCCACATCGGTGCTTGTCCCGCCCATGTCGACGGTCAGAGCCTTGCTCCATCCGAGTGCCTGGCTCAGGTGGCATGCTCCCATCACACCACCCACCGGTCCCGAAAACAGGGACTGCGCAGGCAGATTGGACGCCTCCGTCATGCTTGCCAGCCCACCGGCCGAGCGCATGACGTAGATATTGGTACAGCGAGAGATGGCCGACGCCTTGGCGGCGAACTCCGAAAGATACTGTCGCACCGTCGGCTTCACGTAAGCATCGATGCAAACGGTGCTTGTCCGCTCGTATTCCCTGAACTCGGGCGCTACCTGCGACGACAACGAAACCGACAAGTTCGGATGATGCTCCGCGAACCACTCACCGATGGTCTGCTCGTGCAATGGATTGAGGAACGAAAACAGCAGGCATACCGCAACAGAGTCGACGCCCAACGAACTGAGCTGGGCGCCAATTCCCTCCAGCTCACTCGGATCCAGAGGTATCTGGACCTCGCCGGCCGCATTGACGCGCTCCGTCACCTCGAATATGCGCTCCCGCGGCACGAGCGGGACTGGAGGTCGGTAGAAAAGATTGTATATGTCGCTTTCGCCCCGCCACTGTCGCCCGATCTCATAGGTGTCCCGGAAACCCGCCGTCGTGATGAGCGCAACGCAGGCCCCCCGCTTCTGGAGAAGGGTATTCAGTCCGAGGGTTGTTCCGTGCAGCAGAACAAGCTCCTCGAACACCTCCGATCCTCCGCCCTCCTCCTGACTGACAACCCTCGCAATATCCTCGAGCAGCGTGTCGGCGACTGTCGGGACTTTGACCACCTTACGCAATCGACCAGTCGCATTGTCCAGGACCACGATGTCCGCAAATGTCCCCCCGACATCGGCACCTACTCTTAGTTTCATCTTGGTTAGGCTCTCTTTGTGGCTTGATGATCGATCGGCTCAAGCACCACGCCGTAATCGGCCTTGGCCTGATCCTGCGAGATGTAGCCGGCGCGAATGTCATCAAGTATTCGCTCACGCGCGCGGAGGTGGGGCGGTCCCCAGCCGCCACCGCCTGCTGTCTGGATGCTCAGGACGTCGCCAACCTTCAGCGAGATGCGGGGAGCCTTGGAATGCTCGGGGCGCTCGAGCGCCGTACCGGGATTAACCAGGCATCGACCGGGTTTTCCCGGCTTTCCTCCTGCCACGCCCTGCGCGGGAAAGCGGTTCCGATCTGACCTCAGACTGACAGTTGTTTCGACCAGCGCCCGGTAATCCCGGCGCACTCCCAACCCGCCGCGATACTGGCCCGCCCCACCCGAGTCCGGGATGAGCTCGTGACGTACGATCTGTACGGGAAATTCAGTCTCGATGATCTCGACTGGAGTGTTCATTACGTTGGTTACGTTCGAGTCGAGGCCGGAAACCCCATCACCGTTCGGACGGGCGCCGCTGCCACCGACGCACAGCTCGTATTGCACGTAGCGCTTGCCGTTGCGCGGATCGACGCCGGACTGCGCCACTCCGGCCAGATAACCACTCGCTGAAGCGGGTACGCGCTCGGGAACGGCCTTAGCCATTGCCATAAGGACTACATCAGCAATTCGGTGGCTCGACATGCTGTACATGTTCACCGGAGCGAGATAGTGCGGGTTGACCAATGATCCGAGCGGCGGCAGATGCAGCTTGATCGGTTTATGAAAGCCGCCGTTGTTGGGCAGGTCGGGAGCGAAAATTCCCTTCGTGCAGAAGAAGCATACTGCTGACAACATGCATGGTCGCAGGTTGATCGGCCCCATCGACTGTGGACCGGATTTGAAGTGGAAGTGCAGGTCGCTGCCTTCCCGACGGATCGAGACAGATATTTCGTGGCTGCGCCCGAGTTCGATGCCGTCGTCATCCATGTAGTCGGTGGCGCTGAACTCACCTTCGGGAAACATGGACTCGATCCGCTGACGGATCAGTTCCTCGTTGATGCGTAACCATTGCTGCCAGACGTTTTGAACCTCGTTCGGCCCGAACTTATCGAACATTTCAGCGATTTGCTGCTCTACCACGAAGTTGGCGCCGATTTGAGCTCGGATATCGCCAAGTACGATGTCGGGTATTCGCGTATTGCAACGGATCACTTCCCGGAGCGTCGGGTTGAATTCCGTGTAGGCGCTCACGACAGGAAGAGGAGGAAGCAGCAAGCCCTCCTGAATGGTATCCGTGGCGTCGCCAGCGTTGCTACCCGGCACGCGCCCGCCAAAATCGGGCTTATGTGCCGTGTTAGCGCACCACGCCGTCAACTCGCCCTTGTAGAACAGCGGCGTAACGATGGTGATATCGGAAGCGTGGTTCTGACAATCCTCGAAGGGGTGGTTGACGATGTAGGCATCGCCTTGCGAAACCCGATCTCCGTATCGGCGAATCACACCGCGCACTTGAGATACCAGGTTGCCGAGGTGGATGGGCTGAACCGCAGGCTGTGCAAGCAACTCGAAACGGAAAGGTCCTTGATCTCCTTGATCAGAGTGGAATAGCCGCTTCGCATGATGCTGATGGAGGCCTCGTCCAGGATCCTCAGCGTGGAATTCTTAATCACTTCAAGGCGACTACCAGCGTGGACGGCCATCTTGCCCTCATTATCAGAGCTGAATTGGTTGCTTGTGGAGCGACCGGAAGCGGAATCGATCACCTGCGAGCGGAGGACCCGTCGGGACACGCACGTCAGTTTATGCTATATCCTATAGCAAGTCAAAGATGCTCAAGGGATCTTCGGGAGCGACGGAAGTCGCCGAAAGGAAACGCACACCATGGACCTCAAAGGCAAAATCGCGGTCGTAACGGGAGGAACCGGCGGAATAGGCGCTGCCAGCGCCTACAGGCTCGCTGCACAGGGAGCCCACGTGGTCGTCGGATATCATAAGCGGCTTGACGTCGCCCTAGAGCTTATTTCCAAACTGGCCGGCGGACCCCATCGGGCGGTCAGGGTTGCCATGGAAGATTCAGCTTCCATTGCTTCGCTCGTCGAGGAAGTGGCGTCGGCGTACGGACGCGCCGATATTCTCGTCAATTCTGCCGGTTTCACTCGCGCAATTCCGCACAACGATCTCGCTGCACTGGACGATGAAACGTTCGATGCGATGTTCGTTGCTCATGTCAGGGGGCCGTTCGTGACGACACGCGCTTTCGTGCCCCTCCTAAGAGCGAGTGGCAATGGCGTGGTCGTGAACGTATCATCCACTGCAGCGAAGCGTGGCACCGGCAGCAATATGGCCTACGCAGCTTCAAAAGCGGCACTGGACTCAATTACCGTCTCACTGGCTCGAGTACTCGGACCAGAAATCCGCGTTATTGGTGTCTCGCCGGCTGCGGTCGACACCTCCTTCGTACCCGATCGAGATCGGTCCGCGTTGGAGCGGATCGCGCTTGCCAGTCCTCTCAGGCGCATCGTCGAACCTGACGACGTCGCTCGCTCCATCATAGCGGCGATAACCCATCTGCGCCTTACGACCGGTTCTACAATAATAGTTGATGGTGGCCAAAGCCTTTGAAGTCGCCTTTGCTTGTCCGCTCAAAGCGCCATCAATGACTTCCAGAAGGATTCATAATCTTCCAGGAAGCGTTCGCAGATGCAGTCCAGATCAGGCGTGACCGGTACCCCGAGGGCATCTGCCTGTACAGCTTCAACTTTGATGGGCCATTTGTTCATGGTGGCCTGAAGAAATGGATCTATTTCTAACCTGGTGCCTCCTGGCACGCGCCCGCTTCGCTTAGCAGCGCGGGCAGCGGCTTCAATCATCTCCTCAACCGTGACGGTGGTTCCGGAAAAATTTACGAAGCGGTTTGATGCGAGCGTTGCGGCAGGTGCGTCATGCACCTGGATCAAGCCATCGATACAGGTCTGATAGTCCGAAATCATAACCGGCGTCTGCGGGTCCACGCGCACGATCGCGTCCCGGCCAAGACTGATCTCGCGCAATACATCGCTAAGGGCAGAGCCGGCCGAGGATGCCACCGATACCGGCCTGATCACGACGGTCGGGAAACGCACGCCGCGCACATCGAGGCCGGCACCGATGCGGTATGCGTCCGCGAACAGTTCTCCGATCGACTTCGTGAGCCCGTAGATGGTGGTCGGCGAGAAGTGTTCCCCGTCCCGGATCGGCTCATCGCCCGAGCGGGTGTAGAGCGCGACCGTGCTTGCGGATACGAATTTGGCCGCCGCGGCCCCAATTCGCAGCGCCTCCAGGACATGTTTCGTGCCGCCGACGTTGACATCGAGGGCGCCAGTCAGGTCCCGCTCCGTTCGGCCCGGCAGCAGTGTGGCCAAATGGAATACAGTCACGTTCGGATGGACGAACGAATTCAAGATCGCTTCCGGATCGCAAACGCTCCCAGGGCAAAGGTGCACGGAAACCTTCCTGGACCCATTTCTAACCTGCTCAGCTGTGATGGCTGGATCCAAGATGGTAATGCGCTCGATTTCCCGCTCCACGCCGTCGGCATCTTTCAACCGCTCACGCTGAATGAGCCGGTGGGTGAGAAAAGCGCCAAGGAATCCGGCACCTCCCGTAATGATGACTTGCATGATCGCTCCCCGCGTCGGAATCGCTCGAACACCAAGCCGTATTCGTATATCATATTTCAAACTTCGAATGGGAATCGAGCGAAACCATGGGGGCCAAAGATCTCTTCAGCCTTTCGGGCGAACGTATTCTCATTACCGGCGCGGCCGGGGGTATCGGGAGCGCGGCAGCAGAGGCATGCGCGCTCCTTGGAGCGGAAGTCGTGCTGGCTGATGTCGTACCTGTCGAAGAGCTGCGTGACGAGTTGAGGTCCAGGGGAGCGCAAGCGCACTGCCACGTAGCGAGCACGACAGACCGAGCCGGGATTGAGGCATTGGTTGCCAAGTGGCAGCCGTTGGATGCGGCGGTCGATTGTGCAGGCATCTATCCGCTCGGAGATTGGCTCACTGATCCGGATTGGGACGCAGTCTTCAGGAAGGTCCTGGAGGTAAATCTGATTGGACCGTTGAATCTCGCGCGTGCCGTGATGACGGGGATGATGGAGCGCCGGAAGGGCCGCATCGTTCTGGTCGGTTCGGTAGCGGCCAGGAGCGGCGGCGCTGCCGCCGGTACTCAAGCGCATTATGTGGCGGCAAAGGGAGGCGTTCATTCTTTGGTCAGATGGCTCTCCCGCCGAGCAATCGGCCATAATGTGCTGGTGAACGGGATTGCCCCCGGTCCGGTCGACACGCGCATGAACGAGGGGGCGGGTCATGATGTTCGTGCGCTTCCCATGGGGCGGATGGGACACCCTGACGAAATTGGATGGCCGATCGCATTCCTGTGCGCTCCCGCCAGCAGTTACATCTCGGGTGCGGTCCTGGACGTCAATGGAGGCACCTTTGTCGGGTAGCGGTCTCAGGCTATATCAACCGGCTGGCGCAATATCCGTGTTGATCTCGACCTGGTGAAGCAGTCGCGTGTAGCCAAGATCGATCGACTGCTCGATTCCGCGCCTTGCCTTGGCGCTGTCTCTACCCGACAGTGCGGCGATGACCTGTTCATAGGTCTCGGCAAGCTTTGGATCCTGGGTGGGTGGTGCGAGTCGGAACATCGGCGCACATTGGAGCCACAGCCCTTCGATAGTCCGGATCAAAAGCGGCATGTCCGCAGATCTGTACACCCCGAAGCGGAACCTGCGACTATAGTCCAGTGCTATGATGGGATCCTTGTTGCGGCAGGCAAGTCTGAAGCTGCCGAGTATGCGGTGCAGTTCCGCCACATCTGCCTCTGTGATGCGCTCAGCCGCTACTTCCGCCGCGAAGCCTTCGACCACCTTTCGAATGGTGCAGAGTTCCTGATACTTCTCCAACGAAAACAGCGGGACGCGTGCGGAATAGCCCGGCCGCATTTCGATAGCGCCTTCGGCCGCCAGATGGGCCAGTGCCTCGCGGACCGGCGTCGGGCTAGTGCCCAGCATCTTTGCCAGCGCGCGAATGTTGAGCTTCTCGCCCGGTTTGAAATGCGCCGACATCAGCGCCTCGCGAATACTGGCTTGCACGCGCGAAGATATGTTCTCCCTAAGCGGGACCGCTAGCGGCAAACTCAAAGGATTGACCTCCTGACAGGCACAATGGGAACATTATGAAAGTATATAGCATGCGTACAAACGCAGGGACTAGTGCCAGACGGTCGCTTCCATGTTTGGTTGCGTCGACCCGGCGCAGGAGGGCGCCTCCGTCCGCACCTGGCCGGAGGGGTCTGATCGCCGCGCTGCAGGTCCAAAGGTCGGCGTCAAGCGACGAGAGGAATTTTCCGGACCACTCTATTCCTGCGCGTCTTGCCGGCTGTGAGCCCATCTGACCGGATTGGAGGATAGGGTGCAGAACTTCAGCGCGCCCTAGTCCATCGCCCCAGGCAGTTCCCCCTTCCGTGATCTATGTCCAGACACATACCCAAGGCGCGTGTTGCCTGCGCAACACCTGCGGCCCCGCGAACGAGGCCGAAGAAAAAAGGGCATCCTGGCGCCCTTGGCGGTGTCAGCCGGTCGATGGATCCGGGCTACAGCACGAAATCTCCTGCGTTCAGGTCAACGTGGCCGGTCAGCTCGAGCAGGAAATCGCGCAGGCCATCGCCATCCACGTCGCCCTGCACGAGCGTTCTCGCCTTGCCATGAACGACGCGCAGTTCGCCCGCCGTACCACTGAACCCGGTGTCGCCGATGAAGTCGAACGCCTGGTTGCCGGCCAAAGTCGTGTCGGCATCGATGCTGAAAAGGTTGATCGTATCGCCGGCTTCAAAATCCTGTACGACATCATGCGTCTTGCCGTTGCCGATTTCCTTTGGAGTGAAGAAGCGGAAGACGTCCCGACCTCCGCCTCCCGCCAA
>CAZSNL010000003.1:0-45335 GCA_964608275.1 uncultured Hyphomicrobiales bacterium | reverse complement strand
CAAAACGTCGGCACCGGCACCGCCAAACAGAGCATCATTCCCGGCCTGCCCCGAGAGCCGGTCGTTGCCGCCACCGCCGAAGAGCTCGTCGCGGCCGCCGCCGCCAAGGATGGTGTCGTTGCCACCGCCACCGTAGAGCGTATCGGCTCCGCCGCGGCCGGTGATGTGGTCGGCCTTGCCATAGCCCCGCAGGAGGTCGCCGCCGCCCGATCCGGTCAACGTGTCCGCGCCCTTGAGCGCGAGGGAGAACAGGCCTCGCAGATTGTTGCTGTCGATGTACTGATATGCGGCCGCCGCCGGAACCGAAAGGCCGGTGGCCGTGAATTCGACCTTGCCATAATGCAGCTCGCGGTACCCCGTCAGCGTTCCGCCGACAACGTCCCAGGACTGGCTGTAGGTGAAACCCTTGCCGGCATAGATGGCGGTATTGACGCCGTCCGTGACCATGATCGTCTTTGCAGTTGCCTGGACCAGGGTGCCGGGCCAGACCTGCATCGCGTCCATGTCCACAGGTACGTTGAACTTGACGTTGGCCATGTGTTGCCTCCATTGGTTGTGTTTGTATACCGATTCGCAACCAATGGTTACACGCAATCGGTGGGCGATACAACTCTCCAATCAAATACGATCATGCATTGCTTCGGTGGGGATGTGCGAGATAGAGAGGTTGCCAAATAAATTGTGGTATTCGCAAACCAACAAACGCGAGTAGACTGCCCGGCTTCTTGCGAAGAGCAGTATCTTGCTCGGCTGGTTCCATCACACACGTACCCACCGAGGCCCGCTTGCACCCTGTCCGGCCACGTCGCGGTGCGACCGTTTCGTCCGCGTTGCATCCGCCGGACGCCTGATGCATGACCGGCCCGTTCACCTGTTGCCGAATCCACGCAGAGCTCCATGCCAGCGGACAATACGGAAGATCGTGCGCTATTGCGAAGACGTCCTGATCGAGGGCACGAGGAAGGCGCCGACGCCGCTGCGGCTGTTCGGCGTCGCCGCCGTTCTCACGAACCCGTGGGCCGGCCGGGGTTATGTCGAGGACCTGAAACCGGAGGTGCTGGCAATCGCGCCGGATCTCGGCCGGATCCTGAGCGAGGAGGTGACCGCCTGGGCCGGCTCCGGCGAGGCGGTCGAGGCCTACGGCAAGGCGGCGGTGGTCGGCACCGCCGGCGAACTCGAACACGCCTCGGCGATGATCCACACGCTGCGGTTCGGCAACCATTACCGCGATGCCGTCGGCGCCAGGAGCTACCTCAGTTTCACCAATACCCGCGGCGGCGCCAACACGCCGATCATGATCCCCCTCATGCACAAGGATGACGCCGGCCGGCGCTCGCACTATCTCACCGTCCACTTCACGATCGCCGACGCCCCCGGCCACGACGAACTGGTGGTCGCGCTCGGCGCCTCGATCGGCGGCCGGCCGCACCACCGGATCGGCGACCGCTACCAGGATCTCAAGGAGCTGGAGGCCGAGGCGCAGGGCTGAGCGGCCGAATCAGGCGCGCCGGCCCGCGGCGCAGGAGGCTCGCCTACCGACGTCCAGCCCGTCGCTCCTTCATCCGAAGGCCTGCCAGTGCGGGCACCCGGGAGCGGCCGGCGCCGCGGTCATCCGCTTCAAACGCGCGTATCCTAGCGAACTCGACGGGGTCGCCCTTCCCGATCCCGGCTTGCGTCACCTCGCCGCTCCTGCGCCGCACGGCCGGGCGCCCTTTCGGGCCACGCGGAGGACTCCAGCCGCCGCAGCCTATTTCACGGCGGCAAGCACGGCCAGCGGGGTTGCGGACCGGGTTCCCGCTCGTGCATTGAGACAACGGGCAAGCTGGGTTAGCAGAAGATGCCAAGCCATATAACCTGCCACATGCACAGCGACTCGACATCACTCCCGAGGCGGGCAGACGGGACCCGACAAGGATCGACAGAATGAGCAAAGCAGACATCTCCTCCGCGCCAGTAAACCGGCGGCGAACAGGCAGGCTGGGGAGACCCCGGGGAACCGGGACACAGACGGTATACAAACGTATCCGCGACGATATCCTCCGGTTGCGCCGCCGGCCCGGAGAAAGCCTTGACGAAAGCTCGCTCGAAAAGGAGTTCTCGGTCTCGAGGACGCCGGTTCGCGAGGCGCTGATCCGGCTGGCTTCGGAAAACCTCGTCGACCTGATGCCGAACCGGGGCGCGCGCGTCGCGCACCTCGACATCAACGACATACCGCAGCTGTTCGAGGCCCTCGAACTGATCGAGCGCGTGGCCTACCACTGGTGCGCCCTGCGCCGGAAGGACTCGCACCTCGAAGCCCTGCGCGCCTGCAACAAGGCGTTCCGCGCCGCGGCGGCCAAGGGCGACTACGAGGAGATGGGCGACGCCAACCGGCGGTTCCACATGATCATCGGCGAAGGTTCGGGCAATTCCTACCTGAACCGCTCGTACGAGGCGCTGCTGAACGTCAGCCTGCGGCTCGCGACCACGCTGTTCGCCGGCGCGGCGATGACCGACGACGAGGACGCCTACTTCCACCTGATCATCGATCAGCACGAGGCGATCATCGACGCGCTGGAGCGGCGGGATGCCGAAGCGGCCGAGACACTGGCGCTTTCGCACACGCGGCTGTTCCGGCGCCGCGTCATCGCCTACATGGAACAGAGCCTGGCGGGCGAGATCACGATATCGCCGGACGAGCCGGCGCATCCGGAACCCTAGGCGTCTGCCGCCGCCTCTGTCGCGCCGAGCACCGCGAGCGCGGCCCGCACGATCTCGCTGTAGCCCGTGCAGCGGCATATGTTGCCGCTCAGGGCGTCGCGCACACTCTCTTCGGTGACCGGCGCCTGCATCTTCTGAAGCGCCCGGAGGGTCATCAGGAAACCCGGCGTGCAGAACCCGCATTGCAGCGCGAAGTTCTCGTGGAACGCCTGCTGCAACTCGCCGAACGACCCGTCCGCCCCGGTCAGGCCCTCGATCGTCTCGACGTCACGGCCCTCGACCTGGACCGCCAGCATGAGGCACGAGCGCACCGGCTTGCCGTCGACGAGCACCGTGCAGGCGCCGCAAACGCCGTGCTCGCAGCCGACATGGGTGCCGGTGGCGCCGATCTCGTGACGCAGGAAGTCCGCCAGCAGCATGCGCGGTTCCGCCTGGCCGACTTCGTCCTGACCGTTCAGGCGGAACTCGATCCGGTGCAGGTTGTCCTTGCTCAGCCGTTCCATAACGCCGTCTCCCTGATGAGATCGGATCCGATGCGCCGCACGAGTTCGCGGCGATACCTGGCGGAGGCATGGATGTCGTCATAGCCTTCGAGCTCCCAGGCGAAGTCGTTGAGAGCGTCGGCAAGATCGCTTTCCTCGAGGTCCGACCACTGCCGCACGGTGGGCCGGTCGGCGACGCCGCCGACGCCAAGCCTGATCCCGCTGTCGTCGACCACGCAGGCCAAGGCGACGATGGCGTAGTCGCCGCGACGGCGGGCAACCTCGCGGAAGCCGAACCGCTGCCCGGAACGCGCCAGCGGGAAGCGCGCCTCGCTCATCACCTCGTCGGGCTGCCTGCGGGTCACCAGCATGCCGATCTGAAAGTCGTCGGCCGCCATGGTGCGTTCGCCGCGGGAGCTGAGCAGGCTCACCTCGCCGGCAAGCGTCGCCAGCACCAGCGGCAGCTCCGAACTCGGGTCCGCATGGCACAGCGAGCCACACACCGTCCCGCGGCTGCGGGTTTGGATATGACCGATATGCGGGAGCACCATCTGCAGCAGCGGCACCGCGGAACCGAGGTCGGGCCATGCCTCGAGCTCAGCCTGCGTGGTGCCGGCGCCGATAGAAACGAAATCCCCGGTCTGCCGGATGTAGGCAGATTCTCTCGCCGTTGCGATGTCGACGATGACCTTCGGCTCGGTCAGCCGCATGTTGAGCATTGCCATCAGCGACTGGCCGCCAGCCATTACCCGCGCCTGGTCACCCTCGTCGCCGAGGACGTCCGCTGCTTCGGCGAGCGAACCGACTCGCACGTAATCAAAGGCCGGAGGTTTCACTTGCCTGCTCCCGATCCGCCGCGCAGACGCGACCAGAGTCCCTTCTTCCTGCCCTTCGCCGGGGCGGGTTCATCTCCTGCTTCGGCAACGAGGGCCTTGAAGAACTGGTTGATGAGGGCCCTTGCCGCTCCCGAGATCATCCTGCCGCCGACCGCGGCGACCTTGCCGCTGACGTGGACGGTGTAGGTGTAGGAAACCCGCGTTCCGCCCTCCACCTCCTCGAGTCTCACCTCGCCGCGGCCACGCGAGGCGCCAAGCGGGCCGAGCAGACTGCCGGACAGCACAGCGAAGTTTGGCGGATCGAGTTCGGAAAGCCGTATCGCGGCGTCAAACGTTCCGTGTACCGGCCCGACCCCAAGATCGATCAGGCCGTTGTATGTCTCGGCGGTGAGACGACGCAGAGACCGGCATCCGGGGATGATCCTCGCCATGCGGTCGGGGTCGATCAGCATGTCCCACACCTGCTGCGCAGTGGCCGGAACCAGGGTTTCGCCTTCGCCGTCAATGGCGCCGTCGACGGTGCCGTGGCGGCTCACCTGCCGCCTCGCCGGAGGCTCCTCGTCGCCATGGATCCACTCGAAGACGCGCGACGGGACGAGCGGCAGCACGATGTCCTCGCGCCCGAGGGCGTCGGCGACGGCGTTGGCGATACAGACGGGCGTGCTGTACTGATTGCCCTCGCCGATACCCTTGGCGCCCAGCCGCGTATAGGGAGACGGGGTCTTGACCGTATCGACGAGGATCGGCTCGGGGATGTCCGCCGCGGTTCCGATCAGGTAGTCCGCCAACGTGCCGGACAGGAACGTGCCGTCAGGAGCGTAGCTGAATTCCTCGAACAGGGCGGCGCTCAGCGCGTTGCTGAAGGAGCCGCGAATCTGGCCCTCGGCGAGCCCGGGGTTGAGGATCGTGCCGCAGTCGTGCGCCGTCACGTAGCGGTCGATGCGCACTTCACCGGTATCGCTGTCGATCTCGACGCCGCAGAAGTCGAAGCCAAACCCGTAGGCGAGCGAGGTGTTGATCTCGTCCCTGGCCGATGTCGGGGTCAGTTCCGGTGCGTTCCAGAACGAACTCTCCCGAATGCCGGGCGACAGATCGTCCGGCAGGCTGCTCGGCGACCAGTGGGCGAGACCGCCAACCCGCCGGAATTCCAGCCGGTTCTCCGGATTGCCCCTGGCGCGGATCCAGCCGTCCACGAACTCGAGTTCGCTCGCCGGAACGTTCATCTGAGAACCGGCAATCCGCGCCATCTTGTCACGAACCTTGATCGCCGCTTCGTGAGCGGCACTCGTTGAGGCAGGCGCGAACCGGCAGGAATAGTTGCCGGCGGCGATCGACCAGTTGTCCTTCTGGGTATCGGTATCGAGATTGACGGTGATCTGTTCCGGCTCGAGGCCGAGAACATCGGCGACGATCTGGGCAAGGGTCGTCTGGTGGCCCTGCCCCTGGGGCACGGAATCGCCGACCACGGTGACCGAGCCAAGGGCATCGACCGACACCGTGCAGCTTGCCACCGCACCGTCCTTGGGGCCAGCCTTCTCGCGCTCCTCGGCCGTCTTCAGCGTCGAGATGTAACCCATGTTCGACTGACTGGGTTCGACCGTCGCTGCGTAGCCTATACCATAGAGCCGCCCCGCGGCGCGCGCCTCCTCGCGGCGCTTCTTCAACTCTTCGAGGCCGCCCTGCTCGACGGCGTCGTCGATGACGCGCTGGTAGTTACCCGAATCGATCAACGCACCGGCCGGCGCCCGGTACGGGAAGCTGTCCGCCTCGATCAGGTTCCTGCGGATCACCTCGAGCGGATCGAGTCCGAGCTCGGTGGCGATCTTATGCATCATCCGCTCGATGGCGAAATAAAGCTGCGGGCCGCCGAAGCCGCGCACGGCGCCGGTCGGGCACTTGTTGGTGACCATGATGTGATTGATCACCTCGACACTGCCGATCCGGTAGCAGTTGGTCGACAGGCCGTGCATGCGGTAGATCGGCGCCGGCATCGGAGCGCGCAGGTAGGCACCATGGTCGTCCCAGTGATGGAGACGCACCGCGGTAACCGTCCCGTCAGCCTCATAGGCCGCTTCGATTCGCGTAACGCGGTTCGGCGCGCAGCTTGCCGACGCGAGATGCTCGAGCCGGTCCTCGATCCATTTCACCGGCCGCCCGGTGAGCCGGGCGCAGATGCACAGGACGACGATGTAGGGGAAGATGGTGAGCTTGGAGCCAAAGCTGCCGCCGGAGTTTGCCGGGCTGCGATGGCGCAGCTTGCTCGACGGGATCTTGAGCGCGATGGCAGCGACCGTGTGTACCGAGAACGGTCCCTGGAAATTGGACAGCACGTCGTAGCCGCCGACGCTGCCGGACCAGCCCAGCACCCTCCTTCTGAGCTTTGTGTCCGCCGTGACGCCCCTCACGAAGTCGGCGCTCAGGTGCTGGCTCAGCAGCAGCACGGCCGCCAGCACGACGCAGCCGCCGGTATCCGGCCGGTATTCGGCGATCACCGCATAACCTTCCATGGGCGTCACCGAATTGCGCGGGTAGCGAATGGTCATCTCGGCCGTGTGCGCGGCGGATGCAAAGGCGGCTTTCGGCTCGCCATGGGTAAACACGCGGCGCGAGACCACGTTCGAGCCGACTTCCTCGTGCAGGACCGGGGCATCCTCCGCGGCGGCGGCAACGGGATCGACGACGGCAGGGAGCGGTTCATACTCGACGACGACGGCCGCAACTGCGTCCTCGGCGCGGTAGCGATCGGTTGCACACACGACCGCCACCGGCTCGCCGACGTAGCGCACCTTGTGCATCGCGATGCCGCGATAATCCATCGGGTTCTTGAAACCGACGATCAGCGGCTTGGTCAGCGGCCACACGTCGGCGCCGGTGATGACGGCCTTGACGCCGGGCATCGCCAGAGCAGCCGAGGCATCAATGCGCTTGATGCGCGCATGCGCGTGCGGAGAGCGGACAAAGGCCGCATGCAGCGTCTGGCGCGATACCGGCAGGTCATCTATGAACCGCCCCTGCCCGCGCAGCAGCGTTTCGTCCTCGAACCGAAGGAGGCGTTTGCCAACGTGCCTGGTGGCCACCTCGCCAGGATGTTCGGTCATGCTGCCTCCTACTTCGCGAAGTGTTCATCCACGAATGCGCGCGAGTACTTCCCCTCGCGCACGTCGCGCGCCAGATCATCGGCCGAGCGCTCGCCGGGAACACCGAATCCCCCCGCACCGGGCGTCTCGATGATCACGGCTTCGCCCTCGCTCACCCGGACCTCGAGCGGCTTGCTTGGCAACGGGCGCTCCTCGCCTGCGGCGGTCTTCAGCAGGAACCGGCCCGACCGCCCCGGCTTGCCGCCGAATACACCCCACGGTGAATTGTGGAAGCGCTCGCCCATGCCGCTGAAGACGCAGTCATGGCCAATCGGACGGATGACCCGGCGGATGCCGAGCCCGCCGCGGTACCGGCCTGCGCCGCCGGAATCCTGCACGAGCTCGTACCGTTCGACGAGAAGCGGATACTCGGTCTCGATGGCTTCGATCGGCAGGTTCGAGGTGTTGGTGATGTGAACCTGGACACCATCGGTCCCGTCCCGGTTCGCGCGTCCGCCGAACCCGCCGCCGAGGGTCTCGAGGTAGACGTAGTCCTCGCCGGTGGTCGGATTCCTGCCCGAGAACACGGCAGTCGTATTGGCGCCGTTGGCCGCCGCCACGATACGCGTGGGAAGCGCCGGCGCAAGCGCACCGAGGATGACGTCGATGATACGCTGACAGGTGTGTGCCCGCCCCGCCACCGAGGCGGGGAACCGGGCGTTCACCAGCGACCCTTCGGGAGCCTCGATTCTCGGGATGCTCAACAACCCCTCGTTGTTGGGCACATCGGGATCGAGCAGCGCCTTAAGGCAGTAGCAGACCGCAGCATGGGTCGCATTCATCGTAAGATTGATGTTGCCGCGCACCTGCGGCGAGGTACCGGAAAAATCGAACAGGATATCGCTGCCGGACTTCTCGATGCGCACGCAGATCGGAATCTCGGTATTGCCGAGCCCGTCGTCGTCCATCCGGTCGGAGAAGGTATAGACCCCATCGGGGATCTGCTCGAGCTGGCGCTCGATCCGCGTACGCGTGCGCAGGATGAGGTCGTCGAACGTGGCATGCAGATGGTCGATGTCGCGCGTCTCGCACAGTTCGAGCACCCGCCGCTCACCGAGGCGACACGCCGCGATCTGCGCATAATAGTCTCCCCGCCGCTCGCCGGGCACGCGCACGTTGAGCAAGGCGAACTCGAGGAGATCGTCCTGGACCTTGTATTCGCGGACAAGCTTGAGAACGGGAACCCGCAATCCCTCCTGGTAGATCTCCGACATCCCGCCAGCCATGCTGCCGGGTGCCATGCCGCCGATATCGGCGTGATGGGCAATGTTGCATACGAAGCACACCAGCCGGTCATCCTTGAACACCGGCATGACCATGTTGATGTCCGGCAGATGCGTTCCGCCCGCCACGTGCGGATCGTTGGCGAAGAAGATGTCTCCGCGCCTGAGATCGTTGCCGAACTTGCGCAGCACACCCCTGAGGAGCCCCGTCATCGAGGCGATGTGGATCGGCAGGGACGCCTCGGCCTGGACCACAAGCCGGCCGCTGGCGTCGGCGATCGCGGTCGAGTGATCCTGACGTTCCTTGATGTTGGTCGAGTAGGCGCTGCGCTTGAGGGCGACAAACATCTCGTCGGCCACCGACTTGAGCGCATTGTAGGTGATCTCGACCTGGATGGGGTCGAGGTTCGTCTGGATCGGCTTCATGGCGCGACCTTCATTATCAGGTTCAGCGCCTCATCGAGGCGTGCCCGATCGCCCGGAGCGAGAACGCTGGTGGTGTCGAGCTGAACGATGATCGCGGGTCCGGGGATCTCGACCCCCGGCGACAGGCTGTCGCGGTTGTAGATCGGGGTATCGAGTTCTTCGCCGCCGAAGACCACCGGTCGGACATCGAATGGCTCAGGGGTGCTGCCGTTCGGACGCTCGGCCCGGACAACGAGGTCGATTTCGCCTTCGGCGATCGCGGTGAGACGCAAGTTCACGATTTCGATCGGATCCTGCGCGTTGTGGAAGCCGTAGCTCCGCTCATGCATCTCATGAAAGGCGACGGCAAGCGTTTCGGTGTCCTCGATGTCTACCCCCTCCGCGGCGTTGCGGCGGGGAAGCGTGATCGGCAACTCGAAATTCTGCCCCTTGTGGCGCATGTCGAAGCGCGGCAGGAGATAGCGCCGTGCGGGCGGGATCCGTTCCCGTTCGAACCAGTGCCCGGCCGCGGCCAGCAGTTCCTCGAAGCATGCGCGAACCGCCGCCAGCGAATCGTCGCTGAGCGTCAGGCTCAGAGTACGGACGAAGTCTTCCTTCTGGTCGGAGACCACGAGGCCCTGGGCGCACAGTATGCCGGGCGCCGACGGGATGATGACCTCGTCGATGCCAAGCGCGCGCGCCACATCGGATGCATGTAGCGGGCCAGCACCGCCAAACGCCAGCAGCGCATAGTCGCGCGGATCGTGCCCCTTCTCTACCGATATGACCCGGATCGCCCGCACCATGTTGGCACTGACGACGCCGAGAATGCCGAGCGCCGCCTCGCGGGGGGTGACCGACAGCCGGGCGGCGAGTTCGGAGATCGCCTTTTCGGCGAGATCGCGGTCGAGCGTCATGCGCCCGTTGAGGAGGCCGGTGCCGGGAAGACGGCCGAGGTAGAGATTGGCGTCGGTGACCGTGGGCTCGGTACCGCCGCGCCCGTAACAGGCGGGCCCCGGTTCGGCGCCGGCACTGTAGGGTCCGACCTTCAGCAGGCCGTCGAGGTCGATCCAGGCGATCGACCCGCCGCCGGCACCGACGGTGTGGATGTCGACGCTCGGCATGCGGACGGGAAAATCAGCGACCGTGCGCTCGTAGGTGATGGTCAGCTCGTCGGAGTCGATCAGGCTGACATCGGCACTGGTGCCGCCCATGTCGAGCGTGATGATGTTGCGCTTGCCGGAGAGGCGGGCGGAGTGGACGGCGCCGACCGCCCCCGCTGCCGGTCCGGACAGCGCAGTGCGGGCCGGGAAGCGGCGCGCCATCGACAGCGACATCAGGCCCCCGCTTGACTGGTAAATGCCCACGCCAAGCCCACCTACCCGCTTTTCGATCTCGGCTTCGAGGTAATCGAGATAGGTCTTGATGACCGGCTGGAGGTATGCGTTGAGAACCGTCGTCGACAGCCGCTCGTACTCCCTGAATTCCGGCTGCACCTCACACGAGAGCGACAGGAGGAGCCGGGGGCAAAGTTCGGCAAGCCGCGCCGCCGACAGGCATTCATGTTCGTCGTTGAGGTACGAGAAAAGGAAGCACACGGCGATCGCGCTCACCCCCCGCTGCTCAAGAGCTTCCGCAATCTCCTGAAGCGCCTCGACATCTGCCTTCTTCAGGACACTGCCGTCGGCGCCGATACGCTCGTCGAGTTCCCATACGAGGTCACGCGGAACCAGTGGCGCCGGGTTGTCTCGGTGCAAATCGTACATGTGCGGCCGGATCTGGCGGCCGATCTCGAGCAGATCCCGGAACCCTTTGGTGGTCAGCACGGCAACCTTGCCACCACGCCGCTGAATCAACGCGTTGGTAGCGACCGTCGTACCATGGGCAAATGCCACGACATCCCGAGGGTTTATGTCGAACCCTTCGCAAAGTTCGTCAAATCCGGCGATGATGGCTTCTGCGGGGTTGTCCGGCGTGGAGGGGCGCTTGTAGAGGTGGGTCGCGCGCGTTTCTACCTCATAGGCGAAGAAGTCGGTGAAGGTGCCCCCGACGTCGACTCCGACGTGCCACTGCATTCCTCAAGGCCCTTTTTATACGCTCTGTATTCAATAACCTCCGGGCCGCCATCAAGTCAACAACGCCGAATCCAAAAGCGTCGACTTGCCCGCCCCGCGCCGTTCTAATATACACACTGTATCATTATCCACACCGCCAGGAGCAAGCCGTGCGCGCACTGCTGATCGAAACTTACGGACCTGTGGATTCCCACCGGATCCAGGAGGTCGCCGACCCGTCTCCGCAGTCCGGACATGTGATTGTGAGGGTTCGCGCCGTCGGGCTGAATTACCCGGACGCGCTGATGCTCCAGGGCAAGTACCAGATACGGCCAGAGCCGCCGTTCGTACCCGGCCGCGATTGCGCCGGCGAGATTGTCGCCGTGGGGCCGGACGTATCAGAATTTACGGTGGGGGACCGGGTCGTGGCGCAGGTGTTCTCGGGCGCTTTCGCAGAGCTCGTACCGGTCCCCGTCGAGCGGCTGTTCAAGCTGCCAGACGGCTTGTCGTACGCGGATGCCGCGGGTGCCATCACCGTGTTCAACACTGCCTACGTGGCTACCGTCCTCCGCGCCTGTCTGAAGCCCGGGGAACGGGTCCTGATCACCGGTGCGGCAGGCGGGGTCGGCCTTGCAGCCACCCAGCTCTGCACCATGCTCGGCGGCCGGGTGACGGCTGCGGTCTCGACCAACGAGAAGGCAGATCTCTGCCGGGCGAACGGCGCCGTGGATATCCTCAAGCTCACCGACGAGGACCCCGACGCCCTGAAGGATGCGTTCAAGGAAGCCGCCAGGCAATTCACGGGCGGGAAAGGGTACGAGATCGTGATCGACACGGTCGGCGGCGACGTTTTCACCGCCGGTCTTCGCGCCCTCGGTTTTGCCGGCCGCATGATCGTTGTAGGTTTCGCGTCGGGCCGTATCAGCGAGACCAGGATGCACTATATCCTCTACAACAACCTCGCAATTCTCGGGGCTCCTCTCGACATTCATTTCGCAAGGGAGCTCGAGCGGATGCGAGCGGCCGTGTCTCATTGGACCACGATGATGGCCAGAGGGGCGTTGTCGTCCAATATCACCGAACGGCTCCCATTCGAGGCGATCGGTGACGCGTTCCGTCGGATCCTGGAACGCAAGACGAAGGGCAAGATCGTCCTCGAGATCGACTGAGATCCGGCCCTGCCAGAGAGGACCGATACATGAACGCGAAAGCCGCGGCTGCGCGCGGAACGGGGAACGACACCCTCGAGCCAGTCGACATCTTGGACGTGACGCGGCCAGACGGGGCGCGCATCCTGGTGCGGCGGATGAGTACCCATGCGACCCGCAGGTACGTCCTGAGCCATGGCAACGGACTTGCGATCGGCGGTTACGCGGAGTTCTGGAAACACCTGCTCGGCGACGCCGAAGTCGTCATGTTCGACTTCCGGAACCACGGCATGAATCCCCCTGCTCCGCCGTCGAGGGATGGGAACTGGCCGACATTCATCGACGATTTCGACGCTGTTCTTGCTGCGGTTGAACAACGCTTCGGACCAAAGCCGAGCTACGGCATCTTCCATTCCCTGAGCTCGCTTACGGCGCTGATCCACGCGAGCCAAAGGCCCCATCCGTGGCACGGGCTCGTCCTGTTCGAACCGCCTGCCGTACCACCGGCAGGGACGCCGGAACGTGAAGAGCACTACGAACTCCATCGCGACCTGTCGTCGCGAACGCGTGCGCGCCGCCGGATCGTCGGCTCGCCGGCGGAACTTGCCGCATCCTTCTCCCGTCTGCTCATGTTCCAGCGCATGCCGGACAGCGCGCGGCTCGAGCTTGCCGCGAGCACATTGCGCAAGATGCCGGATGCCGACGGCTACGAACTGAGCTGCCCGCCGGAGTTCGAGGCCGACACGTTCGAGATCTGGCAGGTCGAACGCCACTGGAGCGACCTCGCCGCTACCGGGTGTCCGGTGCGGGTGGTGGGAAGCGCACCGGAAACAAGCGATACGGCGATCCTGTCGCGCATCGCCCGTCTGCTCGCCCACGACCTCGGCTTCGACTTCTGCGAGGTCCGGGACGCCGGCCACCTTCTACAACTCGATCACGCGGAGCACTGTGTGCAGCTCGTGCGCGATTTCGTCCGGGCCGCAGAAGGCGGTTCGTAGAGGCTTCGCTTTACCCCTCAGGGACAGAGTTCCTGACGGACCCTGGACTGCAGCACGCCCTTTATGATCTTCCTCGTCGGCGTCATCGGCATCTCGTCGATGACGAACAGGCGCTCCGGCCAGCGCATCTTCGCGATGCCACGCGTGCTGAGAAACGCGCACAGTTCGTCGAGTTCGATCCTGGCGCCCGGCTTCAGGGTCAGGCAGGCGCAGATGCGTTCACCGAGAACGTCATCCGGCATCGGAACGACAGCGGCCATGACAACGGCATCGTGCTCGACGATGGTATTCTCGATATCGGATGGATTGATCTTTATCCCGCCGCGGTTGATCAGATCCTTCACCCGGCCGGTGATGGTGATGTTCCCCTTGTCGTCCCAGACGGCGAGGTCGCCGGTCCGGAACCATCCGTCACTGGTGAAGGCGGCCGCATTGGCTGCATCATTCTTCATGTAGCCAGGCAGAATCGTGAAGCCGCGGAGCTGAAGTTCGCCCTCCTCCGAGTTGGCGACCGGAGCACCGTCGGCGGACACAATGCGCGCTTCCACGCCCGGAATGGGACGACCGACGGTCCAATGGCGAACATCGGGCCCTTCGTCCATCGGGGTCTGGGTAACAAGCAGGACCTCTGTCATGCCGAACAGCGACCCGACCTTGCCGTTGGGAAGGTGCGCCTCGAAATCGGCCGCGACTTGCGGCGGGCAGATGGAGCCGCCGAGAATGACCTGGCGGACGGAGCCAAGATCCCTGCCCTCGAGGAGGCCGCCCTTGAGCGTAGAGGCAAGGTGCGCCGGGGCGCTGTACACCACGGTCGGCCGCATCACCTCCAGCATCTGGACGTAGACCTCCGGCACGAACTGCTCCACCGGCAGGATCGTACCGCCGGTGTAAAACGCATTGTTGGCGCACAGCAGGCCGAACACGTGTGTGAATGGCGGTGCGATCATCGATCGATCCTCCTTGGTCAGACCGATCGTACCGACATAGACGCGTGCGTCAGCGGTGAGGGTTTCGCTGCTTCGCATGACACCCTTGGGCGCCGCCGACGTGCCCGAAGTGAAGCACAGAAGCGCCGGATCGGCAGCCCTCGGGGGATTTACGATCGCCGCGGGTTCGGCCGACGCCATCATCTCCGCGAGGTGCAGGCAATCAAACCCGTTACGCTCACCGCGGGCGAGAATGATATGTTCGAGGCTGGAAATGCGCTGCCGCAACCGACCCATCATTTCGGGTCCGCCATACTTGCCGTCCGACGGGGCGCAGATGATTGCCCGTGCCTCGGCAAAGCGCAGAAGGGGTTCGAGTTCGCCCTCGCGGTACGGCATGTGCATCGTCGCCAGGACGGCGCCCATGCGGGTAACTCCGAGATAGGCGACCAGAAACTCGATGCTGCTGAACATCTGGATGGCGACCACGTCGCCCTGCCTTATCCCAAGCTTCAGGAGTGAATTCGCCAACCGCAGAGACTTGTCGTTGAGCTCGGCATAGGTGCAGGTCTGCCCGTCAAGCTGCTCGATCGCAACCTTGTCCGGCTGGCGTTCCGCCCATGCCTCTACCCAGCCTGCGACGGTGTCGTCATTCCACTGCCCCGTGCTACGGAACGTTTCTGCCAACGCCTCGGGATGCGGCAGATAATTGGGGTTGGCGAACATGACGCATTCCCTTTCCGATAATTCAAAGCTCAAGATATTGCCGGCTTGTACTTGCGGGATTGACGAGTTCTGCCGATGTGCCCGTCCAGACCGAGCGGCCCTTGTTGAGGATGACATGGCGATCGGCAAGCTCGCACAGTGGGCCAAGGTTCTTGTCGATCAACAGAATTGCCTGGCCCAATTCCTTCAGTCGACGCAGACATGCCCAGATCTCGCGTCTGGCAAGCGGTGCCAGACCTTCGGTTGCCTCGTCGAGTATCAACAGATGAGGGTTGGTCATCAGAGCTCGTCCGATGGCGAGCATCTGCTGTTCGCCACCAGAGAGCAGGTTGGCCGGGCTCGTCTGCCGCCTGGCCAGTTGCGGAAAGAGGTCCATCAGCTTCCGTGGTGTCCACGGATCACTGCTGCCGGAGCGGTTAGCGGCGGTTGCTATCAGGTTCTCCATGACGGTCAGCGTCGGAAATACCTGCCGCCCCTCCGGGACGAGGGCGATGCCCTTCTGGGCGATCTTGTAGGAGGGTAACCCGCGGACCGAGGCGCCGCGGAACGTAACGTCGCCCGACCAGATTCGCACGGCGCCCAGGAGGGCATAAACGGTCGTCGTCTTGCCCATACCGTTGCGGCCGAGCAGAGTGACAACCTCTCCCCTGCCGACTGAAAGCGAAATGTCGAACAGCACCTGCGTGTCGCCGTATCCGGCCGCAATCGACTGCACTTCCAGCATCAGGGCAGGTCATCCTCTCCAAGATACGCCGCGCGCACGGCAGGATCGGATCTGACGACGTGTGGCTCGTCGGTGATGATGGGCGCGCCTTCGACGAGCACCGTGATGCGATCGGACAGCTTGAAAACCGCGTCCATGTCGTGCTCCACCAGCACGATGGTGTAGTTGCCGCGGAGCCGCGCCAGCATTTCGATGATACGTCCGGATTCCTCCACGCCCATTCCGGCCATGGGTTCATCGAGGATCAGGACGCGCGGCTGACAGGCGAGTGCGACGCAGATCTCGAGGGTCCGCTTGTCGCCGTACGAAAGCGTTCTCACCGACGCCTCTTGCAGGTGCAAAAGGTCATTGCTTTCTAGAATTTCGCGAGCGGCCCGACGGACCGCCGTCAGGCGATGGGCGTTGACCAGCATGTCGGAGCCGAACCCTTCGACCCGTTGAACGGCGAGCGCCACGTTTTCGAGCACCGTCATGCTGTCGAAGAGGCTGGTGATCTGGTACGATCGCGCGACGCCGCGAGCGACCTTGCGATGTACCGGCAGCGACGTGACATCCACGCCCGCAAATCGGATGCGGCCCGCATCCGGAGCGATTTCGCCGGCAAGCATGCTGACAAGCGTCGTCTTGCCGGCGCCGTTTGGACCGATAATGGCATGGATCTCGCCTTCGCGGACGTCGAGGGTGACACCGGAACAGGCGTGGACTCCGCCGAAACTCTTCCTCAGGTCTTCGATTGCGAGAATTGCCTCGGTCATGATCTCTGACCCCTCACCCGGGCGGCCAAGGCGTCGATGAGCCCCATGATCCCGCCGCGCGAACTCAACACGACAATGATCAGGAGAGGTCCGACCACAAGCCCCCAATAGCGGGTATGGGAGGCAACCCAATGCTCAAGACTGAGAAACGCGAAGGCACCGAGCACCGGCCCGATCAGGGTACCCATGCCACCGAGGAGCACCATGATCAGAAGCTCTCCGGAACGATACCAGTAAGCGTAGCTTGGTGTCGCGAAATTGCTCAGATTAGCCAGCAGAAACCCGGCTATGCCGCACATCATACCTGAGATCACGATGGCCATCAGCTTGTAAAAGAACGTGTTGTACCCGATCGCCCTTGCACGCTTCTCGTTTTCCCGGCAGCTAATCAGTACATGCCCAAATGGTGATTTTATTATCCTCCATTGAACATACAGGCATATCAGTAATGCTGCGGCGCAGATGGCATAGAACTGGTAGACGCTGTACACGTCCATCCAGGAAAAGAACTGACTTCGCTCGATGACGACCAACCCCTCTTCGCCCCCATAACGACCGGAGCTCAAGGAGAGGTAATAGAATATCTGGGCAAGAGCGAGCGTGATCATGATGAAGAAGATTCCGTGGGCACGCAAAGCGATGCTGCCCACGAACGCCGCTGCCAGCGCGGAAACGGCCAGCGTGACGGCAACCTGCAGGAACCCGTTTGTCCACCCGTGATGGGCCATGATGCCGACGACGTAGGCGCCGATGCCGAGGAACATCGCCTGGCCCAGGCTCACCATTCCGCCGTAACCGGTGATGAGATTGAGGCTGGCCGCGGCTATCGCGAAAATGATCAACCTCGATATCGTGTCGAGAAAATACGGCTCGTCCACGATCCAGGCGACAATCGGAAAGGTCGCGAGACCAAGCACGAGCAGCGTGGGCAGAACGAAGGCGCGCATGGCGGCTATCGTGTCTTGACGGGGAGCAAGCCTTGCGGCCGGAAGAACAGAATCACCGCCATGATGAGGTACGTCAGCATGGAGGCAATGGCCGGACCGGCCTGGCTGGCTGCGGCGACGGGCATCACGAGATCCATTACATCGCGCAGGAACGCCCGCCCTAGCGTATCAATGCCGCCGACGATCATTGCGCCGAGAAATGCGCCCTTCACCGAGCCCAGGCCGCCGATGACGATGACGACGAATGCAAGGATGAGGATCCGTTCGCCCATGCCCGCCTGGACCGACACGATCGGCCCGGCAAGGGTTCCGGCAAAACCGGCGAGAACCGCGCCAAGGCCGAAGACCACAGCATAGATGAGCTTGATGTTCACGCCCATCAGCGCCACCATCTCCCGGTTGGTGGCGCCAGCGCGGATCAGCATGCCGATGCGAGTATGGGCGACGAACAGGTAGAGGGCGCCGGCAACGGCCAGACCCGCCACGATGATCCCGATCCTGTAGGCCGGATAGCCGACATCGCCGAACAGTGCGACATGGCCATTCAGCAGATCGGGGATACCGGAGAACTGGGGCTCGAAGCCCCATATCAACACCACCAGGTCGTTCGCGAACAGGATGACGCCAAAGGTGACGAGGATCTGCTCAAGATGGTTCCGGTCGTAGAGCCGGCGAGCGAGAGCGAGTTCGAAGACAAGCCCGAGCAGAAAGGAAGCACCGAGAGTAAGCAGAAGAGCGAGCCAAAACGTCCCGGTCAACTGTTGAAAGGCAACGGAGAAGTACGCTCCGAACATGAACAGGGAGCCGTGGGCAAGATTGATAAACTGCATAACGCCGAAAATCAGCGTCAGACCTGCAGCAATCAAAAACAACAATATGCCGAGCTGGAAACCGTTAAGTAACTGCTCGACAAGCACTGCGGGCATTCTGCGCGCATCCCCACGTTCACCGACTGCAACTTCGAAGCGGCATGGCCGGCATCCGATACAATCACCGAATGCCGGCTCATCACCTGCTTACATCTTGCAGTCCTTGGCGTAATTGTCGACGAAGTCCTCGATGATCACTCCTTCGGAGAGCTGTACCAGCCGACCCTGATCATCCTTGGACACGTTCAGGAGGTAGTAGTCCTGGATCGGATGATGATTGTTGTTGAACGTGAATTCCCCACGCACCGATTCGAAATTGGCCGCCTTGATTGCCGCACGAACCGCGTCAGGGTCGTCGAGATTGCCGCCTGTTGCCGCGACAGCACTATCGATCAGCATGATGACGTCGTAGGCCTGGGCTGCAAACTCTGACGGCACCGATCCATACTTTGCTTCGAATGCCTCGACGAACCGCTTGTTACCCGGATTGTCGAGGTTGACGGCCCAGTGCGATGCACTCTTAACGCCGAGCGCTGCCTCGCCCATTGCCGGCAACACGGAGCCATTTACCGTGAAGGCCGTGAACAGCGGCAGCTGGTCCTTGAGGCCGGCCTGCTCGTACTGCTTCACGAATTGAATGCCAAGACCGCCAGGATACGCAACGAACACCGCATCGGGATTGGATGCCCGCACCTTGGTGAGTTCGGCAGAGAAGTCCGTCTGATCGAGCGGCGTGTAAACTTCGCCGACGATCTCACCCTCGAAATACCTCTTGAAACCAGCGAGGAAGTCGCGGCCTGCCTGGTAGTTCGGGCCCAGTATGTACACGCTCTTGAAGCCCTGATCGTTCACATACTGGCCGATCGCCTCAGAGGTCTGGTCGTTCTGGAAGGGCGTGGCAAAGTAGAACGGATCGCACTCGGCACCTGCGAGTGGTGCCGGTGCGGGATTGGGGCTGAGCAGGAAGGTCTTGCTGCGCGTAACGGGGCCATGAATGGCCATCATCACGTTCGAGTAGCTGGGACCGACCACGAAGTCGACCCGGTCGGAGCGGACAAGCTTGTTGGCCGCCTGGATGCCCAATTCAGGCTTCTGCTGATCGTCCTCATAGATGAACTCTGCCTGTATGCCGCCGAGCTTTCCGTCGAGCAGTTCAAATGCTAGATCAGTCCCCCGCTTCATCTCCTGACCCAGCACGGCCCCGCTGCCGGACAGGGAGAAGATGAGACCCACCTGGATCTTCGTCTCCTGTGCCACGGCAGGCATGGCGAGGCCGACCGACACGGCAGTGGCCATAATGAATTTCAGCATCTCCTTACCCTCCCGGACGTGAGTGACATGGCCCGCGCTGCAGCAACGCGAATTGGTGGAAGTGCTATTTTATACGAATAGTATTTTCCACCTTGCGCATGGAGTCAAGCAAACACAGAGGTGGTGAGAGGGGATGCGTTCAGCAGGTAGAGAAGAGATGAAACACACGTCACAGCAAGCTCGGGCGTACCGGGCGGCCCGCACACTTCCGCCCGATTGTCGCCCGACGCAGAGCGTTGAAATCGGCCGACGCGTCTCATTTGCTCCATGCCGTCCATTTCCGGCCTCCCAAAGTGGCTGTTGATGTTGACGACGTCGGCTGCGTGCCGATGATCACCCTGCCGGCCCTGCCGGCGGGTTCAGACGCGGCTTGAGGAGTCCAGCATGTTCGGAAGGATCGCCGTCCTGGGGCTCGGCAAGGTCGGCTCGCTTGCCGCGCGGATGCTCCACGACATCGGCTTCGACGTTACCGGCCACGATCGTGTTTCGCCCCGCGAGGACCTGCCGTTCCCGGTAACGACCGTCGATCTCGGCGAAGCCGGCACTGTCGATGACATCTGCAGCCAGGCCGAGGCGGTACTCTCCTGCCTGCCATACCAGATGAACCGGGCGATCGCGGACGCCGCGCACCGCGCCGGCATCCACTACTTCGACCTGACCGAGGACGTGCCCACGACGCGGGCGATCATCGAACTGGGCAGGACGGCAAGGGGCGTGATGATCCCGCAATGCGGGCTGGCGCCGGGGTTCGTCGGCATCGTCGGCGCCTCGCTGATCGAAAGCTTCGACAGGTGCCGCAGCTGCCGGCTGCGGGTCGGCGCGCTGCCGCAGAACCCGACCGGACTGATGGCCTATGCCTTCAACTGGTCGCCGGAAGGCGTCGTCAACGAGTACCTCAATGATTGCGAGGTGATCGAGGACGGCGTGCACAAATGGGTCTCGCCCATGGAATGGCACGAGACGGTCTACATCGACGGCGTCAAGCTCGAGGCCTTCACCACGTCCGGCGGCCTCGGAACCATGTGCGACACTTATCTCGGCAAGGTCGACAACCTCGACTACAAGTCGCTGCGCTACCCCGGCCACATGACGCTCATGAACTTCTTCTTCCATGAGCTCCTGATGCGCGAGCGACGCGCGGAGGCCGGCGCCATCCTCGTCAACGCCAAGCCGCCAGTCGACCAGGACGTGGTGTACATCCACATCTCGGCCGAGGGCTGGATCGGCGGCGAACTCAGGCGCAAGGAGTTCGTGCGCACCTATCGCCCGATCGAACTGCACGGCCAGGAGCGCACCGCGATTGCCTGGACCACCTCGGCTTCGGTTGCCGCGGTGATCGAGCTGGTCCGCGACGGCGCGCTCGCCGACCGCGGGTTCGTTCGCCAGGAGAGCATCCCGCTTGACCGGTTCCTCGCCACCCGGACGGGACGCCTCTACGCGTGACGCCCGACTTCCGGTCACGCCGCGCCAGGCCTGCTGCCGCCGCCGATGGCTGCGGGCCCCGTCAGTTCCGGGCCGTCATCGCCTGCGGAAGCCACAGTGCGATCTCCGGGAAAACGATGAGCAGCACGACCATGACGACCATGATCGCGAACATCGGTGCCGCGGCGCGGGCAACGAACCCGATGTCGAGGCCGGACATGCCCTGGACAAGGAACAGGTTGAAGCCGATCGGCGGCGTGATCAGGGCCATCTCGCCGACGAGGACGACGAAAACGCCGAACCAGATCATGTCGATCCCGACGGCGCGGACCAACGGTTCAACGACGGCAATCGTGAGGACGATCATCGAGATGCCGTCGAGGAAACAGCCAAGGAAGATGTAGAAGACGAGCAAGGCGAGGATCAGCGCGGTCGGCGGCAGGTCCATGGCGCCGATCCATTCGGCGAGCGCACGCGGCAGTCCGGTGAAGCCCATTGCCAGCGTAAGAAAGGCCGAACCGGCAAGCAGCAGCGTGATCATCGCCGTGCTGCGCACGGTGCCCAGCAGGGAATCGACGAACGAGTCCCAGGTCAGGGATTTCTGCAGGGCGGACGCCAGCAGTGCGCCTGCAACGCCCAGTATCGCCGCCTCGGTGGGCGCCGCTATGCCGGAGTAGATGGACCCGATCACCGCAGCCATGAGCGCCACGATCGGCCACAGTGCGATCAGTCCACGGAGCTTCTCGCGGAAGGTTGACGGGTTCTCCCTCATCCGGCGTCCGTCCGCCGTGACAACGCCCCACAGGAAGTTGTAGGCAAGAAAGAGAAAGGCGAGCAGCAGGCCGGGGAGAAACCCGGCCATGAACAGGCGGGCGATCGACTCCTGCACCATGACGCCATAGATGATCATGGTGATAGACGGCGGAATGAGCAGTCCGAGCGTCCCGGCACCTGCCAGCGTACCCGCCACCATGGAATCGGGATAGCCGCGCCGCTTCAGTTCCGGCATCGTGATCTTGCCCACCGTCATCAGGGTCGCCGCCGAGGAACCGGAGATTGCTGCGAATGCGGTGCAGGCGGCGACGTTGACGTGAAGCAGACCGCCGGGCAACCACCGCAGGAGCGGCGACAATCCGTCGAACAATCCCTGCGCGAGCCGCGTCCTGTACAGGATCTCGCCCATCCAGATGAAGAGCGGCAGCGACGCCAGTCCCCAGGTCGAGATCTGCGCCCACACGCTGGTGGCCATTGCCGGGCCGATCGGCCTGCCGGTCGCCAGGTCCATGGCGAACATGCCGACGATGAGCAGAGCGGCGCCAATGTAGACGCCGGCACCCAGCAGGACGACAAGCACCACGGCCGTCAGGAGCACCAGGCTGACCGGTTCCATGCCCGCCGACTACTCGCCGGAAAGGAGGGATTGATGTTCGTCGCGAACCGGACTTTGTCCGATCAGCAGGTAATGGAGGGCACCATGCGCCAACGCGATGGCGAATACCACGAGACCAACGGCGGCGGGAAACTGCGGAATCCATAGCGGAAGCTGATCCGACCCGTCGCTGATGTCCCCGAACTGGAACGACAGAGCCGTCATCCGCGCGAAATAGTACGCGAGGATGGATATGGCACCTGCTGTAGCGATCAGCGCAAGCTGGTCGACCCGTCTTCGCAGACCGGGACGGAGACGAGCCAGGGCAATGTCGACGCGCACATGCCCGCCGGATCCGAAAGTATACGCAAGCCCGAGGGTTCCGGCGGCAGCCATAGCATAGCCTGCGCCTTCGGTGAGGCCACCGACATAGACTCCGGCCAGGCGCGCCACCACGCTCGTGCCGACCAGTACCGCGATCAAGGCAATTGCGACGGCCGCCAGCGCGCCGCACAGCAGATAGAGCGCCTCGAGAGCGCGTTCCGCTCTGGCGACGAGCTGCCTCATGTCATTGCAGGGCGGCGCGGTAATCGGCGATCAGCCTAGCCCCGGACTCGCCAACCGAAGCGATCCATTCGTCGACCATCTTTGCGCCGATCGCCTCAAGATCGGCCTTGAGCTGCTCCGAGGGCTCGGCCACCGTCATGCCATTGTCCTTCATCGCCTGAAGGTAGCCTTCGTTTTCGGATTCCATCTGATCCCAGACTGCCGCCTCCGTGGTGGCAGACACCTCGAGCAGAACACTGCGCGTGGCCTCGTCGAGGCCCTCCCATGCCTGTACGTTGACGATGACCGCCGACTTGGGGAGCCACGCATTCACCGTATAGAAGTACTCGCAGTAGTCCCATATCTTCTGGAAAACGCCGATCGCCCCCGACGCGATCATGGCTTCGGCAACGCCGGTCGAAAAGGCCTGAGCAATTTCGCTCGCCTCCGTCTTGGTCGGGATCGCACCCATGAGTTCGGCCAGTCGCGACGTCGAGGCGTCATAGGCACGGAACTTGACGCCCCGCATGTCCTCGATGCTGTTGACTTCCCGCTTGGAGAACAGGCCCTGTGGCGGCCACACCGGGGCGAAAAGAAACTTCATGCCACGCACTTCGAGCGTTTGCTCGATCAACGGGCGGGAGACCTCGTAAAGCTTCCATGACTGCTCGCGGGTCGTCGCCAGAAATGGGATCGTGTCGACGCCGAAAACAGCTGCCTCGGCGGCATGGGCGGCAAGGAAGCGGGCCCCGATCGGAACCTGGCCCTCGCGTACCGCGCGCATGATCTCGCTGCCGTCATAGAGCGACCCTCCAGCATGTACCGTGATGGCGAGCTCACCGTTGGTGCGCGCCTTCACTTCCTCTGCAAAGGCCATGTACGCTTTGGTGACGAAGTTGCCGGCGCTGTACGCGACGGGCATGTCCCAGTTCATGGCGGCGAGGCCGAACTTCGGCAACAGCAGTGCGCCGGCGCCGCCGAGGATGCCGATCTTCAGGCTCTGGCGACGGGAAAATCGCGTCTTGGTCATGGTGCGTTCCTCCGATTGCTCAGGCATCGACGACAAAAAGCCTGCGCGGAAAGTCCGTTAACAGTTCACAGCCGGTGTCGGTAACCCGAACGCTGTCGCTGAAGCACATTCCAAACGTTTCCTTGAACACGGTCGGGATGACGTGAAAGGTCATGTTCGGCTGCAGCACGAGCGGATCCCCCGGCCTGATCGCGTAGATGTGGCCCTCGGACCAGTTGGGCGGAAAGCCGATGCCGATGCCGTAGGCTGCGCGGTGGCGGAAATAGGCGCCCAGCCCGCGCTTCTCGATCACGCTGCGGCAACGCCGGTCGACCTCTCCCGCAGTCAGGCCGGGCGCGATCGCGTCGATTGCCGCCTCGAGAACACCCTGCAGCGCGTCGGCGGCCTCGACCTGCTCGGGCGTCGGCTCGCCCACCACGACCGGCCGCGACAGCATCGCATGCAGGCGCTCCACGCAGCCGGCGGTCTCGAGCAGCACGACATCGCCTCGCCTGATTTCCCGCCGGCGCCACATGGCGAAGCAGAGCGCGGTCGCCTCGCCGGCGACCACGAGGGGCGGATGGCCGATGTACTCGCTGCCCGCGGCAATGTTCGCGGCATACAGAGCCGCGGCGATGTCGTTTTCCGTCCGACCCACCGCAACGGCGTCGATTGCGGCCCGTAGCCCCGCCTCGGCGGCGCGCGCCGCGCGCCGCATGCACGCGATCTCCCAGTCGCTCTTGACCGGTCGCCAGGACTCCATCACGCCGCCCCAGTCCACCAGCATCCCGGAGTACGCTTCCGAGATGCGGCGGTAATCGGCGACCTTGAGGAAGTTTGCTCCGGTCTCGATGCCGATCCGCGCTCCGGGCGCAGCAGATTCCAAGTAGGCAACCAGAACGGCCACCGGGTCATCGGTATCTACTATCGACACGAAGCCGGCGATCGTCTCGTAGGACAGGGCCAGATCGCGGTTGACGACCCGGGCGATGATGACAGGGCCTGAATCCGGCGCGACGAATGTGGCGTGGAACGTGAAATACCCGATCGTCTGGTAACCGGTCAGCCAGAACAGGTTTTCGGGATCGAAAATCAGCACGCCCGCCAGCCCGCGCTCGCGCAGATCTGCCTGCAGCCGCGCAAGACGCTCCTCGTATACCCTCCGTGGGCCCGGCAATGGCTCGGTGATCCCCTTTCTTGTGCCATCCGATTTCGAGCGATCGAGCATGTCCCGCCTCTCGTTGACCTTGTTTCAACTATGCAAAGCAGGGTACATAACTCCAAATACACATTTCTCATGGTATTCTGAAAAATAGTTATAGTGACGCCGCAAACGGCCATGAACTTGAGACAGATCGAAGTCTTCAAGGCGGTGATGGAGAGCGGCTCGATCACGGCAGCAAGCCTCAGACTGCGCATCTCGCAGCCTGCGGTGAGCAAGCATCTCAAGCTGCTCGAGACGGCCCTCGACCTCCCGCTGTTCGCCCGATCCGGCAACCGCATCGCCCCGACGGTGGAGGCCAGGGCGCTCTACGACCAGGTCGAGCGAACCTACCGCGGGATCGACCTGGTGAGACGGTTCGCGCTCAGTCTGCGCCATCATCCGACGGGAGAGATCTCAATTGCGGCGATGCCGATGCTGGCACGGCGATGGCTGCCCGAGATTCTCGGCCCCTTCCTGCGCGAGCATCAAAGCCTGTCGCTGGCACTGCCGGGCCGGAGCTCCCGCTGGGTAGCCGATGCGGTCTCCGCTGGACAGGTGGAGATCGGGCTTGGCCTCGCCATGGCGGACGCCCCCGGCGTGCAGCAGGAGCCGCTGATGACGGTGCCGCTGGTCTGCGCAATGACGGCGGAGAGCCCGCTCGTCGCACACGATCTCATCACGCCGCGGGAACTGGCGGGACAGACGCTCATCACGCTGTCGAACTTCGACCAGTGGAGGCTTACGGTCGAGACCGCTCTCGAACGCGAGAACGCGCAGCCGGTGCGGCGGGTGGACAGCTTCACGACACAGGTTGCCTGCGAGTTCGCGGCCAGCGGGATCGGGATCGCGATCGTCGACCTGCTGACGGCCGAGGACTATGCCCCGCAGGGCCTGGTGTGGCGGCGTTTCGAACCCGCGCTCGAATTCGACATCGTGCTCATGCGTTCGTCTCATCGACTCCTGTCGCGGGTGGCGGAAGACCTCGCGGACCGCATCAAGGCGGTCGCCGCGGCGTCGCAGGCCGAGTTCGACCGGACGCTGCGCGAATACCGGTGCCGGCACCGGTTCGGCCGGCGTTCACCCTGAGGAATTCGGGCGCGTGCACCCACCGCCCGCCTCACGGGGATCAGATGCCCCGGCAACACTCGGGATCCAGCGAGCACTCGACGCACCCTAGAAGCCTACGGCGGCGCCATCCTTGCGGGGATCGGAGCCGGCGACGTAGGCGCCGTTGCCCAGCCGCTGGATCATCTGCGCACCGCCGAACCCGAAGGCGCTGTCGGGGGCCTCGCGCTGCAGGCCGTGGTTGCGGTCGCTTAGCCCCTCGACCACGTCGGGGGAAGCGCCGGCCTCGATCGCGACCCGGTTTCCCTCCAGCACCCGCCAGCGCGGCGCGTCCGCCGCGGTCTGCGGGTCCTGGTTCCACACCTGCGTCCTAAGGAACATCTGCAGGTGCCCCTGGGCCTGCATCGGGCCGCCCATCAGGCAGAACGCGGCATGTGCCCTGCCCTCGCGGGTCATGAAGCCCGGGATGATCGTGTGGAACGGCCGCTTGGCGGGGCCGACCCGGTTGGGATGACCGTCATCGAGGACGAAGCCCGAGCCGCGGTTCTGCAGGCTGATGCCGGTGTCGGGCACCACGATGCCAGACCCGAAGCCCGAATAGTTCGACTGGATGTAGGACACCATCATGCCGCTCGCGTCGCCGGCCACCACGCAGACGGTACCGCCATCCGCCGGTGCCCCGGCCGGGTAGCTCTGCGCCCTCGCCCGGTCGATCAGCCTCGCCCGGGAGGCGAGATAGTCCGCATCGAGCAGATGATCGACGGTGACGGCCGTCATCGCCGCGGGATCGCTGACGTAGGCCGCAATGTCGGCGAACGCGAGCTTCATCGCCTCGATCTGCAGGTGCAGCGCCTCGACGCTGTCGGGCTCGTGGTCCTCGATCCGGAGATGCCGGAGCATGCCGAGCGCCATCAGCGCCGCGATGCCCTGGCCGTTGGGCGGGATCTCGTGCAGGTCGACGCCGCCCAACTCCTGGCTGATCGTGCCGCACCAGGTGTTCTCGTGCGCGGCAAGGTCGTCGGCGGCGAGCGCACCGCCGTGCTCGCGCGCGAACTGCACCATGCGGTCGGCGAGTTCGCCACGGTAGAAGCTGTCGCCGTCTGTCTCCGCAACCAGGCGCAGTGACCGCGCCAGCGCGGGGTTGCGAAACACCTCGCCGGGCCGAGGCGGCCTGCCGCCGGGGAGGAACACGTCGGCGAAGCCGGGATACTCCCGCAGCATCTCCGACTCCCGCCGCCACACCTCGGCGATCACGGGCGACACGTGGAAACCCTGCTCGGCATACGAGATCGCCGGCGCGAACAGTGACGCAAACGGAAGCCTGCCGAACCGCCGTGAAAGATCGCGCCAGGCCGACACCGCGCCGGGCACGGTGACGCTGTCCCAGCCGCGCTTCGGCATCTGCCCGAGGCCGACGAAGCGCTCGGGCGTCCACGCGCGCGGCGATCGTCCGGAGGCGTTGAGACCATGCAGCGCCGCCCCGTCCCAGACGATGCAGAACGCGTCGGAGCCGAGCCCGTTGCCGGTCGGCTCGACGACGACCAGGCAGATTGCGGCGGCCAGCGCCGCATCGATTGCGTTGCCGCCATCGCGCAGCACCTGCAGCCCCGCCTGCGCGGCAAGCGGCTGCGAGGTGGCGACCACGTTGCGGGCAAGAACCGGCGACCGCCGGGACGGATATACGGGAAAGTGTGTCAACCGCACGGGATTTCCGAATGCCTCCGTCAGGTCGTCTGGTCGGCCACAGCCGGTTCAGGCCGCTTCCGGGTAGACGATCATCTGCCCGGGCGCGGGATAGCTGGTGAGGTTCTCGAGCGGCAGCCCGAGATCCAGATCGCCGAGCGGGACCCGTCGAAGCGGAACGGGCCCGCCGTCACGCGTACTCTGCTCATCGCTTGCCATCCGTTGACCCGCCATCGGGCGTGCGTCGCCGACGGTCTTCCCGACGGTCGCTGCCGAGCGCCCAGCGCGGCAGCATGGCATGCACGCCCTTGTGCTGGTTGACGAGCTGGGTGACGCGGAGATCTGCGGCGATGCTGCACAGCCGGTAGGCGTCTTCTTCCGTCAGGTCGCTGCGCTCGCAAATCAGCGCGATCATGTCCGACAACGCCAGTTTCGCGGCGTCGTCGAGGTCCTCGTCGAACCCCATCGTGATGACGTGGGTAGCGGTCTCCGCCCGCGGCCGGGCAAGGCCCGCTCCCTTTACCAGATCGATGCGGAAAGTGCCGACCAGGCCGGTTTCCACCGCGGTCAGGCACACCTCGCCGTCGCCCTGAGCGGCGTGCCCGTCGCCGATGGAGAACAGCGCCATCGGCTCGAAGACCGGCAGATACAGGGTAGCGCCGGCGGTCAGTTCCTTGTTGTCGATGTTGCCGCCGAACGCGCGCGGGACGATTGATGTCTGGCGCCCCCAGGATCGTGGCGGCGCGGTGCCCATGATGCCGAAGAACGGCCGCGCCGGGACCTCCAGTCCCCACGGCGTGCGGATGGTTGCCGACGCCTTGTCGATCGCGAGATGGATCCGGCGCAGCTCCTGATACCGTTCGCGAAGAACGCCCGCCAACGGCTTGATGACATTGAACCCCCAGTCATCGCGCAGCGCCACATCAAGGATCTCGACCTTCAGTGCGTCGCCAGGCTCGGCGCCGATCACGGCGACAGGGCCGGTCAGGAGATGGGGGCCGGGGCCGCGTTCCGCCGTCCTGCAGGTGTCGAGGTGGTCGCCGGCGACGGTGAAGCCGGTGCCTTCCGGCGGGCAGTCCTCAGGCCCGCCGCTCAGCGTATGCACGACAATGGTATCGCCGGGGCGGATGGTGGCGACCGGCGGCAGAGCGCCGTCGAAGTAGCCCCAGTGAACCGTCCGCGCCGACGGCAGTACCTCCTCAGGCGCTCGCATCGCCATTGCTCCCTTTATCCACTACCCGCGACACCGGCCGGCCCCAGCCGGGGGTGCCGACCGGCCTGCCCTCGACTGCAACCGTCACCCCGCGACGCAGCGAGTTTCAGCCTTCGGCAACAAACTCGCAAGGGACGCCCGAAGGAAAGGAACATCGTCGGCAGTTCGCATCATGAGAACTGCAATGGGATGCTCGGACATGTTCGCCCGAAACCTTGCCCGTGGACCGCCATAGCAGACCGAACTACCGAAGCGGGGGCGACTGCTGTAGTGTCCCGCCGCAACGGGACGGGAAGCCCGGATGCGGCAGCGGCAGCGGGCTCCTCCGGGCTTTGACAGCGGGAGAAGGCGGACATGGGATTGCAGCGGGTGGCGGTGTTCTGCGGCTCGAACGTCGGCGACAGCAACGCCTATCGCAATGCCGCGGCGGCGCTCGGGAAGGCGCTTGCCGCAGACGGCCTTAGCGTCGTCTTCGGCGGCACCAACAAGGGGTTGATGGAAGCGCTCGCCGCCGGTGCGTCGGAGGCCGGTGGGACCATTCACGGCGTCATCACCCGCGGCCTTGCCGACCGCGGGCAGGCCTGCCGGTACTCGACCGAACTCGAGGTGGTCGAAACCCGGAGCGAGCGCAAGCTGCGCATGAGCGAACTTGCCGATGCGTTCGTGGCGCTGCCGGGTGGCATCGGCACGCTGGAAGAGCTGTTCGAGGTGTGGGTGAACGCCCAGTTCGAGGGGCACACCAAGCCGATGGGACTGCTCAATACCGAGGGCTACTTCGCGCACCTGATGGCGTTCATCGACGAAATGGTGAAGCGCGCCTTCCTTCCCGCCGCCCAGCGCCAGATGGTCATCGTCGAAAGCGATCCACACGACCTGATCGCGCGGATGCGCAGGTTCGAGCCGGTCACCGTCTCCAAGTGGCTGTAGCGGTTCCCCGGCACGGGCCCGTACGCACTCCCTGCCCCGCCACCGGCGGCCGGACCGGCCGTGGCCGGTCCGGATCGTCACCGGCTTTCGAACATCAGGCGTGAATGTGGGTGCCGGTCTCGCCGCGGATCGCCGCGGACACATCCTCCAGATGGCTGATGACCGCCCGCTTGCCGCCGGCCTCGAGGAACCTTATCGCGGCATCGACCTTCGGTCCCATGCTGCCCGGCGGGAAATGGCCCTCGGCGTGGTAGGCCTTCAGTTCCTCGAGGCTGACCGAACCGAGTTCCTTCTGGTCCGGCTTGCCGAAGTTCACGCACACCCGTTCGACGGCGGTCAGGATCACGAGGTCCTCGATGCCGAGCACGTTTGCGATCAGCGCCGACGTCAGGTCCTTGTCGATGACCGCAGGAAGCCCGCTGCGAAGGCCGTCACGGCGCACCACCGGGATGCCGCCGCCGCCGCCGGCGATCACGATCGTCCCGCGTCGGGCCAGCTCCTCGATCAGCGAGATGTCGCAGATGTGGTGCGGCTTCGGCGACGGCACGACGTGCCGCCAGCCGCGTCCGGAATCCTCGCGCATCATCCACCCCAGCTCGGCCTCGATCCGCCTGGCCTCCTCCTCGCTGAAGAACGGACCGACGAACTTGGTCGGATTGCTGAATGCCGGGTCGTCCTGATCGACCTCGACCTGCGTCAGGAGCGCCGCGGCGTGCCGGGGATTGCCGATCTCGCGCAGGGCGTTCTCCATCGCCTGCATCAGCAGATAGCCGATGCCGCCCTGGCTGTGCGCCACGCAGATGTCCAGCGACATCGGCGGAATGCGGTCCATCGTCAGCATCTGGCGCATCATGATCTTGCCGACCACGGGACCGTTGCCGTGGGTGATGATCAGCTCGCCGACGTCGGTTGCCAGCGGCAGCAGCGCCTGCGCCGTCTTCCGGGCTACCTCCTTCTGTTCCTCCGAAGTGCCCTCGATGTCCTCGGGATGGGTCGCGTTGCCGCCGACGGCCACGACCAGTCGCCTGGGAAGTGTGTCCGCCATGGCGCGTCACCCGCGTCCGCCGGCCAGCGCCACGGCCAGTTCGCTGGCCTGCGCGTTGGACGGGGCAACGAGAAGGCCCGCGCTGCGCAGGATCTGCTCCTGCCGCGACCGGACCTGGGGATCGCGATCGGTCCCGGTGACCGAGCAGACGATCGGCGGCGCCTCGGCGCTGCGTCCGGCAACGACCTCGGACAGCTGCGAGGCGGGATCGGCGTGCGCGCCATACCCGATCACGAGATCCAGCAGGATCACGGCAACGCTTGAATCGACAAGCGCCTGCCGGATCATGGCGTCGCGCACCGATGGATCGATCATCGGATGCGGCCGGCCGCGGGTGTATTCGTCCGAACCCAGATCAATGATGCGATCGGCGTCGGCCGTCGGCTCGGACAGGGCCGCGGCACCCGGAACGGCGACATTCGACGTCACGGCACGGCCGCTTGCCTTGAGCACGAGCTGGGCCTCGGCACACAGCGTCCCGCCGCAGAACAGCCCTTCGATGCGGCCGCTCCGGGCGCCGCCGGCTTGCGCGCCTGCCACTGCCGAAACGTCGAAATCGGCGCCGACCGTCCTGCCGCCGAGCGCATGTTCTGCCGCTTCCTTGAGCGTATGCACCTGGTTGGCGTTGGCCGGCAGGTCCATCGGCTCGGCGCCGAGGAAGCACACCGTGTAGGGCTTCGGGCTCTTCGCGATGCGCGCCAGTACCCTGGCCGCGACATCGGGATGCGGCGGCTTGGAGACGAGAACGACCCGCTCGGTCGCCGCGTCGGCGTCCAGGGCCTCGATCGCCGTCAGCGTGGTAAGGCCGCCGACCTCCTGCTTGAGATCCCGGCCGCCGACGCCGATGGCATGCGAAATGCCGGATCCCGCCTCGGAAACCAGGACCGAGATCTCCTGGGTTCCGGTGCCGGATGCGCCGATGATGCCGATGTTGCCGCGCTGCACCGCGTTGGCAAAGGCGAGCGGCACGCCATTGATGATCGCGGTTCCGCAGTCGGGACCCATCATCAGGAGCCCGCGCTCGCGGGCCTCCTGCTTCAGCGAAACCTCGTCCTCCACCGACACGTTGTCACTGAACATCATGACGTGGAGCCCGCTCTGAAGCGCCTTGCGGGCTTCTGCCGCCGCGAAGTCGCCGGGCACGGCAATCAGGGCGAGGTTGGCATCCGGCATGGCAGAGACCGCGGCGCGGATGCTGCGGGGACGCCATTCCTGCCCCTCAGACGCTTCGGACCTGGGGCCGTCCAGGCGGGCAAGCGCCTCCTTGAGCGCGGCCTCGCCGGCGGCTTCGTCCTCGACCTTGATCGCGATGATCAGGTCGTTGCCCCCTGCCTCGACACCCTCGCTCCCGATCAGGCCGGCGCCTTCGAGGATCTCCCGGTTCGACGGAGACCCCATCATCAAGGCCGCTTCATGGACACCCGGCAGACCCGCGATGGCGCGCGACAGGCGCATCAGGGCCACGGAATCGAGATAGAAACCTTTACGAACCTCATTGACGATCTTCATGTTCTTGCACCCTCGAGACATCCCGCCCAGCCGATCCGGGCCGGCACCGGGCCGGCCCGCGGCGTACGAACAACACCTCCCGGCGGCACCACCCGGGCAACCGGAACAGCCCCTCCGGGAGCGAGCCTCCCGAAGGTTCCCTCCGCCGCCGCCGGGTTCAGCCGCATTTCCGGCCTTACGCCCCCAGCTTCGCCAGCAGCGCGGCGAGCTTCGGGTTGCCGCCGGCCGGCGGTACCCAGTCGACATGGATCACCGTCGTGCCATTGGCCCTGAGTTCATCCGCGAAGCTCTCGAGGCCGACATTGACGACCTTGACCTCGCCGGTGAGCAGGCTCTTCACCGCAGCACTTTCCGCATTCATGCCACCACCTCCACTGCGCTCTTCATAGCATCCTCCAGCCGCAAGTAAGAAATTTATTACTTACTAGCATAGAACGGGGCGGCGGGCGTTCAAAGCCCCCGCCCCGGCGATCCTCCTACATGGGCCGCTCCGGCCCCATCAGGCTGTTCGGAAGCATCATGGAAATACCTGGCACGTAGGTGATCAGAACGAGGAAGATCAGAAGGACCAGCACATAGGGAACGACCGCTTTCACCACCTTGAGGATCGGAAGGCCGGTTATCCCGGAGGTAACGAACAGGTTGAGGCCGACGGGTGGGGAGACCATGCCGATCTCCATGTTGACGACGAAGATCACCCCGAGATGGATCGGGTCCACTCCCATTGCCATGGCTGCCGGGAATATGACCGGCGCCAGGATCGTGATCACCGCCACCGGTTCCATGAACTGCCCGGCAAACAGCAGCAGGATGTTGATGAATATCAGCAACATCCAGGGCTCGAGATTGGCGGCGATGATCTTCTGGGCGAGCATCGACGGCAGCTGTTCCGCGGTCAGCACGTGGGCAAAGAGGAACGCGTTGCCGACGATGAACAGGAGCATGACGCTGAGCTTGGCAGCGTCGAGGAGGACCTTGGGGACATCGGCGTAGCTGCAATCCTTGTGGATCCAGACGGCAACCACGAAGGAATAGACGGCCGCCACCGCCGCTGCCTCGGTCGGGGTGAAGATGCCGCCGTAGATGCCACCCATGATGATGACGATGAGCAGCAAGCCCCACCCCGCACGCGCTCCGGCCGCGGCCATTTCACCCCAGGTCGCGCGCTCCATGCGCGGCAGGCCGGTGATCCGCGCGTAGACGTAGATCACAAACGCCAGAACCAGTCCGAGCAGCAATCCCGGCATGACGCCGGCCAGGAACAGCCGACCGACGGAGGTTTCGGTCGTGGCCGAGTAGGCGATCATCGGAATGGACGGCGGCAGCAGGATGCCCAGCGTGCCGGCGGTGCAGACACATCCAGCTGCGAACATCGGCGAATAGCCGGTCCTGATCATTCCCGCGATCACGATCGACCCGACGGCGACGACCGTTGCCGGAGACGAGCCGGAGATGGCGGCGAAGAGGACGCAGGCAAAGACCGATGCAACCGCGAGCCCGCCGGGTATGTGCCCTACCCCCGCAACCGCAAAGTCGATCAGGCGCCGGGCGACACCGCCGGTCGTCAGGAACACGCTGGACAGGATGAAGAACGGCATCGCCAGCAGCGTGTAGTGCTCCATCGTGTTGAACACCCGCGCTGCCGCAGACGCCAGCGAATCGGGCATGAACAGGATGATCGTCAGGCTTCCCGCCAGTCCGAGCGCGATCGCAATCGGCATGCCGATGACGAGGAAGACAAGCATCGAGCCGATCAGGAAGGCACCGGTCATCGGACGTCGCTCCGTCGCGCCCCGTCATCCGGGACGGCAGCCAGTGCCGGATCGTCCGCCATCAGCATCGCGTCGGCCGCTTCGTTGGCAACCCGGAAACCGTCGATCTCGCCGCGGATGATCTGCCAGCCGAGCTGGAGAAGCCGGAACAGCAGCAGCGCAAAGCCAAGCGGCAGGACGCTCACCAGGATCCATCTCTGGATCGGGAGTTCGTGCGCCATCACGCCGATCTTCCAGACGGTCGAGAAGTAGTTCCAGCCGCCGTAGGTCATGATGACGGCGTAGACGGCGCTGAGAAACACGGCGATCAGCCCGAGCGTCCGCTTGCCTCCCCGCGGCAGCGCGTTGACGAGCGCGTCAACGGCAATGTGCGATCCGGCCTTTATCCCGTAGGAGATGCCGATCATCACCATCCAGGCGAACATGTAGGTCGTTGCCTCGAGCGCCCAGACCAATCCGGCCGAGAACACGTAGCGCAGGATGACCTGGACGAACTGGAGCAGCACCATCGCCGCAAGGAGGAAGGCAATGATGCCTTCCTCCAGCCGGTTCACGAACCGCAATGTCGACGACATGTAGGCCGACAGGGTCAACAGGCGTCGTTTGCGGCCTCGGCAGCCTCGATGAGGTCGCTGCCGATCGCGTCACGGTACTTGTCCCAGACCGGACGCATGTGCTCGCGCCAGACGGCGATTTCCTCCGGCGTGAAGGTGATGATCTCGGTGCCGCCAGCCTCGACGATGTTCTGCCGGTTCTTCTGGTGCATTTCGTCGGCAGCCTTGTTGGCTTCGTCGGCGGCTTCGACGGCGGCGCGGTAAAGGGCGTCACGGATGTCGTCCGGCAGGCTCTCCCACCAGTTCGTGGCGACCGTGATCATGAAGCTCATCATCCCGTGATTGGTCTCCATGACGTATTCCTGAACCTCGAAGAACCGCATCGTGTAGATGCTGGTCCAGCTGTTCTCCTGGCCGCCGATGACACCGGTCTGCAGCGCCTGGTAGACCTCGGAGAAGGCGAGCGACTGGGGGCTCGCCCCCATCTGCCGGAAGTAGTCTTGGATCACTTCCGACGGCTGGGTCCGGAACGTCAAACCCTTGGCGTCTTCGGGCTTGCGGATCGCGCGATGGGCGGAGAGCTGCTTCATCCCGTTGTGGATGTAGCCAAGCCCGGTGTAACCCCGGTCCTTGATCGAGTTGAGGAGTTCCTTGCCGAGGTCGCTCTGCTGGAACTTGGTCACGGCATCGACGCAGCTGAACAGGAACGGCAGATCGAAGACCTGGAGCTTGTCCGTGTAGCGCTGGAACTTGGAAAGCGATGGTGCGATGATCTGCACATCGTTCATCAGTAGCGCTTCCATTTCCTCGCCATCCCCGAACAGCTGGCCGCTCGGAAACACGGCAACCTTGACCCGGCCGTCGGTGTACTGTTCGGCGAGCTCGGCGAAGCGGTTGGCGGCATAGCCCTTCGGCGTGTTGTCCGTGTTGACGTGGCTGAAGCGAATTTCCATCTCGGCTGCTTCGGCCGGGGTGGCAAGTGCTGCCGGCACGAGCAGCAGTGTCGTCGCCAGCAGCGACAGTAACGTGTTCCGCATTGTTTCCATCCTCCACCTTTGTGTACCCGCCCTGGGCGGGTTCGAGTGCGGGGAGAGTGTTATTGTTGTTGTTTCCCGTCCCCGCGCGGGGGTTTCTTCAGGTCTCCAGCGCCGCGATGCCGGCTTCGGCGACCTCGAGATCTTCCTCGCCGGTCTGCGAGCCGACGCCGATGCCACCCACGGTCACGCCGTCGGCGATGATCGGCAGTCCGCCCTTGAGATTGACCAGGCGACCCGACGTGGCGTGCGCCAGCCGGTTGTCCAAGCCTTCGGGGACGTTGCCTGTCGGCGCGCGACTCGACGCGGCGGTGATCGCCTTGCGGATCGCGGATTCGATGCTGAGGATCTTGGCGCCATCCATGCGCCGGAAGGCCAGCAGGTTGCCGCCCTCGTCGACGATGGCGATACACTGCGGCTTGCCCATCTGGCGGGCCTTCTCTACGGCAGCCTCGAGGATTCGCGCCGCCCCGTGTTCGGTAAGCCGGTAATGCTTCTGAATGTGCTCCATTGCTCTCTTCCGTTGGCTCAGTCTGTCTCCGCGATCACGCAGATGAGGTTCGCACCCGGAGGGCCCTGATGCTCGGCGCCTGCGGAGGCCAGGAACAGGGTGTCGCCGACGATCGAGGCCACAACCGCGTGCGCCACCGCCTTGGCCTGTATGCCCGAGAACGGCGCCAGGAAATCGGAGTGCAGGACGTGGCGGCGACCGCGCACATGGGTTGCGAAATCCGCGCCCGCATTGACGAACACCCCCGCGATCCGCTTGCGCTCCTCCTCGGCGAGCACGCCGTCGTCGAGCCGCAGGCCCGCGTTCGTGAACGCGTCGCGGGCGCCGTGGATGTCCAATTGATCCTTCATCATCCCGTGCGCGGCGACCTGACGGCCGGGGGCGCCCTCGACGTTACCAATGACCAGGATGCGGCAAGCCACCTGCTCACCGCCCGCCGACGTCGAGGCAACGGACGAATAGAGGGACGCGTCGCGATTGATCACACCATCGCTGAGCCTGGCGGCGTCCACCTCACCGGTCGCGACGGCCACGCCGAGCGCGCAGGCGCCCTTTGCCAGTGACGAAGCTGCCGCGGGATTGGTGTTGACGACCGACTTGCCACGGCCTTGCGCTTCCGCCACCCGCGCCGGCGTCATCGCGGGGCACTTCACCTCAACGCATTCGATGGCGCCCGGATCGGTGATGCCGGCGTCGGCCATCGCCCTCTTCACGGCATCGGCCACCAACTCCACCTGCGTCATCGTTCCGTATTCCTCGGGCTTGAGGACGCGGGTGTCGGCGACGCCAAGCGCCAGCCGCAATCCGCCGGGGGCGGCACCGGCGGCCGCCGGCCGTTTCACGAACAGGTTGATGTGCGGCGTCATGATGCCGCCAACGCCGCCAATCATCATCATCGGGATGGTTTCGAAGATCTCCTCGCGGGACCTGCCGAGCCGTTCGGAGAAGAGCACCTGCATGGCGAGCGTGGCGTATCCGCGCGCGTAGGGATCGCCCTCGGTCTGCGCCAGCACGGCAACGACGTGCTCCGGCGCCACCGTGTTGCTGTCGAAGAGATCGGCCACCGCCGACATATCGCCCGGAGAACTCATCGGCACCCGGTAGACTGCGGATTCGAGCAGCGCGTTCTCGCCAGCCGCCATTGCTTCACCTCCTCCAGAATTTCGCTAACGGCACCGAACTAGTCGACCTGTTAAATGTCAAGAGATTTCGAAATTTTCGCACATATCCGAAGATTGGGCCCGTGCGCCGCGCATACAGGTGTGCGGCGGGCGACCACGATTGCCCGTTACGCCTCCAGGTCGTACCGGCGCGCAAACTCCAGAACGGCCTGCTCGAAGCAGGCGAGCGGGGCACGCACGACGCCGGCCCCGATCTGTCCCCTGCCCGCTTCTCGGTGGGCAATCGCGGTGTTGATCACCGGCGCGGAACCGGTCGCCACCACGTGCCGCGCGTCGATGGCGGTGGGCACGCCGATCGAGCCGAGCGTCGGCAGTGTCCACTCCGGATTCGGACCGAAGGTGATCTCCGACATGCTGCGGGTATATCCGATCGCGTCATCCAGCGAGCCGGCACCGACGAAGCCCACAACCGCCGGCGACGCGGCCATCGCAAACCCGCCCAGGCCGACCGTCTCGACGATGCAGGAATCGCCGATGTCCGGGTTGGCGTGGCTGTAGTCAAACCCGGGAAACAGCAATCCCTGCGCCATCTCGGCGGGTGCCGTATACCAGCGGTCGCCGGTCGCGCTCAGGTGCACGCCGAAGTCGGTCCCGTTGCGGGCCATGGTGGTGACGATCGTGCAGAATTCGATGTCGCGGGCGGCCATGATCATCGACTTGGCCATCGGCATCACGATGTTGAGGAAGAACATGTCGTTGCCGGCGATGAACGCGAGCAGCTGCTTCAGGAGCGACCGCGACTCGACCGCCTCGGCAAGGGCAGCGGCGATCTCGCGCAGGAACAGGCCGGTGCAGGCGGCATTGCGCATGTGCATCTCGTCGCCCATGGAAAGCCCCCTAGCGATGAGACCCTTGAGGGGGATGCCGCCACGCTGACGCAGGGCAGCACCGAATGCCGGCCCCACCTCGGCGGCGATCCAGCGCAGGCGCTCGACCACTTCGGCATCGTTGCCGCCGAAGCGCATGACGTTGCCCATGCCCTCGTTGATCGTGCAGTAGGCGCGATCGCCGGTGGTGCGGTTCTCGACCACGAACAACGGCATGCTGCGGGTGGTGATCCCGGTCATCGGGCCTACGGCATCGAAATGATGGTTGGGCTGGAATTCGACCTCGCCCGCCGCGATCTGCCGTTCGGCGTCCTCAAGCGACTCAGCCCAGCCTTCGAACACCATCGCGCCGCATGCCGCCCCCCGCATCGGGCCGCACATCCGATCCCAGGTCACCGGCGGGCCGGCATGCAGGATCAGCCGCCGCTGCAGGTCGGGAATCGCCTCGCCGGCAATGACGACATCGGTGAGCACGGGCTCGCCCGCCAGGATCCGTGCGTGTGCCTCCGCGTTCGCCTTGGCAATGCGTTCTCCCAGAGTGACAAATGCGCCCATCGTCATCCCCCGCCTCGGTCATGTCCGTCCTGGCCGGCGCCCGTCTTGAGGCTCTTGACGTCCCCAACGGCATCCGCCGCAGGCAACCTACTGCGGAACGATCGCGTCTTAAAGCCGAAATTTCGAAATTTACCGGTTGACGTGACGTTCAAGTTGCTGGTCCACTACAACCTTAGGGAAACCCGGCCGGGACCCACGCCGACCGACGTCGGCGAGTGGCAGACGACTTGCATCCTTACAATGCGGACTCGAATCCGTGATACTCGTGGACCAGTTCAGGTAGATTGAAGGATCGTGTGAATGCGGGCGCTGACGTCGGATGATGCGAACAATGACCAGCAGGCTCCGGTGCGGGCGAAAACCCTCGCCGGAAAGGTATTCGAGGATCTGCGTGCAGACATCCTCAGCGGCCGGCTGGCACCGGGCACCAAGCTGCGCTTCGACGACCTGCGGGAGACCTACGGCGTCGGCCTGAGCCCGCTGCGCGAAGCGCTGTCGCGACTTGCCGAAAACCGGCTCGTCGAATCCACCGGCCAGCGCGGCTTCCGGGTCCCGCCGGCCTCGGTCGAGGACATCCGCGACATCGCCATGGTGCGCAAGGAGGTCGAGGGCCTGGCGCTGCGCCGCTCGATCACCTTCGGCGACGACACCTGGGAAGCCAACGTCGTCGCCGCCCGGCACAAGCTGTCGCTGCTGTCGCGCGCCGACCGGACGGTGCTCGAGGACGACTGGGAGCGCCGCCACCGCGAGTTCCACCACGCCCTGGTGTCGGCGTGCCGCTCGGACTGCCTGCTGCACCTGCACGGCCTGTTGAGCGACCAGTTCGACCGCTACCGCAGGCTGTCGGCGCAGAGCCGGCTGCCCAATTCGCCGCGCGCCCTCGTGCACCAGAAGATCCATGACGCCGCCCTCGCCCGCGACACCGACCTGGCCGTCCGGCTGCTGCACGACCACATCGACGAGGCAACCGCCCTCATCGTCGCCGGAATGAACGAATACACGGACGACTGACCGCACCGGCGACACAAGACTCCAGCCGAACCCAACCGGCACCGGCAGGCAGCCACCCGACCTGCAGGGCTTTTCTGCCTGGCTTCCGGACGTCGGCTGGTGATGGTGCATCGCGCCACTCCTCGCGCGGGAGCGACGCGTCAGCTGCAAGCTATCGATAGAAGAACCACGGCAGCAGCATCGTCAGGTGCGGAACGTAGGTGAGCAGCACCAGGCCGAGCATGAGAATTCCCAGCGACGGCATCACCGCCCGCGCAACCTCGTGTACCGGCATCTTTGCAATCGCGGAGGCCACGAAAAGGTTCAGCCCGACCGGCGGCGTCACCATCCCGAGCGCCAGGTTCACCACCGCGACGATGCCGAAATGCACCGGGTCCACCCCATACTGTTCGGCGATCGGCTGCATCAGCGGTGCAAGGACGATGAGCGCCGACACGCCATCGAGGAAACAGCCGGCGATCAACAGCACGACGTTGAACAGAAGCAGGAGGACCCATTGGGAGTCGGTGAGCGACAGCACCGTGCCCGCCAGCATTGAGGGAATTCCCTGGCTCGCCAGCAGCCACGAGAAGGCGGCGGCACCCGCCGCGATGACGAGGAGTGTCGCCGACAATAGGCCGGAGGTCTTCAGGATCTGGAACAGCTCGTGCACGCCGACCTGCCGGTAGATGAAGACACTGACGAAGAACCCGTAGACCACGGCCACGGCGGCGGATTCGGTCGGGGTAAAGATCCCCGAATAGATGCCGCCTAGCAGCACGACCGGCAGCCCGAGCCCCCAGCTGGCACGGCGGAACGCCTGCCCCACCTCCGACCAGGTGGCCCGCGGGCTCGGCTGCATTCCGGCCCGGCGGGCGTGCACGTGGCAGTAGACCATCAGCATGATGCCGAGGACCACGCCGGGCAGAAAGCCGGCGACAAAGACCTGGCCGATGGAGGTGCCGGTGACGGCGCCGTAGACAATCATGGTGATGCTGGGCGGGATGATGAGGCCGAGTGTTCCCGCGGTGGTGACGATGCCGACGGCAAAGCGGCGCCCGTAGCCGCCTTCGACAAGCGTCGGGATCATGATGGTGCCGATGGTCGCGACCGTGGCCGGGGCGGACCCTGAAATGGCGGCGAAGAACATGCAGGCCAGCACCGCGGCGATGGCCATGCCGCCGCGAACGCTTCCCACCAGCACCCTGGCCAGATCGATCAGCCGCTCGGCGAGCCCGCCGATGCGCATCATTTCCGCCGCCAGGATGAAGAACGGAATCGCCATCAGCGTGAAGTTGTTGACGCCGGCAAACATGCGCTGCGGCACGATGGACAGCGGAATGCCGGTGAACAGGTAGAGGACGACGAATACCGTCAGCGACAGCGCGAGGAAGATGGGCAGTCCAAGCAGCAGGAAGCCTGCAAGTACGGACAGGATGCCAGGAATCATGGAAGCGTCTTGCTCGGGATTGTGACAGCGTGCCGGTCAGGCGCCGGGCAGCGTGCGGGTGAGGTCGTCGCCTTCAGGCTCGAGAGGCCCTCCGCGGATGACGCCGACGAACTGCTGGGCGAACCTGAGCGTCAGGAGCGCACCGCCGACGACAAAGATGAGGTAGACCCAGGCCATCGGGATGCGGAGTGCGGAAGAGACCTGGCCGATGCTCGCGGTCTTGGTCACGATGGGATAGCCGAAGACGATCAGCGCCACACCGAACAGCGTCCCGCACAGCGCCGCCGTTGCCAGCAACGGCCAGTGGAAGCGTTTCGGCAGGAACTCGACCAGGATGTCGATAGAGATGTTGGCGCCCAGCCGCACGCCCATGGCTGCGCCGATGAAGGTCATCCATATGACGATGAACCGGGTGACCTCCTCGGCCCATGGAATCGACGATCCGAATCCGTAACGCAGGACCACCTGGATGGAGATCAGGATGGTGATCAGCGCCATGCTGATCACCATCAGCCACTCCTCGCAGCGGTTCAGGATCAGGTTCGCGGTTCGAAGCATGGCTCGCCCCGGCGTCGGCGGTCGACCGCTAGCCGTCGCGACCGGTCGCTTCGTACACGCGCTGGAGAAGCTCGGGCGTCACCACGTCGGCGAAGGCCTCGTGAACCGAACGGCTGGCCTCGATGAACTTCTGGCGGCCTTCGTCAGGCAACTGGTGGATCTCGATGCCCGTCTCACCCAGCTTGCCGAGGAGTTCCTCGTCGAACCGCCTCGATTCCTCGCGCTGCCAGTCGCGGGCCTCTTGCGCGGCCGTGGCGACGACTTCCTGCAGATCCTCGGGCAAGCCATCCCAGGCGTCCTTGTTCATGATCAGCGCATAGCCGAGATAGGCGTGGTTGCTGAGCGTGAGATGGTCCTGCACCTCGAAGAAGCGCATCTGGTAGATCGAGACCAGCGGATTCTCCTGGGCGTCGGCCACGCCCTGCTGCAGCGCTGTGTAGGTTTCGGCAAACGAGATCGGCAGCGGGTTCGCGCCCCAGGTCCGGTACTGCTGGACCAGAAGCGGACTGTCCATCGTCCGCACGGCCATGCCGCCAAGGTCGGCCAGCTCGAGGATCGGGCGCTTGTTGCTGGTCATCTGCTTGAAGCCGCTCTCCCAGTAGACCAGCCCCTTGAACCCCTTGTCTTCCAGGCTTGCCAGCAGCTCCTGGCCAATTTCGCCGTCGAGGACGGTGTAGGCGTCCTCCGGGGTGGGGAAAATGAACGGCAGGTCCAGCAACTGCATCCTGGGTTCGAACTGGCCCAGCACGGCGGTCGGCGGAAACCCGATCTGGACCGAGTTGAACTGGATCTGTTCGATGATCTCGGTGTCGGTGCCGAGCTCGCCGGCCGGATGAATGTTGATCTCGATGCGCCCGTTGCTGCGCTCGGCGACCAGTTCGGCCATCCGCTCCGCGGCACGATGGGCCGGAGTGTCGGTCTTCAGGATATGGGCGAAACGGAACGTGAAGTCGGCCGCCGCCGCGGCACCGGCGGACAGCGTCAATCCAGCCACCGCAGCAACCAGTCCCAGCCTGAACCAGCGGGTCTTCATGGGAACCTCCCTAATCACGGTTATCAACGCTCGTTGGATCATTGGTGACGCGAGGCCGCCAGGCATCGAGCCCGGACCGGTGATGCCGCGGCGCGGGTGCCATGCCGTTGCCGATCGCGGGGCATGCTCACGTCCTTCACCCTCCCCTGGCGGCGGACACTATCAAGCCCGTGTTTGGTTCGCAATGTCCGAAAATTTCGATATTCACGGAAATCAGCGATGTGTCGGCAGTCTGCACCCTCCCCGGCAGCCGTGGCTGCCGGGATCAGTCCGCGGTCCCGCTGGTCCGCTACTGAAGAAGTCCGGTGTCGAGGACCGGTGCGCCGCGGAACAGAAGGAGCCGGGGTTCGGCTTCGTGCAGCACCGCGTGCGGAATGGAGCCGGCGTCCAGCACCACCAGGTTTGCCGGCGCGCCTTCGTGGATGCCGTAGTCGCTGATCCCGATCGCCCGCGCCGCGTCGTCGGTGATCGTCAGCCACAGCCGCTCGAGGTCGGCATCGGTCGTGCGGCGGATGAGCTGGGCAAGCAGCAGCAGGATGCGGATCGGGTTCGCGCGCCCGTGACGAACGAAGGCGTCGCGGAGGTTGTCGGTGCCCACCGCCACCAGCACGCCGGCCTCCAGCATCTCCTCGACCCTGGTCAGCCTGATGCGCGTCGGCTGGACCATGACGGCGACGTCGGCCTCGCGCAGCTTGTCGATGGTATCGGCTGCCTGGGCATCCGGCACCGCCGCCAGCGACGCGATGTGGGAGACGGCCACCCGTCCCTGCCATCCGGTCTCGATTGTCTTCTGGATCACGTAGGGCAAGGTAAAGGCGGCGCTGGTGTCGGCGTTGTCGAGGTGAATGTCGATGGCGGCATCGAACTCCTTCGCGAACGCGAAGATCTCGTCGACCTGGGCCTCCGGGCTCGACGGCCACAGGGTGGCATTGACGTTGCCGCCAACCACATCTGCGCCGGCCTGCATCGCCTGACAGACCGTTTCCCGCGAGCCGGACTCGAAGCCGTCGCCGGCGTCGAACCATCCTTCCTGCGGATGGGCAACCATCTGCAGGCTCAGCCGGTCGCCGTAACGGCGGCGAACCTCGTTGATCGCCTCGACGCTACGCAGCTGGACGAACGGATCGACGTCGACATGGGTCCGGATCGCGCCGATGCCCGCGGCGAGGCCCCAGTCGAGTGCCTTGCTCGCCCGCCGAGCCACATCGTCCACGGAAAACGTGTCCTTGGACTGACGAATGAGCGTGATGGCCGAACGCAAGTCCAGTTCACGGGCAATTCCGGGCGTGCGGTCGGCCGTGAAGCACTTGTCGATGTGGGTATGCACGTCGACGAAGCTCGGCGACACGACGAGGCCGTCCAGGTCGACCCGGCGCCGGCCATCCAGCTTGTCCTGGGTCACGGCGGCGATTTGCTCGCCCTCGATGCCTATCGACCAGCGCTCCGGGCGATTGGGCAGCACGGCATTCTCCAGGACAATGTCCATCACGCAGATCTCCTCCTCTTCGATTTGCATGTCAGCGATACCGTCTACGCCACGGCGCCGGTATCGATTCGCGGCTTCGCAGCATCAGCCGCTCGACCAGTTCAACAGCGCGGAACAGCGCCACCGCCAGGGCACTGATGACGACGATCGCTGCGACGCTGAGCAGCGTGTCGAGCCTGCCGCTGGCCGATTGGATCAGGAAGCCGAGACCGGCGGTCCCGGTCCGCTCTTGCGGGGCTTGATGTGGGAAACGGGTGGGCAGGATGGCGTTTTCAGACACAACCGGGCTGCATTGGATGCGGACAGGATCGTCTGTATCGCAGCGACGAGACGTCATCCGACAGTCGACACACCCCTGGCATCGCCACACCTCCTACCGAAACTGCCCCTCCTCCCGTGGAGCCGCCCCATCCGATATCGAAAGTTCGGGAGAGTCAACGAAAATGGCTCAAGTGCCACCTATTCGCGAATTTCGAAATTCGTGGCCTGCCGGCGTACAAGTCCAAGAGGACCAATGACGCCTTGACCGGACCGGCGTGGTAGAAGCGGAATCTGCCGCAATGGCCCTAATCGCACCCGATACCGCACAAGGAGAGAATTCATGCTGAAGGGCAAGGTTGCCATCGTCACCGGTTCGACCAGCGGCATCGGGTACGGCATCGCCAGAGCGCTGGCCGCCCAAGGCGCCGACATCATGCTGAACGGCTTCGGCGACGCCGGCGAGATCGAAGCGATCCGCACCGGGATCGCGACCGGGCACGGCGTACGTGCCGAATACGACGACGCTGACATGTCCGACGGCGACGCGGTGCGCCGCCTGGTCCGGATGACCATCGAGACGATGGGCCGGCTCGACATCCTCGTGAACAATGCCGGCATCCAGTTCACGGCGCCGGTCGAGGATTTCCCGGCCGAAAGGTGGAACGCGATCATTGCCGTCAACCTGTCGGCGGCGTTCCACGGCATTGCCGCGGCGGTACCGCAGATGAAGGCGCAAGGCTGGGGCCGGATCATCAATATCGCCTCCGTCCATGGCCTGGTGGCTTCCGTTCACAAGGCGGCCTATGTCGCGGCCAAGCACGGGCTTGTCGGGCTTACGAGAGTGGTTGCGCTGGAGACCGCCGGCACCGGCGTCACCGTCAATGCGGTCT
>CAZSNL010000002.1:0-107959 GCA_964608275.1 uncultured Hyphomicrobiales bacterium | reverse complement strand
TACTCGCTACCGCAGCAGGTTCGGTTCTTCTGGGCCATCGACGGCAATCATGATCTGGTGCCGCGCCGGAAGTCGGGGCGCACCGCCGAAGACAACTGGATGGCCGCCGCCGACGCGGTTGCCAGCTTTGCAGGGCAACTGGTGGCGTAGCGGACGGGGACGCTTTCTCCGTTGCGGGCTGTTCGCCTGGCGCCAATTCGAACGCGTGCCTAGGCTTTCGGGGGCAGGACCGCATAGCGCGCGCGAGCCGCGCGCTGAATCGCAGCGACCGTCAGCGCATCGATGCCGAGCCGATCGGCAATGATTTCCAGAAGCCGGTTTTCCTCCCGCTTCACCGAACCGTCGGCCGATGCAACGTCGACGGCCAGCGTATAGGCGGTTTCATAGAGCCGACTGGGCAGATTGGACGTCACCAGGCCGAGGACCCGGTCGAGACCCTCTTCGCTGTTCAGGAGATCGGCACATTCCTCGGCAACCTTGACCAGAGATTCGGCATCGAAGTCACGGAATATCGGCAGCATCTGCACGATGTTTCCGACCTGCGCCAGTTCCCGGTCCGTCATTCGCCGATCGGCCGCGGACATGGTGATCATGATGTAGATGAGTGCCTGATGGTGCGTGATGGTCTCCGGCATCGGTCGCTCCTGAACTGCCGTTTCGCGGCAAGAACGGGCGCACGTTAGAGAGAACGTCCGTGATCGGCAAGGGCGGGCCGGAGAAAGCTCTCGACGGCTTCGATCGCATCGACCAGACCGAGCCGTTCCGGCACCACCCCTTCCGGAAAGACGGTGCAGAAGCGGCTGGCCAGCCGCGGATCCAGCACAACGAACGCGCCCCGGTCAGACTTGCTGCGGATCAGCCGCCCGAATGCCTGCCGGAGCTTCAGGCGCACGATCATGTCCTGATGTGCCTGGCCACCGAAGGCATTCCTGCGGGCGCGCTCGAGAATGGTCGGCTGCGGCCAGGGTACGCGGTCGAGCACGATCAGCCGCAGGCTGTCGCCGGGCACGTCGACGCCGTCGCGCACCGCGTCGGTGCCGAGGAGACAGGACGTAGGATCGGCGCGAAAGAGGTCGACCAGGGTGCCGATGTCCACGGCATCGATGTGTTGGGCGTAAAGTGTCAGGCCGCGCTCGGCAAGCGGCTCCGACAGGCGGCGCCAGGCGGCTCGCAAGCGCGATATCGCTGTGAACAGCCCGAGCGCTCCACCGCCGGCGGCGAGGAACAACTCCCGGTACGCGGCCGCCACCTGTTCGGGCTCCTCCCGGTTCACGTCATTGACGACGATCAGCCGGGTTGCCGTCCGGTAATCGAACGGTGACTCGTACGATGCCCGCATCAGCGGGCGGGCAAGGTGGCTGCCACCGGTGCGCATTTCGGCGCTCTGCCAGTCCTCGGGCGTCTGTGGTGGCCGGTCCTTGAGTGTCGCCGAGGTGATCAGGACACCGTCCGTACGTTCCAGTACGAGCTCCGCGAACGGGCGGGTGGGGTCGATCCAGTGCAGATGCATGCCGACATCGATTTCGTTGCCGAACGCCAGCTCGATCGCGAACCAGTCGACGAAGTCGGTTCCAGAGCCCTCCCCGCGGAGGCCGTCCAGCATCGACCTCCAGCCCGGCAATACCAGCCCTGCGCGGCGCAGGAGACCCCGTGCTGTCGCCTCCAGTCGGGTTCGTTCCGCGCTTTCCAGTTCTGCCGCATCGTCGTCGAGCTTTTCTTTCAGCTTGCCGGCGAGGCCTGCGAGCGGCCCGGCCAGGCTGTCAAGGGCAGCGGCCAGCTCGCCAGCCGCTTCCGCGAGGCCGGGTACGAGGGGGCGGCAATCCGTTTCGAGCTGATAGCCGGACTGGTTCTCGGTACGTGCGTGCACCTGGCTGCGTACAAGCGCGAGAAAACGTTCACCCGGCCCGGTGCCGCCTGCGTGCAGCCGGCCCAGCCAGCCAGGTCCCGGCAGCAGACGCGCCCGTTCCAGGACCTCCTGCAGCAACGCCTCGCAGATCTCGTCGCCCGCGATCAGGTCGCCGATGCGTTCGGCAAGACCGCGCCCGCGGCGGCTGCGGCCTTCAGGCCCCAGTACCCATCGCCTGACCTCGGACATCTCCTGCCCGGTGAGGTGAAGGGAAAATGCGCTGTCGGCCGCGTCGAACACGTGGTGGCCTTCATCCAGGATCAGGCGTTCGACGGGATTCATGCCTGACGCCATATCCTCGCCACCGGGCAGAACGCTGTCGAGCGCCGCCTGGATCATGACCAGAGCGTGGTTGGCAATAACGAGGTCGGCGCGACGGGCCTTGCGTTGGGCGTGTTCGATGAAGCATTTGCGGTAGTGGGGGCACGCGGCATAGATGCATTCCCCGCGCCTGTCGGTCAGGCCGAGACTTGCCGGCGAGGGGGGCGGCCCGGCACCGTCCTGCCCCCGCGAGGTCACGAACAGCGGCATCAGCCAGGCCGGGAAATCGCCGCCCACCATGTCGCCGTCGCGACTTGCGCGTGCCCAGCGGGCAAGCAGCCCGGCGAGCACCGCACCACGGCCACGAGGCTGCCCCGCCTGGGCAATCCATTCCTGCAGGTTGAGGAGGCACAGATAGTTTTCGCGCCCCTTTCGCACGACGACCCGGCGGGCACGTTCGGCAGGATCGGGATAGAAGCGGGCGGTTTCCTGCTCGAGCTGACGCTGGAGGTTCTTCGTATACGTGGACACCCATACGGTGCCGCCATTCCGCCTCGCCCAAAGATAGGCCGGCGCGAGGTAGCCAAGCGTCTTGCCGAGCCCGGTACCGGCTTCCGCGAGCAGGACATGGTTGTCGCCAGGTGCGGCCTTGGGCGCGAAGACCCGGGTCACCTCCCGGCAGTAGGCTCGCTGCGACGGGCGGTCTTCCGCCTGATCGTTCAGCATCTGCGCTAGCAGCGTCTCCGCATCCTCGGGCGGCACGGGGTGCGTGGATGCCAGGGGGCGCGGCCCGGGGTCCTCCCAATCGGGAAGCCGGTCCCAGACGTTCAGGGCATTGCCTGCCTCGAAGTGGTCGAAACGTGCGCCGGCCACGACGAGTGCGGCCTGCACGAGCTTCGCCCATGGCCATCTTGCGCGTGCCATGTGCCCGGCGAGACGCGCTGTCTCGGCGATGCGATTTGCCTTCGGGTCGGCAAGCGCCTGGAGCAGGACCAGTGCGGATTGTGCGAGAGAGATCGGCGTGTCGTCTCGGTTACCGCCCCCGTCGATGCCCAGCGCCGCCGCGATTCCCGCGGGGGTCGGCAGTGCAAAGCGCGCAGGGCACACGAAAGCGAAGAGTTCGGCGACATCCAGGTGGTCTCCCACGAGCGCTGCCTGCCTCAGCGCGGGCGCCTGTCCTGCGAGGAGGGTGAGCCGGTTGATCACGAACGCGGCATGGCAGACGAGATGAGGCTCTCCGCCCAGCGCCTTCAGGGCCGCACGCGGGTCGAGCTGCTCCGTTCGACCGGCGGAATCGCGTCGCAACGCGCCAGTACCATGAAGCACCAGCGACGGCGTCCCTCCAAGTTCTGCCGCAAGGTCGCCGAGGCGGTCCTTCTGGCGCAGGAATGGCGCGGTGTTTTGCATCGTAGCGAAGTTTCGGCTATTCGGCCCGCGCGCTCAATGGCGATTGACGGCCCCCGGCACCATACCTAGTTTGCCCTGCAATCGGGGGCGGAAAGGACTGCCGGTGGAACAGGCTTTCGACAAGGCACTCGTCGAGGCGGCCGCAACATGTCGTGCATGGCCGTTCGAGGAAGCACGCAAGTTGCTTCGCCGCATCGAGCGGCGCAACGACACCGGCGACGTCGTCTTCGAAACCGGTTACGGCCCGAGCGGTTTGCCGCACATCGGCACGTTCGGCGAGGTGGCGCGAACGACCATGGTGCGCCACGCCTTCCATGTCCTCACCGAAGGACGGGTGCCGAACCGGCTCGTGTGCTTTTCCGACGATATGGATGGATTGCGCCGGGTGCCGGACAATGTTCCCAATCCGGATCTGCTTGCAGAGCACCTGGGCAAGCCGTTGACCCGTGTACCCGACCCGTTCGGGACGCACGACAGCTTTGGCGCGCACAACAATGCGAAACTGAGGTCGTTCCTTGATGCCTTTGACTTCGAGTACGAGTTCCTCAGTGCCACCGAGTGTTACACCTCGGGTCGATTTGACGCGACCCTGCTCAAGGTGCTGGCCAACTACCAGCGGGTGGTCGACATCATCCTGCCGACGCTCGGACCCGAGCGCCGGGCGACATACAGTCCGTTCCTGCCAATCTGCCCGCGCACCGGAGTGGTACTTCAGGTGCCGCTCGAAGCCGTCGATCCTGAAGCCGGAACCGTAACCTATCGCGACCCCGAAACCGGCGATCTGATCGAGACTTCGGTCACCGGGGGCCGCTGCAAGCTGCAATGGAAGGCGGATTGGGCGATGCGCTGGGTGGCCCTCGGGGTTGACTACGAAATGGCCGGGAAGGACCTGATCGACTCGGTGCGGTTGTCAAGCGCGATCGCCCGGGTGCTTGGTGCCGAACCGCCGGAAGGTTTCACCTACGAACTGTTTCTCGACGAGAACGGCGAGAAGATCTCGAAGTCCAAGGGCAACGGCATCACCATCGAGGAGTGGCTGCGCTACGGTCCGCCTGAAAGCCTGTCCCTCTACATGTACCAGGGACCTCGCAAGGCCAAGCGGCTCTACTTCGATGTCATCCCGAGGGCAGTGGACGACTATCTCTCGTTCCTTGACGCGTACCAGGATCAGGACGTCGCGGATCAGTTGACGAACCCCGTCTGGCACATTCACCAGGGTTCGCCGCCGTCCACGCGCGTGCCGGTGACCTTCGCGCTGCTACTCAACCTGGTCAGCGCCAGCCACGCCGACCAGCCGTCCGTCCTGTGGGGCTTCATTCAACGCTACGCGCCGGTCGTGACGCCGGAGACGAACCCCATCCTGGACCGCCTTGTCGGCTACGCGATGAACTACTTCAATGATTTCGTGCAGCCGACAAAAGCCTACCGCATACCCACCGATACAGAGCGTGCCGCCCTTCAGGAACTGGATGGCGAGCTCGGGCGCCTGCCGGCGAATGCGGATGCGGAAACCATTCAGAACGTCGTCTACGAAGTAGGCAAGCGGCACCCCTTCGATAATCTTCGAGACTGGTTCCGCGGCCTCTACGAGGTTCTGCTCGGCCAGAGCCAGGGACCGCGCTTCGGCTCCTTTGTCGCGCTCTACGGGATTGACGAGACCCGCGCCCTCATCTCCCGCGCCCTCGACGGTGAGCTTGCAAAGTCGGCGGCGTGAGCGCTACTGGCTGGCCCACACGATCCGCGCCATCCATTCCACCTGATCCGCGCCGACGATCCGGTCTTCGTGCTCCGGATTGAATGACGCCAGTTCCACCTGCCGTGTGGTACGGCGTTTGAGCCCCTTGGCCATGATCTCGCCGTCGCGCGTCTTGACGACCACGCGGTCGCCACGACGCACGGTGGCGTTCGGCGCGACGATGATGATGTCACCGTCGCGGTAGACGGGAGCCATGCTGTCGCCGGTGACCTCCAGCGCGTAGGCATTCTCGTCCCTGATGCCGGGAAACGCAATCTGGTCCCAGCCGCCACCGACAGGGAAGCCGGCGTCATCGAAGAACCCGCCCCCACCTGCCTGGGCAAATCCGATCAACGGAACCAGCCGGGGTGCATTCGCCGCTCCGTCGACGTTGCCGACATACCCCACAAACTCCTCGAAGCTTACCCGTGTCGCGGCGAGTATCTTGGCGATGCTTTCGGTGCTCGGCCAGCGCTCGCGGCCATCCGGGCCGGTTCGCTTCGATCGGTTGAAGGTCGTGGCATCGAGCCCCGCCAGCCGTGCAAGGCCGGAAGGGGAAGTGCGATGACGCTCGGCAAGCGTGTCGATGGCCTGCCAGATCTGGCGATGTGTGAACATCACATCACGGCGGAGTTCCGGCCCAACGGGGTCATGGTACTACTTTCACGTGTGGTAGGAAAATATACTCAAGCGGGGTCGTAATCAACCATCATTCCGGTTGAGACAGCCGGTGCGCGCCGCTACGGTCCCTGGAAACAAGGGCGAAGATGCATGGAGACGGTCTACAAGATCTGCGGCACCGAAGAGTGGCGGTCCGCCGAAGCGGCAGGGCGTTACGACGGGTCTGCCGATGACGAACGCGACGGTTTCATTCATCTGTCGACCGCCAGCCAGTTGGAGGAGACGGTTCGCCGTCATTTTGCCGGTCGTGATGATCTCGTCCTGATCGGCGTTGATGCGGCCCGGCTCGGCGATGCGTTGAGATGGGAGCGATCCCGCGGTGGCGCGCTCTTCCCGCACCTGTATGGGTCGCTTCCGCTTGATGCGGTGAAGTCCGTCGAGCGCCTGTCCCCTTCCACGCGGTTCGGCTCTCCCGGGAAGGGAGAATGTTGACGGGCGCGCTGTTCAGCCTTGCAAGGCCGCTGTTCCAGGCGATGGATCCGGAACGTGCCCATGGCCTCGCCATAGCCGCGCTCAAGGCCGGCATCTATCCTCGTGCCGACGCAGCCGACGACCCCCGGCTTGCGGTGAGGGTGTGGGGACTGGACTTTTCCAACCCGTTGGGCATGGCCGCCGGCTTCGACAAGAACGGCGAGGTTCCCTCGGCGCTGCTCGCGCTGGGCTTCGCATTTGTCGAGATTGGAACCGTGACCCCGCGCCCGCAACAGGGCAATCCGCGCCCGAGAATCTTCCGGTTGCCGCAGGATGCCGCCCTCATCAATAGACTGGGCTTCAACAGCGACGGTCACGCGGCAGTCCGCGAACGGCTTCGCTCGCTTGCAAGGCGGGGTGGCGTTGTCGGCGTCAACATCGGCGCGAACAAGGATTCTGCGGATCGCATTGCCGATTATGCCCGCGGCCTCGAGGCATTCTGGGGGCTTGCGGACTATTTCACCGTCAACATCTCGTCGCCGAACACACCGGACCTCCGCCGGTTGCAGGCGCGTGGCGAACTGGTGACATTGCTGACCAGGCTCAACGAGGCCCGTGACAGGCTCACGGACGCCATGGGGAAACGGACGCCGGTACTGATAAAGATCGCCCCCGATGTCACCGAGCGGGAACTCGAGGATATAGCCGAGGCGTGCCTGGCACATGGCGCGGACGGTGTCATCGTGTCCAACACCACGATTTCGCGTGACGGTCTTGCCAGCGCGCACGCCAGCGAGGCCGGTGGTCTTTCGGGCGCCCCGCTGTTCGCCCTATCCACGCGCGTCCTTGCCCGGCTCCATCGACTGACGGAAGGACGTCTGCCCCTGGTCGGTGTCGGGGGAGTGACGTCGGGCGAGGCTGCCTATGCCAAGATCAAGGCCGGTGCCTCCCTGGTCCAGCTCTACACCGCGCTCACGTATCAGGGACCGGCGCTCATCGCACGCATCAAGCGCGATCTCGTGGCGTTCATGGAGCGTGACGGGATTACCTCGATAGGCGACGCCACCGGGGTCGAGGCCGAACGTTACGCACAGTGAGGAGGGTCAGCCGATGACGGTGACGATCTACCACAATCCGCGCTGTTCCAAGTCGCGCCAGGCGATGGAACTGCTGCGCGAACGCGGTATCGAGCCTGAGGTCGTCGAATACCTGAAAGCGCCGCCGACAGCGGAAGAGCTCAGACGCGTCCTTGCGATGATGAATGCGCGGCCGCGCGACATCATCCGCAAGGGCGAAGCGGTGTACCGCGACCTTGGCCTCGCCGATCCGGCATTGAGCGACGAGCAGCTGATCGAGCAGATGATCGCCAACCCGATCCTGATCGAACGGCCGATCGTCATCCGCGAGGGCAGGGCGGTTGTCGGGCGGCCGCCGGAGGCGATCCTCGACATCATCTGACCGGTCACTCTCCGGCCGCGGTGCCGCGCGTCAGGCCGGCAGCGCCGAAACTGTCGCGGACCAGCGCCGGATAGCGGAGCCCGAGGGTTACGCCGCGCACGACAAAGAACACGACCAACGCCATCCAAAGCCCATGGTTGCCATAGATCGGAGCCAACAGCGCCCACATCGCGAGATAAACCGCAAGGCTCACGATCATCATGTTCCGCATGTCGGCGGTACGCGTTGCCCCGATGAAGATGCCGTCCAGCTGAAAGCACACGAACCCGACCGCCGGCGTCAATGCCGCCCAGCCGAGATAGGTACGGGCGGTTTCTCTCACCGCTTCGTTGACCGTGAGCAGGTCGATGACCAGTCCGCCGCCAAGCCAGATTGCCGCACCGAGACCGAACCCGACGACTGCGGCCCACGCACTCGACAGCCTGACGGCCCGTGAGAAGCGGTCGGCGTCACGTGCCCCGACGGACTGGCCGACGAGCGTCTCGGCGGCAAAGGCGAAGCCGTCGAGGAGGTAGGCGTTGAACATCAGCATGCTGTAGAGCACGGCGTTGGCTGCAAGCACCACGTCGCCGCTCCGCGCCCCTTGGGCGGTGAACCAGGCGAAGGCGAACAGCAGGCACAGAGAGCGGACCATGATGTCCGAGTTGACGGCGATGGTCCGCCTCAACCGCTCGGGCGCGCGGATCGCCTGCCAGTTCCAGTGACCTCCGCGACCCTCCAGATCGCGCGCCACAAGCAGGCATCCGAGTGCCGCCGCACCGACTTGCGCGAGCACCGTGCCGAGGGCGACGCCGACGACATCCAACTCGAGCACCAGCACGAACAGGGCGTCCAGCGCTGCGTTGGCCGCGTTGAGGACCAGTTGCAGCAGGAACGCGAGGTGTGCCTTTCCCATCCCGATGAACCAGCCGAGGAAGGCGTAGTTTGCCAGGGCCGCCGGCGCGCTCCAGATACGGATGTCAAAGTAGGTGCGCGCGTGGTTCTCAACCTCGGCCGACGCTTCGATCAGGTGGAAGGCGACGAGCGACAGCAACGGGCCCAGCACGATCAGGGCGGTGCCCATCAGCCCGGCGATGAGAAGCGCACGGCCGAGCGCGGCCCGGATCTCGTCGTTGTCTCGCGCACCGGCAGCCTGGGCCGTCAGCCCCGACGTGCCCATGCGCAGGAACCCGAACGCCCAGAACAGGAACGAGAAGATCATGGCACCGACGGAAATGGCGCCGATGTAGTACGCGGCGCCGAGCTGTCCGAGCACAGCGGTGTCGACGATCCCGATCAACGGTTCCGACACGTTGGACGCCATGATCGGCACGGCGACGGCGAGGACGGACCGGTGCGTGAGCGGTGCGTCGGGGGTGGCCGCCTCTAGGGTCGAACGTGTCACGCTGGCGCATGCCTCACGATGCGAAAAGATGGCTGCTGTAGCACGTGTCGCGGTCGTGTCCAGTGCCGCCTTGACGTAACGGGTCTGCCCGCGTCAGGCTCCGGCGATGCCGGTTGATTCACGAACGTTCATGTCCGTGGCACTCGCCGAGGCGGAGGCGGCCGGGCGGCGCGGTGAAGTGCCGGTGGGGGCGGTCGTGGTCGGACCCGAAGGTCGCATCATGGCTCAAGCCGGCAACAGGCCGATCGAACTTCACGATCCTACGGCACATGCGGAGATTCTGGCCATTCGTGCCGCCTGCGCTACCGTCGGTCGACCTCGCCTTGATGACTGCGATCTCTACGTTACGCTGGAACCCTGCCCGATGTGCGCTGCGGCGATCTCGTTCGCCCGCATACGACGGCTGTATTTCGGAGCGGCGGACGAGAAGTCCGGCGGCGTGGAACACGGCCCCAGGATCTTCTCTCACCCGACCTGCCACCACAAGCCGGAAGTCTATGGTGGTATCGACGAGTTGCGCGCCGCTGCCCTGCTCAGGGATTTCTTTGCAGATCTGCGCGACTGAGTACCCGGTCCAGCGATCGCTTGAGTTCTTCCTTGGCGGGTTGTGCCGCTTCCAGGATCTGGTAGCCCTTGAGGAAGTCCAGGAGGCGAAACCGTTCGACAGGCGGTCGTATCAGGATGTCGGGCGGCCTCTGGGCAATCATTCCCCTCGCCATGATGTGCTGCATGATCTGTATGGAACGGAACACGAGCTCCGGACCCGACGGTATCGATCGGCCGCGGTTTGCGGAGGGGCCGCCAATGACATCGACGGCGACGACGATATCGGCGCGGTCGCGAAGGTGATTGAACGGCAGCGGATTGGTGACGCCGCCGTCGATCAGGACTGATCCCCCGATGACCTGGGGACGCATGAACCCCGGAAGGGCAGTGCTTGCAGCGATGGCAGTACGCAACGGCCCGGTGTCAAGCACCCGTTCCCGCTTCTTGTAGTAGTCCGTGGCGATGACGAGGAGCGGCAGTGCCAGATCGGCAAACTCCTGCGGCACCGTTTCGGGGAGCACGGCATCGATGACGCCGCGACTCTCGAAATCGGATCCTGAACGGATACGATCAATCAGATTGAGGATTCCGCCTGTCCGCTCCGCCAGCAGCCGTCGGGCGATCGCGAGACGATCCGCCAGAAGCGCGACGACATGCGTGCGAAGATCAACCGCATCAAGTCCCGAGGCATAGGCAGCGCCGATCAATGCCCCCATGCTGGCGCCGGCGATGATCTGTGGTCTGAGCCCCAGTTCGTCGAAAGCTTCGAGGACAGCGATATGCGCCAGCCCCCGAGCACCGCCGCTGCCGAGTGCTACTCCGATGGACGGGCTCGCCGGCACCGCCTTGTTGGCCGCCGAATGGGCTTTACGCCGGGGCGGGCTTGCGCTCACGCCGCCCCGGCCCGTTCGGCATAGGCCCACGCGGTTCGGGCCAGCGGAAGCACCTGGTCGGCCATCGCAGCAGCGTTGGGGTTGGTCGCGGTACCGTCTCGCACCCGTCCCGCAATGCCCTGGAGGATGGCGGCAAGCCGGAAGAAGTTGTAGGCGAAATAGAAGTCCAGGTTCTCGATCACGAATCCGGTGCGTTCGGTATACCGGGCAATGTAGTCGTCCTGTGTGGGGATGCCGAGCGACGGGAGATCGAAGCCCAACAGGCTGCCGGTACCGGCGCCGGTTGGCGAGGGCGGCATGTGCCACTGCATGAGGTGATAGGTGAAGTCGCCGATCGGATCGCCGAGCGTTGCCAGCTCCCAGTCGAGGACGGCGACGACCCTCGGTTGCCGCGGATGAATGATGAGGTTGTCGAGCCGGAAATCGCCGTGAACCAGGCTGTTCAGGGACTGCGGCGGGCACGCGTCGGGCAACCAGTCCATCAACCGGTTCATCTCGGGGATCGTGACGGTTTCCGACAGCCGGTACTGTTCCGACCACCTCCGGATCTGCCGTGCCACGTAGCCGTCGGGTTTGCCGAATCCGGCGAGGCCCGCAGCCTCGTAGTCGATGCTGTGCAGCTGCGCGATCGTCTCGTTCATCGAGTCGTAGATGGCACTCCGCTCCTGCCTGTCGAGGTCGGGCAGGTGCGGCAGCCAGAATATGCGGCCGTCGATGTAGTCCATGACGTAGAACATGGTACCGATGACGCTTTCGTCCTCGCACAGCGCAAGCGGCCGTGCCACGGGGAATCCCTGAGCGTGCAGTGCGGAGATGACGCGGAATTCACGGTCGACGGCATGGGCCGACGGCAGAAGCTTGCCCGGGGGCTTGCGCCGGATGACGTAGGTGCCCGACGCTGCCGTGACCTTGTAGGTCGGGTTGGACTGTCCGCCTCGGAACTGGGAGATGTCGACGGGTCCCCGAAAGCCGTCAACATGATCGGATAGCCAACGTTCCAGGCGCACAACCTCGAACCGGTGTGCTTGGGCAACCGGTCTGGTGCCCGAGAATGCTGCCTGTCGATCGATGGGTGGCATGTTGCTCATCCTGGCTCTCCGTCTGCCAGAAGGAACGTCATCAGTGCCTCGAGAGTCGCAGCAGGGTTCTCTTCGGCCAGGAAATGGCCGCTGTCGATTGCGTGGCCGCTGACATCGTTCGCCCACCGCCGCCAGATTTCCAGCGGTCCGTTTGTCCTGCCCGCGAAGCCTGTTTCACCCCACAGGGCGAGAACCGGCATGGCAAGTCGTCGGCCGGCGTCGAAATCCGCTTCGTCGGCGAACAGGTCGTATGTCTGTCCCGCACGGTAGTCGTCACAGGTCGCCCTGATGTGCTCGGGGTGTCTGAACGCTGCCTTGTAGGCGGACAATACCAGCTGCGGGAACGATGAAAGGTCGTGGTCTCGCGTCCAGCTCGCGATCGTGTACTCCAGAAACTCGTCCGGGCTCCGGCTGATCAGCATCTCTGGCAGCGGGGATGGCTGGGCAAGAAACAGCCAATGGTATGCCCGCATCGCCAGATCAGGTGTCAGATTTTGCCACATGGCATAGGTCGGCACGATGTCCAGAACGGCCAGACGCTCGACGCGCTCGGGGCTGTCGAGGGCGAGACGGTAGCCGACGCGGCCGCCCCGGTCATGGCCGGCGATCGCAAACACCTGGTGCCCGAGGGTCTCCATGACCTGAACCATGTCCTGCGCCATCGCCCGCTTGGAATAGGTGAAGTTGTCCGGATCATTGGGCGGGCAGGAACTTGCTCCGTACCCCCGAAGATCCGGAAGTACGACAGTGAAACGGCGCGCGAGGGCGGGCGCCAACTGGTACCACATGACATGCGTTTGCGGATATCCGTGCAGGAGCAGGAGCGGTGGACCGTTGCCGCCAAGCCGCAGGAATATCTCCGCACCGAAGGTAGGGATGCGCCGTTCCTCGAAGCCGGGAAACAGCTCGCTCATTTCAGCGGCCTTCCCTGCTCGCGTTCGATCGCTCGCCAGCCGATGTCTGACCGCCAGTATCCCTGCGGCCATCTGATACACCGTACAGCCCGGTAGGCGCGCTCTCGCGCCTCGACGATATTGGATCCCACCGCGGTCACATTGAGTACCCGGCCGCCGTTTGCCCGTATGACGCCGTCATCGCGAATCGTGCCGGCGTGAAACATTTCGACTCCCTCGACCCTGGCAGCCTCGTCGAGACCTCCGATCACCGTTCCCCTTTCAAAGCTGCCGGGATAACCCTTGGCAGCCATGACGACGGTCAGCGCCGTCTCCTCGCTCCAGCGCAGATCGAAGCTCGACAGCACGCCGTCGACGGTAGCCAGAAGTGCGGGCAGCAGGTCGGATTTGAGCCGCATCATCAGGACCTGGCACTCGGGGTCGCCGAACCGCACATTGTATTCGATCAGTCTGGGACCCTCGGCAGTGATCATCAAGCCGGCATAGAGCACGCCCCGATAGGGAAACCCCATCTCGGCCATGCCGCGCACCGTGGGCAGGATGATCTCCTCCATCGTTCGCTGGCACGTCTCCTCCGTCATGACGGGAGCCGGGGAGTAGGCGCCCATTCCGCCAGTATTCGGCCCGGTATCGCCGTCACAGGCGCGCTTGTGATCCTGCGCCGTCGCAAGCGGAAGAGCGGTTCGACCATCGACGAGCGCAAAGAAGCTTGCTTCCTCGCCGATCAGCAGCTCCTCGACGACCACCAGCCTGCCGGCGTCACCGAAGCGTCCACCGAGTGCTTCCCTTACGGCATGGATTGCCGCTTCTTTGTCGTCGGCTACGGTAACGCCCTTGCCCGCCGCGAGCCCGTCCGCCTTGACCACGATCGGTGTGCCCCGTTGGCGGATATGGGCGACAGCGGTATCCACGTCACTAAATGTTGCATGAGCCGCGGTTGGAATTCCGTAGCGCGCGCACAGTTGCTTGGTAAAGCTCTTCGACCCTTCGAGGCGGGCAGCCTGCGCGCCGGGACCGAATGCCTTGATGCCGGCCCGGGTAAGCGAATCGACTATGCCGGCGACGAGCGGCCCCTCCGGTCCCACGACGACAAGGCCAATCCGATGCGAACGGCAGAAGTCGATAACCGCTGCGTGATCGGTCGTGTCGAGTGCAACGCACTCCGCCACATCGGAGATGCCGCCGTTTCCCGGCGCGCAGAACAGGCGTGACAGAAGCGGACTCCGTGACAGCGCCCAGCACAGCGCGTGCTCGCGACCACCGGATCCGACAACAAGGACATTCATGCCTTATCTGTTGCTCTGTTGACCGAAGCGGACCTAGTGCCGCAAGGGCGGGGCTTGCGGGCCCGGACGTTGTAGCATTTGATGTCGAAAACGGAAGGACACATCGAAGATCCATGTCGGGTGAGCTACCCTTGGGCGTTGCTGCCACGGATCAGACGACCGCCAGCGCCCCCAATGTTCCGGAATACACGGTCGGCGAACTGTCGCAGCTGTTGAAGCGCACGGTCGAAGATGCCTTCGGCTATGTCAGGTTGCGCGGCGAGGTATCAGGCTTCCGTGGCCGCCATTCGTCGGGCCACGCTTACTTTGCCCTCAAGGACGACGGTGCGCGAATCGAAGCGGTGTGCTGGCGCGCCAATTGGGCTCGATTGCGCTTCAAGCCGGAAGAGGGAATGGAGGTGGTCGTGACCGGCCGGCTCACCACGTACCCGGGCAGGTCCACTTACCAGATCGTGATCGAATCGCTCGAGCCGGCGGGAGTGGGGGCGCTGATGGCCATGCTCGAGGAGCGGCGGAAGGCGCTTGCGGCGGAGGGCCTGTTCGATGCGGCGCGCAAGCGGCCCCTGCCGTTCATGCCCGCGGTTATCGGAGTGATCACGTCACCGACCGGCGCGGTCATCCGTGACATCATGCACCGTCTCGCCGAACGGTGTCCCTGCCGGCTCATACTTTGGCCCGTACGCGTCCAGGGTGAAACCTGCGCGGCGGAGGTTGCCGCTGCCATCCGTGGTTTCAACCAGCTCTCGCGCGAGGATGCAGTGCCGCGGCCGGACGTCATCATCGTGGCCCGGGGTGGCGGCAGCATCGAAGATCTGTGGGGGTTCAATGAGGAGATCGTGGTTCGAGCCGCCGCGGAAAGTGCCATTCCGCTGATTTCGGCCGTCGGCCACGAAACCGACTGGACCCTGATCGATCACGCGGCCGACTTGCGTGCACCGACGCCGACCGCTGCGGCCGAGCTTGCGGTACCGGTACGTTCCGACCTCGTCCTGCGCGTTACCCAGTGCGGCCGCCGGCTGGTACAGGGCCTCTGGCGACGGCTGGAGGAGAGCAGTACCGCGCTCAAGGCGGCCGTGCGCGGCCTGCCTCGGCCGGATGCGGTACTGGGCCAGCCACGCCAGCGGGTCGACGCCGCCGCGGCAAATCTTCCCCGTGCCCTCAGGGCCAATACCCTGGCTCATCGAGCCCGCTTCGATACCTGCCGCATGAGGCTAAGCGATCGACCGCTGAGGCGCCACGTCGAGGTGATGGGAGAGCTGGTGACGGACTATGGCCGTCGAGCACGCTCCGGACTGTCGCGTACGCTGGAGTCCAAGGGCAGCCAGCTCTCCGGGTGTGCCAAGCTCTTGCGCAGCCTTGGGCCGCAGTCGGTGCTCGAGCGGGGATTCGCGCTCGTACTCGATCACGCCGGACATCCGGTTCGATCTGCCGATGATGCCACGGCGGGAATGCGGGCCCGGGTACGATTCCATGATGGCGAGGTGCCGGCACGGTTCGAGCAAAGGCAGGCGAGCGAACGACGCGATCCGGTGCCACGTCGTCGCCCATCAGATGCCGATCAGGGCACGCTGTTGTAATCGATTGATCCGGGCTGAGTGATTGCCGGGGGCCGGTCACGCAGCCCGGTAGGGCGAAATGACGACGCTATTCGTCCCGGTCTTCGCCACCCCGCAGGGCCCGCCGGGCACCGCGTCTGCCACCACCGCCGGGTCTGCCGCCACCGCCGCCGCCTGCACCGGGCCGGCGCCGCGCCGGTACGATGCCGCGCCGCTGCAGTTCGTCCCGCAACGCCTTGCGCAACGCAATGAGCTGGTCGTCTGGCAGCGAAGTCAGCATGCGATCAAGTTCTTCCGCCGTGATTTCAGCCATATCATATCCGCTCCAGTAAACGTCGTGGTGACATAGGTACAAGGTCTCAGGCACCACTTCAATCGCGATCGGGGCCGCCGTCCCTCAATCAACGCCATCCGGTTGTAGGCTGGCCATGGCGGCATTGCCGGACTATGTACAGGTCAATACAGGATCTCCGCAATGAACCGATACGAGCCCAAGATCACTCCCGGACGTGAGGCGCAGGTTCGCTTTCTCGATGGCGATTACCAGATAATCGTGCCTGGCGATTATGTCCGTTGCGCGGTAACCGGCCAGCCGATCCCGCTTGAACATCTGCGCTACTGGAGCGTCGAGCGGCAGGAAGCCTACGCTTCGGCCGCAATCTCCATGGAACGGTATCTCGCCACGCGACCCCAGCCTGAGCGGTGACTCATGCCGGTAGCGACTGCGCGACCGGAACGGTAATGCCGGATGGGACAGGCAACGCCACCGACTGCGCTCGTCCTCGTCGCCCATGGCGACCGTGGAGGCAGCGAACCGAACCGGGTGCTGCTCGAACAGGCGCATCGGGTCGCCGGACGCGGGACATTCGCCACCGTCCGCGCGGGCGTGCTGAATGGTGAACCTTCGATCGAGGCCGCTCTCGCCGGTCTCGATGGTCACGAGATCGTCGTCTTCCCGTTTTTCATGAGCGACGGCTATTTTACCGGGCGGCTGGTCCCTGACCGTCTCGATGCAGTCGTTCGGCGTGAGGGTTGGCGGCCGCCGCTTATCCTCCCGCCGCTCGGTCTCCATCCCGGCCTCGTCGACATCCTGCTCGCAATGACGCGTCGGGAGGTCGACGGCCGGCGGATCACGGTGGATTGCCCGCTTATACTGGCCGCTCACGGCGCGGCATCCAATGACATGGCGCGGTTGGCCATAGAGGACCTGCAGACGGCGGTAAGGGAACGCCTGCCGCCGGCGCGGCAGGTGCTGGTGGGATATCTCGAAGAGGCGCCGTTCCTCGCCGACACGTTCGGGTCCGTGGCAACTCCCGCAATCTGTGTCGGCGCCTTTGCCAGTAACGGCATGCACTCGGCTGAGGACGTACCGGGACTGATCAGGGCGGCCGGCAGACATGGAGAGATCATCTTCGCCGGTTCCTTGGGGGCCGAACCGGCAGTAGCTGACCTGATACACGAAGCCGCCCGGGCGGCAACCGCCGGGTTCAATCGACGTCGCTGACCGAGATCACGCGGAACGTACGCATCTCTTCGTCGTGGCAGCGCACCGAAACGTATTCGCCGGTGCGAAACATCTCGTCTCCGAACCGGTAACCCGTTTCGTCATCGTCCTCGTCACCCTGGATGTCGTAGTGGAAGGCCCACGCGCCGCCGGGTTTGTGAACAAGGTGCCCGATCTCGTCGGGTTCATCGGCCCAGAAGCGCCTGACGCGGCACCGGTCACGGTTGGCTCGCCATTCTGCCGCGTCGATCCGGTCGTTTTCGTCCAGCGGCGCCACGAACTCGTATCCGTGCTCCCGGCTACCGTTCGGGAAATCGCGGTCGCGCGCCAGCTCGAGGCGGATTTTCTTGAGGGCCATGCGGTGCTCCCTGGCTAGTGCGACATCAGAACCGGAACCGTCATATGACGCAACACATGCCGGGTCACGCCGCCGAACACGATTTCCCGCAGACGTGAATGACCGTATCCGCCCATGACCAAGAGGTCCGCACCGAAGTCCGCGGCGCGCGACAGAAGCTCGTCACCGGCCGAAATGTCTTGCGGAAACGATTGTGACGCCTCTGACCGGAGGCCATGGCGGGATAGTGCCACGGCCAGTTCACCTCCCGGCGGGATGGCCCGTTCACCTTCATCGCTGACATTGACGGAGAGGATGCCGATCTTCTCCGCATTCGACATCAGCGGGATGGCATCGAATGCAGCCCGCGCTGCTTCCTTGGTAGCATTCCAGGCTATGAGGACATTCTTGCCGACAGAGGGAAAGCTTCCAGCGTACGGTACGAAGAGTACGGGGCGGCCGGTGTTCATCAGCAACCTCTCCTGCAGGTCGGTCGCGTCCTGCGGGTCGTTCTCCGGATCGGCCTGTCCGACAATCACCAGGTCGGCCGACAACGCATGCTGAACAGCCGTGTCGGAGATCATCGATCCGGGCGCATCCACCGTGCGCCATTCCCGCCCGACATCTTCCCTGTCCAATCGCTTCTCGAACAGGGACTCGATCTCCGCGGCGCGTTCCAGATGGTACTGGCGGTGCGCTTCCAGCATTTCAGTCGTGATCTGAACGGCCACGGCCGAGTAGATCTCGACCTGCGGGACGACGTAGAGACCAACAAGGTGGGCGTCATTGGCTACCGCGATCGGCACGGCGACATCGAGAATGCCCGGAACGCGTTCAGGGTTGGTGAGACATACGAGGATCGTACGGTAAGGCATGTTTCATCTCCGCACGTCGGCATGAAGTGGGCCGCAGTCTATCACTGAAAGGACGATTGGCATTGCGTCAAAACGTGCTCCGGGTTCCGATGGCAGGCCTCTCGCGCCACGTCATTGCGGAACCGATCACCCGAACGATTACTTGGTTGGTCGGTTTCACCAGGCGGGAGTCGGTTGCAGATGGCGGGGTGCGACGGGGCGGCGAGGTGACTGACGGCAGATGACGTTGGGCAAGGAACAGCCGTTCAAGCCGCGAGGCCAGGATCGGGTCCGGTTTGGCTTAATGACAGCCGGCAAGCCGATTCCCGTACCGCCGAATTGCATCATGGGAAGGTGTTGACGGTGACTTTCGATAGTGTCGGCTTCGGTTCTGCCTGCGCGCAGGAGGAAGTGTTCTCGTTTCTCTCTGACCCCGGAACATATCGGCCGGTACCGGAGACAGTGGAACGCATCGACACCCATGCGGCAGTCGTATTTCTGGCGGGACCGCATGCGTACAAGATCAAGCGTGCCGTCAAGTATCCCTATCTCGACTTCTCGACACTCGAGCAACGCCGCGCGGCATGCGCACGCGAAGTCGAGGTCAACAGTCGGGTGGCTCCGCAGATCTATCTGGGACTTGTTCCGATCGCCCGCGGTGAGGACGGCAGGTTGACGCTTGACGGCGAGGGGCCGGTGGTCGAATGGGCCGTCCACATGCGCCGGTTCGATCAGGACGCGGTATTGGACCGTGTGTGTGAGGACGACCGCCTCGATCGCCAGTTGTCCGCGATGCTGGCCAACTGTATCGCCGTGTACCACGCGACTGCACCGGTGGCCCAAGGTGTGGATGCCGCGACCGACATCGAAGGCGTGGTCGAGGACACGCTGCGCGCCGTCGTGAATGCTCCGGACATCATTCCGGCCACCCTGGCAGAGCGATATGGGCGGCTTGCTCGCCGTCGCTTCGAGATGCTGCAGAAACTCTTGCGCGATCGGGCGGGTTCCGGCTTCGTCCGCCGCTGTCACGGTGACCTGCATCTCGCCAATATCGTCCTGATCGAAGGCGAACCGGTCCTGTTCGATGCCATTGAGTTCGACGAACGGATCGCAACGATCGATGTGCTTTATGACCTTGCGTTCCTGCTCATGGACCTGTGGGGGCGCGATGCCCGCGTTCAGGCGAATGTCGTTCTGAACGGCTATCTTCACCACGCCGGCTTGTTGGAGAATTACAGAGGCCTCGCAACGCTGCCGTTGTTCATGGGGCTGCGTGCCGCCGTGCGCGCGATGGTCACCATCGATCGCGTTGGCGTTGCCGCACCGGAAAAGCGGGGTGAGACGGCAGCCCGCGCAAAGACCCGCCTCGAACAGGCGGTGTCGTTCCTTGAACCTGCGACGCCGGTACTTGTCGCCGTCGGCGGGCTCTCCGGCACGGGAAAGTCGACCCTTTCCGCCTGCCTTGCCCCAAGGATCGGTGCGGCTCCCGGCGCGGTCCACCTGCGAAGCGACCTTGAGAGAAAGGCGCAGTTCCGAGTGGCCGAAACGACCCGTCTCGGCCCCGCCGCCTATACGCCGGAGATTACACGTCAGGTTTATGATGCGCTGCTGGAAAAGGCGCGTGCCGGTCTGGGCGGCGGGCATTCGGCCGTGGTGGATGCCGTGTTTGCCGAAGCCGGCGAGCGGGCGGCGGTCGAGGACGTGGCACGCTCGGTTGGCGTGCGATTTGTCGGCATCTGGCTGGAAGCACCGGAGCAGCTGTTGATCCATCGCGTCGCCAACCGGTACGGCGATGCCTCGGATGCGACGCCCGACGTCGTGAGGCGGCAATCGACGTATGACGTCGGACCCATCACATGGCATCGGCTTGATGCGAGCGGGGATCGGCAGGAGGTCCTCGATCTGGCGTTGTCAATCTGTAGCAATAAGCCGATTGACGATGCGCCGCCGAGAGGTTCCTGATGGCTGCCGGGGCAAACAGCACCGGCGCGAGATGCAAGGATGCCGGAATTGCGTGAGGGAGGTGAGCATGCCGGAGGCTGCGAGAGTAACACGGTTCATCGAGAACGATCGGGTGATCGTCAGCGAATTCCGCTTCGCGCCCGGAGCCTCGACGGGCTGGCACCGCCATGCGCATGACTATGTCGTCGTTCCGCTGCTCGACGGAACTCTCAGTCTGATCGAGACGGATGGTCAACGGACGGCGGAATTGAAGAAGGGCGTGCCCTACTTCCGAAAGGCGGGAGTAGAGCATGAGGTGATCAACAACAACCCCTTCGAGTTCGCGTTCATGGAGATCGAGCTCAAGTAGGGCCGCCGGGAGCCGCTCACGCCCTGCGCCGATGCGGGGCGGCAGCAAAATAGTCCCGACCCATGTTGACCTCTGCCTCCGGCGGCGTCATCCGGGCGAGCTCGGAAGGATGGATGAACTCGTCGCGGAACCAGGGGTAGACTTTCGGGTCAAAGATGGATTTCACCCATTCTATCAGGTAGGCGACCCGGCGGGTCTTCCTTGCGTCCTTGTGAAAGGTGAGCCAGATATCCATCTGGTGGCGGATTCCGATGTCGACCGGCACGACCGGAGCCCCGAGAGCGCTTGCATAGGACGGCAAGGCCCCGATGCCGGCACCCTTTTCGACCGCATAGAACAGCGCGGTGCTCGCGTTCGTTCGGATCCCCACGATCCCTTCGACGCTCTGCAGCTTGAGATGCCGGGCCCAGGCGCCCTCGTCCAGTTGCGGGCCGACCTGGTCGACCAGCCGGTGGTGCTGCATGTCTGCGATCGACTGCGGCAGGCCGAACCGTTCGCTGTAGCTGCGCGCGACGAACGGATACACGTGGAGCCTTCCGAGCTTGACGACCATGAGGTCGGGCGACGTTGGCCGGGCGAACTGGATGGCCATGTCCGCTTCGAGCCGCAGTACGTCGGCACTGTCCATCGCACAGCGCAGATCGATGACCAGATCCGGATGCGCGCGCTGGAACTCGACCAGTCTGGGTACGATCCAGTACGAACCCAATCCCTCCGTCACGGACAGCTTGACCAGGCCGCGTGCGCGTTCGTCGGGCTGGGCCAGGGTTCGCCGGACGTCGAACGCCGCCTGTTCCATCCGTCTGACGGCATCGAGAATGGCCTCGGCCTCCTGGGTGGTGACGATGCCTTCCGGCAGACGCTCGAACAGGCGGACACCCAGCGCCTTCTCCAGCCGTTCCATCCGCCGGGTGACGGTCGACGAACTGAGGCCGAGCCGGTCGGCGGCCCGACGAAAGCTTTCCGCCTCTGCGCACCGAAGGAAGAGAAGCAGGTCGTCCCACGACGGGTGGCCTGCGTCCAGCAACTCTACGTGCTGCATATCTGCAGCACCCCTTTGCGCAATATTGAGCATACAATCGCGTCCATTTGTATTCTAATGGGTCATCTTCCGTCATAAGCGACGGAAGTGCAAACGTATTTGCCGTTGAGTCAGGGTCGAAGCCCAACAGACACAGGTCGCACCTGCACCAGAAATGCAACGACGAGAATTCGACAGTCTACAAGTGTCCGACCGCTGGCAGGTCGTTATGCGACGCCCGCATCCTGGCGAGATCAGGCAACTATTCGACTTCGTCAGCGACGCGGTGACCCGGGTCTCGGCACCTCTCGACGTGGTGATCGAAGCCTGCCGGATCAACTCGGACAACGCGTTTGTCTTTGTCAGGGACCAGCGTCTGGTCGGCGTCTACGCCATGCTGATGCTGAGCCCCCGCGGGTTGGAACGGTTGTTGCTTGGCGAATTCCAGCCGGACGATCCCGCAGCGGACGATCTGGTGGAAACCGGCAAGGAGCCGGCCGCGATCTACAAGTGGGCGGTGGTTGCGCCAGGCGCCGCTGCGAAGGGAATTGCACTCGTGAGCAATTACATTCGGCAACCCCTTTACCGTCACGCCAATCTCTTTGCGCGAGCCACCACGTTGCCGGCGATCCGACTGATGGAAAATCTCGGCTTCGAACCGGTCGCCAGCGTCGATCCCGACCTCTATCGATATCAACGCCTGGCCAATCGCGACCGGTCGGAGTGCGTTATCCCGCACCGGGAGAGGTTTGTGGCATGAACGAAAGCACCCCGCTGTACTGCAGCTATCCGGTACCTCCGGACCGCGCCCGAGGCGTCAACACGAGACACCACGGCATCAAGGTAGTGAGCAGCTTCAATGAACTCATGCAGGTCGCGGCAATTCGTGCCGCCGTCTACCTCAGCGAGCAAAGCTGCCCGTACCACGAGGAATTCGACGGCAACGATTTCTGCGCAACCCACCTGATCGGGTACGTCGATGACGAGCCGGCGGCTTGCCTGAGGGTGCGTTATTTTGCCGATTTTGCGAAGCTGGAACGGTTGGCCGTCCGACATGAATTCCGCTCGTCGAGGCTTTCGTTCGATATCGTATGGGCCGGGATCAAGCTTGCACACAAAAAGGGGTACACGCGCATCTATGGTCACGCCCAGGACCGGTTGGTGAAGTTCTGGAGCCGGTTTGGTGCACGGCCGATGGAGCCGCGCCGGCCTCTGGTGTTTTCCGATTTCTCCTATACGGAGATGTTGCTTGAACTGGATCCTCACCCCGATCCGATCACTCTCGACAGCGACCCCTACGAGATCATCCGCACCGAAGGCAGTTGGCACATCCCGGGTGTGCTCGACGCGTCGGCGACCCGCGAGGTGACATCCCCGCTTCGGGTCGTCGGTGGGACCCAATGAGGGGCGTCGAAGCGCGCCCGGAGCGTACCGCGAGTGGGATGGAGCTTCGTCAGAGCCAGGAAGTACGGTCATGACAGTCGTGAACCTGCCGAGCCGCATGTGGGCTACCGGTGCACCGGTGCTGGTCCTTCTGGACCTGCAGGCCGAATATCAGGCTGAGGGGCGCGCGTTCGCTCTGGAAGAGGCGGGACCGGCACTCGCCAATTGCAAGCGGCTGCTGGATTTCTGCCGCGAGCGGCGCCTGCCGGTGGCGCATCACCGGCAAATCCTGTCGGGTCCGTTCTTCAACGAGAAAACCGAGTTCTCCCGCTGGCTGACGGACTTCCTGCCGCGCCCCAACGAGATGGTTTTCGAACGGGACCAGCCGTCCTGCTACAGCTCCCGGCCGTTTGCCGATTTCGTGGATGCGATCGATGAACCTCTTCTCTTCCTTGCCGGGCTGACTGCCGATCGGGCGTGCCTGGCTACCGTCGTCGAGGCATTCCACCGCGGCCACCGCATGTTCTACGTTCACGATGCCTCTGCCGCCCATGGGGTCGGGTCAAGGTCTCCCGGCGAAACCCTGGAGTTCGTTACCGAGCTCGTGTCGGGGTTCTGCGAGACGCTGTCGACGAAGGATGCACTCGATCAGTTCGAGCGAATGCAGCATCACGGTCGCCGGCGGGCGATGCAACGAGAGTTCGTCTGAGACGGGTGCCGCATGCCGGTGCCAGTCTGAGAGTGACCGCAACAAGTTTCGCCGGGGGCAAGAAGGCACCGGCGAGGCCCCGTTCCATCAGTCGGTGACATCGGCTGAACGGAACGGGGCCACTATCGAGCCTCGCAGTTTCCAGCCTGCACCCGTCTATCCGGCGGGCCACGACTCCCTACCCCTGACAACACTTGTTTTGCATGATGCGCGGCGGCATGGACATCGTGGTTCCCCTTGAGCGGAATCCGGCGTGGCGCTAAGAAGCGAAGTAACCCTACGGAAGGCGCCACGCACCATGACAGCGGTTCCGGTTTCCGACGTGGCTGCACATCGCCGCGCCATTCTCGTCCTTCTCTGCGGCTTTTCCGCTCTAGCGATCGCATTCGGCATCCGTGCGACATTCGGTCTGTTCCTCAACCCGATCAGCGCCGATCTGGGCTGGAGCATCGGCACATTGTCGTTCGCATTCGCGTTGCAGAACCTGCTTTGGGGCGTCGCCCAACCGTTTGCAGGCGCGCTTGCCGACAGCAAGGGGGCAACCAAGGTGGTCGCGGGCGGCCTTCTGCTGTACGCGGCCGGCCTCGTCATGATGGCGTGGTCGGACTCGCTTCTCCTGTTCGATGCCAGCACCGGATTGATCATCGGCATGGCCCAGAGCGCCGTCGGGTTCCCGGTGATCCTCGGCGCAATCGGCCGGGCGACACCACCAGAACGCCGCAGCCTCTATCTCGGCATCGCTACCGCTGGCGGTTCCTTCGGACAGTTCATCTTTGCCCCGATCGGCCAGCAGCTGATTTCATCGCTGGGCTGGATTGACGCACTGATCGCGATGGCCGCGATCGCCGTTGCCGCCACCTTGCTGGCAGTGGGATTGAGGGGGGAACGCGAGGCCAAGGCGGAATTCGTCGACCGACTTCGCACCAGTGCCGATGACGGCATGCGCATTCGCGAGGCTCTTGCCGTCGCAGCCCGTCATCGTGGATTTCTGCTGCTGAACGCCGGTTTCTTCGTCTGCGGCTTCCAGCTTGCCTTCATCACGGTGCACCTGCCAGCCTTCGCCACCCTGTGTGGCCTTGCTGCTGCTGCCGGCTCGACCGGCATTGCACTGATCGGTGTCGCCAACATCTTCGGCACGGTCGCGGCCGGGCAGATCGGCAGCATCTATCGGCCCAAGTTCCCGCTGTCGCTGATCTATTTCGGACGTTCCCTGGGTGCGGTCGCCATGGTTACCATTCCCGTGACCGAGGCAGTGCTTTACGGGTTCAGTATCGTGATGGGGCTTCTTTGGCTCTCGACCGTGCCGCTGACCAGCAGCGTCGTGTCGCAGATCTTTGGCCCCAAGCATGTGGGAATGCTGTTCGGTATCGTGTTCCTGAGCCACCAACTCGGGTCGTTCGCAGGCGTCTGGCTTGCCGGTTACTTGTTCGATGTGTTCGGCTCGTATGATCTGGTATGGTGGCTGAGCGCTGCCCTTGGGCTGTTCGCAGCGCTCGTCCACCTGCCGATCGATGATCGGCGCATCGCGTTGCGCGTGGCATCGGCCTGAAACGATCCGACGCCCGGCAGCAACAGTTGTGTGTGCGGAACCAATTGCGATAGTCCGGCAGCCGCGGGGACATGCGGAGGGGTACATGTTCGAACGGAAGGTTCAGGCTATCGTCGACGGCCTGGATTTCGATCTGCCGTTCCGGGTCGTACTGCCAAGCGGCCATGTGGCCAGCTACCGCGACGGACCTCCCGCCTTCACCATCGTCTTCAAGACGCCCAGATCGTTGCGCGACTGTCTGTTCCGCTCGACCCTGGGCTTCGGCGAGGCATTTGTCCGCGGGGAGATTGATGTTGAAGGCCCATTGGAGCACGTAGTCCGGCTCGGTTTCGCGATCGAGCGCCAGCGCATTCCGCTGCCGTTGGTCGAGAAGCTTAGGTACGCGGCCGGCCTGCTCGCCCGAAGGAATACCCTCGCAGGCTCGAGGCGCAATATCGCCGCGCACTACGATCTATCGAACGAGTTCTATCAGCTGTGGCTCGACGACAACATGCAGTACACCTGCGCCTACTTCCGCAGCGAGGACGACACGCTGGAGGCGGCACAGCTTCAGAAGATGGACCTCGTCTGTCGAAAGCTCAGACTGGAGCCGGGCGAATTGGTGATCGAGGCGGGGTGCGGCTGGGGCGGGCTCGCGCTGCACATGGTGCGCAAGTACGGCGTGCGTGTCCGGGCGTACAACATCTCGAAGGAGCAGATCGCATTCGCTCGCGAGCGGCAGCGCCATCACGGAATTTCCGAGGACCGGCTCCAATATGTTCTTGACGACTACCGCACCATTCCCAGGCATGCCACGACATGTGACAAGTTCGTGTCCATTTGCATGATCGAGCATGTCGGGCGTGACAGCTACGACACCTTTCATCGGATCGTTGCCGATGTGCTGAAGCCGAAGGGGCTGGCTCTCATCCAGTTCATCAGCAGGATGCGTCCGGCGCGCTTCGCCAATCCCTGGCTCGAGAAGCACGTTTTCCCCGGCTATTACAATCCCTCGCTCGTCGAGTTCATCTCCGCTCTCGAGGATGACCGCCGTCCGCTGCACGTCATCGACGTGGAGAATCTCCGCTTTCATTATGCGCTGACCGTGAAGCACTGGCTGCGGCGGCTCGAGGCAAATCGCGCCAATGTCCTGAAGCTTTACGGCGAGGCCCGCGGCGCCGAGATCATGCGCCGTTTTCGCCTTTATCTGTCGGGTGGTTACGCAGACTTCAGCAACGGCATGGGGACGCTTGTCTATCAGCTGCTCCTGAGCAATGGCGGCAACAACTCGCTGCCGCTCACGCGTGACCACCTTGTGGGGACCGAAACCTGGCCACGGCTGGTCGAGGTCAGGTCGGCGACGGGGTAGGCCCTGACCGTTTCCGAAAATATCGGATCGGCACCTGCCGGTGCGACGCGCGGGGACCAGTATTTCGAGCGACTGGCCCGGGACCTCTTGATGCGAGCCGACGTGCGTGTGGGTGGCGCTCGCCCCTGGGACATCGTGGTCCATGACGCGCGCTTCTACCGCAAGGCGCTATCACTAGGTACGCTGGGGCTTGGAGAGTCCTATACCGACGGCTGGTGGGATTGCGAGGCGCTGGATCAGTTCATCGAGCGGATGCTCGCCGCCGATGTGCGCAACAGTGTGCCAATAACACCACGGCTCGTGCTCGGCGTTCTGCCATACCTGTTGCCCGAAATTCATTACTTCGTGCCCGGCTTGCGCGAGACGGCGGCGAGACTTGGGCTTCTCCGCCGTACGGTGGAAGAGCACTACAACGTCGGCAACGATTTCTATCGCATCATGCTCGACCGGCGCATGACGTATACCTGCGGGTACTGGGAGACGGCTGAAACGCTCGATGAGGCGGGCGAAGCCAAGCTTGAAATGGTGTGTCGGAAGATCGGACTGAAGCCCGGCCACCGCGTTCTGGATATCGGTTGCGGTTGGGGGAGCTTTGCGCGCTTCGCTGCGGAGCGGTACGGCGCGGAAGTTGTCGGTGTCACCATCAGTCCCGAGCAGCGGCAACTTGGACGGGAACTCGCCAAAGGTCTGCCGATCGAAATCAGGCTTCAGGATTATCGAGAGATCCGCGACCGCAACGCATTCGATCGCGCAGTCTCGCTCGGCATGTTCGAGCATGTCGGCCGGCGCAACTACGCGAGCTACATGCAAATGGTCCATGATGCTCTGAAGCCTGATGGCATCTTCCTGCTCGAGACCATTGGCGGCGATGTCTCCGGCACGCATTGCAATCCGTGGTTCGCAAAGTACATTTTCAATTCGCCGGCGTCGGTATTTCCCTCCATCGCCGAGATCGCTCGTGCCGCCGAACGGCGGTTCACGGTGGAGGACTGGCAGAATTTCGGTTGGGACTATGCCCCGACGATCGCGGAATGGTGGGACAACATAGAACGCGAACGGGACTGGGTGACGGCCACCTATGGAGAGGCGTTCTACCGCACCTGGAAGTTCTGCCTGAAAAGCTGCGAAGGCGCGTTCCGCGGACGCCATTACCAGATGTGGCAGATCGTGCTGGCAAAAAAGCCGATCCCGGGAGGATTTCGCCCGGATAGATTTCGCGCCGAGGGAACCCCGGCCGTTTCTTGACGGCAACCACGGTCAGTGGAAAATCAGGTCGTCACATGACGGCACCCAGTGCCAGTGCCTGGGAGAGGGGAGCGTCAGCGAACGGGATCCGACTCCACCGCATCCGGGTCGCGATGCGTTCTGCAGTGGGTTTCGGGGATGAACCCTGCCCATGCGAAACCCAGCGCCGCCCAGCCGGCCAGCGCTGCAAATGCGAGATTGTATTGGGCGAGGCTGTAGATGCGGACGCCCTCCTCGATGGTCCCGTCCCACTGCAGGTCCAGCAGAAGGCCGATCAGCGGCTGCAGGATGGCGCCGGAAATGACGGTCATCATGTTGACGAAACCTGTAACCGCGCCGTGGATTATGGGTGGTGTCATCTCGCGGGCGAACGCATATCCGATCACCATGGAGCCGCCGAGTCCGCCGAGAAGGAACAGAATCACTCCGGCAACTGCGATCGGCAGGGCAGGGCCGTAGAGCAAGAAGCAGATCAGGCAGAGGTTGAGCACGGCAGCGATTACCATAGGCAGCTTGCGTCGCCCGATGTGATCCGAAATCCAGCCGGCGAATGGCGCCCCTACCGCCCATCCGAGCAGGACAAGCGAAGTGATGAAGGCGGCCGTTGGGCGCTCGATGCCGTATCGCAGCATCAAGTACGGGACACCCCACAGACCGCCGAACGCAAGCAGCACCCCTGAAAGGGACGCTCCGAACAGCGATACACACCACACCCGGGGCGCGGCCAATGTGCGGCCGATGCCCGACACAAGCGCTCCCCAGCTCTGACTTCGCCCGGAAGTATTCTGCTCGGCGGCTTCGTCGGGCGCATTCCTGACCAGACCCCAGACCGCCGCTGCGAGCACCGCGGCCACAAGTGCCGAAATATACATGGTGCTGCGCCACCCGATGGCGGCGACAAGCGCCGCGAGCGGTGCCTGGCCCAGAATGCCCGCCGCCATGCCGACCAGCATGGTGAGCCCCGACATCAGCGCGAACCGGCGTTCGGGAAACCAGCGCGCGGCCAATGCGAGCGACCCGACGAATCCGACTGCCGAGCCGAGGCCGATCAGCAGTCGTCCGGCATAGGCCTGGAATACGGTCCCGGCCGAGCCGAACGTCAGGGCACCAGTGGCGGCAATCGCGAGCGAACCGGCCACCATCACGCGCGCGCCCCAGCGATCGATAAGGGCACCCACCGGAATCTGCAGTCCGGCATAGGCGTAGAAGTAGAGCGCCGAGAGGTTTCCGAGAACGGTCGCCCCGACGGCGAAGTCGCGCATCAGGTCGCTCACCATCACACTGGGAGCGACTCGCTGGAAGAAGGCGTATCCGAATCCCGCCGCGGCCAGCGACCAGACGAGCCAAGGCCGAAAGCCGCCGGACCGCGAGACGACGGTATCAGCGGCTGTGGAGTTCAATGCGCGATCCGGAAACAGACCATGATGACCGCATCATCGCCCATGAGCGGCCAAGATCAATGCCGCTCGCGCATGGCTCCTATGCAAATGCATTCATGCGATCGGTTCGACGACGGGCGCAATGCCCGCCAACGAACCTGTCAGGGGAGTGTCGCTTTGCCTGTCAGGGTGGCGAGCGGCCCCGCCGCAACAGGGCCGCTCCGCCAGCTAGTAGCAACCGTGGTATCGCAGGCAGCCGTAGTAATCCACGTTATCGAAGCCCCAGTTGGCGGCACATCGGTCGGCCCAGTAGTCGCAGCTGGTAGCCACCCGATAGCTGTGCCTGTAGATCGGAACCGTGGCGACCCACCACGGCGTTGCATACCACCAGCCGAGATGGAAGTGCACGAACCCCGGACGCCGATAACGGTAACGGGGGCCATGGATTCTGCGGTTGTAGAAGCGGGCCACCCGGCGCGCACGGCGATCGACGAACCGGGGTGCGCGTCGCGCGGTGCGAACCCCGCGGCGGCTGTTGCGGATCGCTCTGCGCGGTGCCCGTCTCGCCGTACGAACGCCTCGCCGGCTGCTGCGCGCCGCGCGTCGCGGTGCTCGTCGGGCGCTCCGGGTCGCGCGCCTGGCGCTGCGGGTTGCCCTGCGTGGGCCACTGCGCGCACTGCGGCGAGCGCTCCGGCCCGACCGTCCCGCGCGGCGACGATCCTGTACCTGCTTGACGAGGCCGTCTTCGCCGGCCGCCTGCACGCCGCGTACGGCCGATGCCGGCAGGTTGGCGGCGTGGGCCGCAAGAGCAAGCCCGAGGAAGCCGGCGACCGCACCGGCCGCGGCAACCAATTTCATGGGATATAGGCGCATGGGAATTCTCCGCCTGAGGAAAGGTGATACCCTTGAACGCTGCTGTTCGATGATTGTTTCACGTTCGCAGACCAATGTCAGGCCCCGTTACGACAATGGAGGCGTTCCTCCTAACGCGCGATTCCGATGCTGCTGCTGTGGAATAGACACCGCACTGATGTCCAGAACCCTGGGGGTGCACTGCTGGCGGTGGCAGAGGTCTGACCGTGTTCTGTGCGTGATTTGCGCTCGGGCCTCCATCGGTGTCTTCCTTCATGAAAGGCATTCATGAGGTGTCCACGTGGACGCTTTCTCTCCGTTGACGCTCGGATTCCTTGGCAGCCTCGTAGCGGGAATGATGACAGCTGTCGGTGCTGTTCCGGTGCTGTTCGGTCGGGTTCCCTCGCAGGCGACACGGGATTTGCTGCTCGGGTTCGCTGCGGGCGTCATGTTGTCAGCATCCTTCTTCTCGCTGATCGTTCCCGCGCTGGATGCTGCCGGGCTGCAGTTTGAGCACGCCGCCGCTCCGGCTGCGATCGTCTGCCTTGCAATCCTCCTCGGGATGGGTGCCGTCGCCCTGGTGAACGAGCGGCTGCCGCACGAGCACTTCGATACGGGGCGCGAGGGGCCACGGGCGGCATCGTTGCGACGGGTGTGGCTGTTCATCTTTGCGATTACGATCCACAACTTCCCCGAGGGTCTTGCCGTTGGCGTTGCGTTCGGCGCCGACGGTGTTTCCGGGGGACTCGCGCTTGCAATCGGGATCGGGCTTCAGAATGCACCCGAAGGACTGGCTGTGGCCGTCTCCTTGCTCGGCGAGGGATATTCAAGAAGGCGGTCCTGGGGAATAGCTGCCCTGACAGGACTCGTGGAGCCCGTAGGCGGTGTCCTCGGGGCCGGTGCGATGGTCCTGGCGCAACCGCTGTTGCCGTGGGGGCTGGCATTCGCGGCGGGCGCGATGCTGTACGTCATCAGCCACGAGATCATCCCGGAGACGCATCGCAGCGGGCATCAGAACAGAGCCACTCTCGGCCTGGCCATCGGCCTCGTCATCATGCTGTTCCTGGATGTGACATTGGGATGAATGTGCCTGCAGTTTCAGGCGGAGGCAGAGCCAATGCCGAGCGCGAAAGCGCTCACAGGAAGTTCATGGGGCGTCGCCAGGCGGTCCGCTCAGCGGAGCAGTTCATGGGGTGCGGCGATATAGCTGGTGATCACGCCGCCGCTTGGTTGCCGCTTGGCGCATGCAGAATTGCCTTTGCCAGACGGCAGGGCGTAACGCCGGGAGCTCCTTCTTTTCCCTTGTTCTGCTAAGGCCGCAATCCTCTCGGCGGCTCAAACAACCGGTTGATGCCGTACTCGCCGCCGTTCTGGCAAAGCGCGGTTTTCAGAATCTCGACGAAGGCAGCTACCGCGGGAGACCCATGCCCGGTCGCGCGGGACAGGAGTCCGACAACGCGGACCGCGCCGGGGTCGGCTAACGGAACAAAAGCGATATCAGTAGCCGAACTGGCAATCGACAGCCGGGGCAGCACGGTAACCCCGACACCCGATCGCACCATGGCAATCAGCGACAGCACGTTATAGACGATGATCGGGGAGCCGGTCAGGATTTGCTTGAACTCGGGATTGTCGATCGCATCGGAGATCCCGTTGGCAAGCAAGACGCGACCTTCAAGTGCGCGCCAGGGGAGCGGATCCGCGGCTCTGGTAAGCGGATCATCATCTCGGCAGATCACACCAAGTGGTTCCTTGAAAAGCGGTTCGAACCTAATTGCCGAACGTTCGCGCCTCATGCTGGCGATCCCGACTTCGACCTTGCCGGCTTCCACTGCCTCGATGACGGTTCTTGAATCAGCATCGCGAATGTCGAATTCGACTGCTGGCCATTGCGTCCGGAACTGGGAGATCACCTCGGGCAGGATCGTCGTTGCTACTGATGGCACGCATGCGACGTCAACACGTCCGATCGCGTTCCTTGCGAACGCGTGCATGGATGCCATGGTTCGTTCGTAATGGCTCAAGAGTTCGCGCGCCTGGGCGTCGACGAACGCTCCAACCTTTGACAGTCGGTTCTTCCGTTCAGTTTCGAACAGGGGGCTGCCGATATCCTCCTCGATCTGCTTGAGTGTCATCGACACCGAAGACGGAGTCCGGCCGATCTTCTCCGCCGCAGCAACGATGCTGCCCGCCTCCGCGACGGCAACAAAAACGCGCAAGCTTGAAATGGAAAGGCGCATGTCCGTGGCGTTTCAATAAAACTGAAATAGCCTAAAGTTTTTCTCGATCGATTGAAATGCCAATCTGCCCTACGCTTGTGCGCGGTTGGTGAGATCCGGGCGCAGGGCTGTGTCAGAGGTATACGCAAATTTCATCGATGGTGTCTGGGCAACGAGCAACGACTCGATCCCGAACATCAATCCGTCCGATCTCAGCGACACCGTTGGCGATTACGCGCAAGCCGATGTGGACCAGCTCACTACTGCAATCAATGCTGCAAGGCGTGGTTGCGCTGTCTGGAGCAGTAGCCCGATAGAGACACGCCACAGAGTTCTAATGGCCATCGGCAATGAACTCTGTATCCGAAGTGCCGAACTTGGCGAACTCTTGTCGCGGGAAGAGGGAAAGCCCCGGGCCGAGGGCGTCGGCGAGGTCTTCCGCGCCGGTCAGTTCTTCCAGTTCTTTGCCGCTGAAGCGCTTCGCCAACATGGCGAGACCGCCGAATCAGTCCGACCTGGTATTGAGATTGACGTTCGACGCGAGCCGGTCGGCGTCGTCGCTGTCATCTCGCCCTGGAACTTCCCGATGGCGACAGCGAGCTGGAAGATTGCCCCGGCGCTCGCCTTTGGCAATGCCGTGATCTGGAAACCGTCGAATCTGACGCCGGCCTCCGCTTGGGCTCTGACCGAGATCATAAGTCGCCAGGAGCTTCCCGCCGGCACGTTCAACCTTGTCATGGGCCCGGGCTCGACCGTTGGTAATGGCCTCGTCGAATGCCCGGACGTGGATGCGATCTCGCTGACCGGTTCCTACAAGACTGGCCGCGCGGTTGCGATTGCGTGTGCCCCCAACCTGACAAGACTTCAGCTGGAGATGGGATCAAAGAATGCGCTCGTCGTGATGGATGATGCCGACATTGATCTAGCTGTGGCTCATGCGCTGAATGGCGCCTTCTTCGGATCCGGGCAGAAATGTACCGCGTCCTCGCGGCTGGTCGTGCACCGCAAGGTCCATGACACGTTCGTCGAAAAGCTCGTTCAGGAGATGAAGTCCCTGAAGATTGGGCACGCTTTGGACGACGGTGTTCAGATCGGACCACTTGTCGATGACAAGCAGCTGAAATCCGCACTTGGGTATATCGAGCTGGCAAGAAGCGAGGGCTGCGAACTCGCGTGGGGAGGCGAACGCGTCCAGCGCCGGACCGAAGGCTACTATCTCACGCCCGCCCTGTTCGTGAATTCGCGTAACGACATGCGGGTGAATCGCGAGGAGATGTTTGCGCCGATTGCCTGTGTGATCGCGGTCGACAGCTACGATGAAGCGTTGGCAATCGTCAATGATACCGACTACGGCCTCACCGCGGGCATCATGACCCGGTCTTTGGCGCGGGCCACGCACTTCCGGCGCAATGTCAAGACAGGCTGCGTGATGGTGAACCTGCCGACCGCAGGAACCGACTATCATGTGCCTTTCGGCGGCCGGAAGAATTCTTCGTACGGGCCTCGCGAGCAAGGGCGCGCGGCGATTGAATTCTATACAGTCACGAAAACGTCGTACATCAACGCCGGTCAGCCGCAGTAAGTGTGCCGTATGAATGATAGAAAACGGATCATCGTTGATTGCTTGCAGTATTGCAATTACTCGGAATCCATTTTCCGTGATCTGATCGCTGGTGGGGTGACGGCCATTCATGTCACCATCGCATACCACGAAGACTTTGCTGAGATGGTACAGAACATCACGCAATGGAACACTTGGTTCGTTCAATTTCCCGATCTTATCTTTCACGGCCGCGATGCCGGCGATGTCCGCCGCGCGCAGGCTGAAGGTCGCACCGCGGTCTTCTTCGGATTCCAGAATAGTTCTCCGATCGAGGACGATATCGGTCTGATCGAGATCTGCCACACGCTCGGCGTGAGGTTTATGCAGCTATCCTACAACAACCAGAGTCTTCTCGCGGCCGGATGCTACGAGAGCGACGATGCCGGCATCACCCGCATGGGGCGCGAGGTCATCGGCGAGATGAACCGCCTTGGCATGGTAGTCGACATGTCGCATTCGGGTGACCGGTCGACGATCGAGGCGATTGAGATTTCCGAGCGGCCCATTGCCATTACCCATGCGAACCCGAGATCCTGGCATTCGGTGGCCCGTAACAAGCCGGACCACGTGCTGAAGGCACTCGGGCAATCGGGCGGAATGCTGGGATTCAGCCTCTATCCGTATCACCTGAAGGGTTCCTCCGATTGCACCCTCGAAGGTTTTTGCGAGATGGTTGCCCGGACCGCTGAACTCATAGGGGTCGACGCAATCGGCATCGGCTCTGACCTGTGCCAAGACCAGCCGGCTTCCGTAGTCGAGTGGATGCGCCGCGGCAAGTGGACGAAGGAGACGCCGACCGTCTCCCAGGGTTTTCCTCCCCAGCCGTCCTGGTTCAGATCAAACCGCGACTTTGGAAATATCGCAGATGGCCTGCGCGAGGTGGGGTTCTCGGAAGAGGAAGTCGACCAGATTTTGGGTCTGAACTGGCTCAGGTTCTTCGAGGTCTCGTTCGACCCGCGCCGGGCATCACATGAGCCAGCGACACGTCATCTGCCACCCTCAGACAACGAAGGTCGGATCACAACCGACGCCGGCAGGTCGGTACGGTGGTGAGTTTGAATAGCGAACAGGATCTGGGTCTCGGGGCCGTCATGGCAGGTCCCCTTCACAGTCATGCCGCATTGGAGGCGGCGGGCGATCGGCCGCCGGAGGCGCTGACCCTCCGCGAGCCGGACTACGTCATGCGGCTCGCGCGCCTCGGAAGCTTCCACCAGACGCGTCTCAGCTTCATGCGCGTACTGCTGCGCAGGCTTAGGGCAGAGAAATGGCAGGCCGATCGCCCCCGCTGGCGGGTTGATGCCAAGGGCGAGGGTATTGCCGTCTACCGCGTGCGAGGAAACGGCCGAACCTACAGCCTCGTCTGCTTTGCTCACGATCTCGATCCGGCGAAGCGCAGTGATCGCGTCATCGCCGATGAATGGGACGCAACATTTGCACTGCACGACGGCGACGCCAGTGACGAAACCATTGAGCGTCTGGCTCGGAACGTCCCGCTGCAGGAGGCGGGTCGCTATACCGCCCAGGAGATCGTTCTTTCGCGAGCCAACAAGAGTGTTCGTCTGTTCGAGCATGTGGTGAGCCGGCTGAGGCAGGGCGCACAGCCTGATCCGGCCGAGATTGAAAGGGTGGGTTACCTGATGCGCACCACGGCCGTCTACGGCGGTGGGAAGTTCGGTCTTTCGGACAGGGAGCGCATCGCCAATCGGCCGGAGTTCGCTGGGCCTTTCAGTGCGGAGATGCTCGCCATCTGGCTCATTAGGGCGTTCACCGTCGATCTGGCCGAGCACATGGCTCACGTTCAGGCACCGGTGACCGCGACGCGGCTCGACAAGGCCATCCGTCGGCATCTGGGCGTTGGCAATTCGACCGGGCTCGGCATGGCGCCCTTCCTGTTCAACCATCAGGTTCTGCTGGATCACTGGATTTCGGCGCGGGAAACCGCGCTCGCTCGTGTCCGCGCGCTGCGGTCTGCCTCGGCCGATCGTGTGTCGGCTTTCCGCGATTATATCGCTCGCGCCCGATACCACGCTTCCCAATGGCGCGTTGCGGACGAAATCCAATCCGCCCGGATCGCCGCGCTCGAGGCTGATCTCGCTCTGCTCGAGGATCATCTTGCGACCGGCGTGCTTGATGGCACTCGGCCCTGGGACACGCTCTTTACCTGGGCCCAAGACAGGCTGAGCGTCGAGGGGCAGGAGTTTCTCGTCACGCTGATGATCGAGCCGTACGGCGATCTGGTCGACGATCTTGCGAACACCATGGCCGCCGACGAGGAGCGCGACTTTCCCATCGATGGCGACATGCGTCTTGGCACGCTTCGCGATCTTGTCCGCAAGCATTACGCATTTGCCTTCGGGATAGACTTCTCCCGGCCCGCCACCCAGGCACGGTTCTGGTACGTGTCGGAGGAGAAGCTCGAGCCTCGGCTTGGTGAACGCTACGAAGAGCCTGGGGCGGATCGCGAGCAGCCGCTAACCATCGCCCGCGATGTCATTGCTCTGAATGACGCACTCGTTGGCTGGGAAGGGAAGGAAACCGTCGCGACATTCCTGATGGCGTTTCCCGAGTTCCGGCACGTGGTTCGTCGCATTCAAACGACGGGCCGCCGGCCGTATGCTGAAATTCGCGACAACCTTATCGATGCGGCTGTACGCCCGATCGATCTCCTTCGCTGCAAGCTCTCGTTTTTCGGCGCGACACGGTTCGATCCGAAGTCCGACCGCTGGGTAAGAATCGTGATGTACCAGCACGCACCGTTCCCTGACGAACTCCACTCAAGTGAACCGGATGACTGGGCGCTTCCGCCGATCGACGAGTGGCATTGACGATGCACGTGTCCATCAACGAGATCGATGCTGCAGTTCGGAAGGCGGCCCGCGGAGCTGGCCTCAGCTGGGGACAGGCGGAGGAGGCCGGCAAGGCGGCTCGGAAGCTGGTTGAGCACGGCTTTGAGGCGCTTCGACCCCTCGCCGACGTGCTCGAAAGTCACTCTGCGGGTGGTGGGATCGCATCCAGGATCGACCACGATCGCGGGAATTGGCGTGGCAGTCACGGGCCGCTCAGCCCATTGGTCCTCGGCCCGGTTATTGCCGATCACGCGGGGGAGATCCGCAACGGTCGTGTCATCACCACGGGCCCCGTGGTTCATCCGGTTCTGTTGATCCCGTTCGTCATTACGGTTGCCCGCACCTGCCAGCGCCCGGCTAAGATCGAGTGGCCGAGTAGCGGCGTGGTGGTCTGGCCGAATGGCGCCTGTGGTGGCGATGTCGACCACCTCATCCATCTCACGATCGTGGCAACAGTGACGTGCCGATCGGCAGAAGAATGCGATGTCAGGAACTCGCCCGATCCTGCCTGGCTCGGTGCATGCGTTGACCCTGACCTCTGGCAGCGTTTCGAGCGGCTTGCGCACTTGACCTATGTCCCGGCCTCGGACCTGTCACGCCGCCGCGGAGCCGGCGGCGGCGAGATCGACAATGATTGAGGTCGAGGTGATTTGAGGACAGTCGAATGCCGGGCACAGTCGTTGCAATAGCCGATGTAGAGACGCTCGCGTTTGAGGCGCTTGCATCCGCCGGCGCCAGGGAGGAGGCGGCACGTTCGCTCGCTCGGGCAGTGGCCGCGGCCGAGGCTGACGGGCTGCCAAGCCATGGCCTCGCTTATGTCCCGACTTATTGTGAGCATCTTCGCTGCAACAAGGTGAACGGCAAGGCCGTACCCACCGTTTCGCGACCGAAGCCCTCCGTCATCGTCGTCGACGCCAAGTCCGGGTTCGCTCATCCTGCGATCGATGCTGGCTTCCAGCAGCTCCTGCCTGCAGCTCGAGAACAGGGCGTAGCGGTTTTGGCGATCCGCAACTCGTACAATTGCGGTGTACTCGGCTATCACACCGAGCGGATCGCTCAGGCTGGACTCATCGGCCTTGGGTTCACCCACGCGCCGGCATCTATCGCACCCGTCGGAGGGCGCCGCCCGGTTTTCGGAACCAACCCCATCTCCCTCGCCGTTCCCGACGGGGCGGGCGGCGCGGCGATCTGCATCGACCAGAGCGCCAGTGTCATCGCCAAGAGCGAGATCATGAGGCGGAAACGGGCGGGAGAGACAATCCCGGTCGGATGGGCGTTCGGCCCGGACGGTAAATCGACTACCGATCCAGATCTGGCGTTGAAGGGCACGATGGCGCCCGCAGGCGGCTACAAGGGAGTAGGTGTCGCGCTCATGGTCGAGGTTATGGCCGCCGCTGCGAGCGGCGCCGTCCTCAGCATCGACGCCAGCCCGTTCTCGGGGCCCGCAGGCGGGCCACCGAGAACCGGACAGTTCTTTGTCGCAATCGATGCGGAGACGACTTCCGGTGGTCTGTTCGGCGACCGCATCGCCAGTCTCCTGACTGCCATCGAGGAACAGGAGGGCGTGAGGTTGCCTGGCAGTCGCAGGGCGGCTGCGCGACGGAAAGCGGAGGAACTGGGCGTGGCGATCCGGCGCGATCTGGTCGAGCAGGTCAGGGCCGGGATCCGCTCGGCAACGGCGCCAGAACATTCGCCAACGTGAGGCGAGAGAACGATGCCGCCAACCTGTCGGCAAGCGAAAGCCGGGGTGGAACGTGAAAAGAGTCAGCAACTGGAACAGAGGAGCAGGAGCATGAACAGGAGGGGCTTAGGGCTCACTCGTCGAGCAGTGATCGGGACGGCCGTTGGCCTTGCCGCCATGGCGGCGATACCGTCTGTCGTTCAGGGCGCCGATGACGAGATCATACTCGGCCTGGTCTCGCCATTGTCGGAGCCGGGCGATGCCCGCTCGGGAGAGGCAATCAAGAAGACCGCGGATCTTTGGGTCAAGATGACCAACGAGGCGGGCGGCATCGACGGCAAGAAGGTCAGGCTCGCTGTCTATGACGACCAGGGCAAGGTCGAGGTCGGTGCTGCCGCTGTCGAGCGCGCTGTCACGGAGGGCCATGCGTCCGCAATTCTCGGCATATGGTCGTCAAGTGTAGCCCTGGCCCAGATGGAGGTGGCCAAGCGCTACAACGTGCCCATCCTGGCGTTCTACACCTGGGCGGACGAGTTCACCGGAAAGAACTACCCGCAGGTTTTTCGTATTGGCCCCTACAACAGCCAGATCGCCGCGCAGATGGCGCCCTTTGTAGAGGCACGGGGGTACAAGAAGGTAGTCGTCCTCGCGGAGGATACTGCCTATGGGCTGGGTTTTGCGAAATCCTTCGAAGAAGCGGCAAAGGACAAGGATTTCGATCTGGAAATCGTTCAGTTCCAGGCGCAGACCCAGGACCTGACGGCGGTTATGTCGCGCGTCAAGGCGATGGAGCCGGACGTGGTGATCGTGCAAACGGTCTTCACCGCAACCAACCTCAGCATCAAGCAGGGTCGGGAAGTCGGGCTGAAAGCGGACATCGTGACAGGTTGGGACTGGCCGCTTCTGCCTGACTTCTGGGACACGGTGGGTGAAGCGGGCGTCGGCGTGATCTATCCGACGTTCAGTGACGCTTCGATGACGGTTACGTCGACCGGCCAGCAGTTCATCGACGCATACAATCAGGAATACGGCGTGGAGCCCGCAATCTTTCAGTACTACCTCTGGGACAACTTCAACGCCGTGAAGGCCGCGATTGAGAAGGCCGGCACGGCCGACCCGGCGCAACTCGTGGAGACGCTTCCGAACGTGCAGTTCGAAGGGACGATCGGCGAGATCGCCTTCCGCAACGATGAGGGAACCGTGAACTTCCACCAGTGGGACAAGTTCGCAATGTTCTTCAAGCAACTCAACAATGTGGGCGATGGTGACGCCGAGGCCACGCTCGTCCACGTCGTGAAGTAACGGTGTCGATGGCGGAGGCCGATGGCAGTGGATCAGCTTCTCATACAGTCCCTTGTCCTCGGGGTCCTTCAGGGCGGACTGTATGCTCTCCTTGCCGTCGGCCTCTCGCTGGTATTCGGTGTCCTCCGGCTCGTGAACTTCGCTCATGGCGAGTTCGCAATGCTCGGGAGTTTCGGCGCCGTCTTCGCTGTGTCGGCACTGGGGTTGCCTGTCTGGTTCGGGCTCTTGGCGGCGGCCCTGGCTGGAGCGGCGGTTGCGGCAGCCACCAATCTCGTCGTGCTTCGCCCAATCTACCGCTCGCGCATGCGCCAGAAGGGCGAATACACCATCATCACCACCTTCATGCTGAGTCAGTTCTTGATTGCGGCGGCGACTCTTCTTTTCGGTACGACCTACCGGAGGCTGCCGGGATTCTGGAACGAGAACCTCAATCTCTTCGACTTTGTGTTTCTTTCGGGAAACCGGATTGTCGCGTTCGCGGCGTCGATAATCCTGATCGGCCTTCTGTTCTGGATCGTCTACAGAACCGACATTGGCCGTGCCTGGCGTGCGTTGACCGAGAATCCCCTGGGCGCCGCAGTCGCCGGAATCGACATCAACAGATATGCGAACTATGCCTTCCTTGCGGCGGGTGCCTTCGCCGGTGTGGCTGCGGCACTGCTTGCACCTCTCATGTTCGTCTATCCGGCATCAGGTACGGTGGCGCTCGTCAAGGCGTTCATCGTGGTTATCATCGGCGGCATGGGGTCGATCGGCGGAGCGCTCGCCGCGGGTCTCCTGCTCGGAATGGTCGAGGTGCTGGGCACCGTATACGTCGACAGCGGTTATACGGATGCCTACGGATTCGCGCTCATGATTGCCGTTCTGCTTCTTCGTCCCCAGGGGCTGTTCGGCAGGGCGGAAAGGGCGGTATGAGCGGGATGATCCTTGAGGCTTCGGGCCTTTCAAAGTCGTTCGGTGGGGTGAACGCCGTTCGTGGCGTAGACCTCCATGTCGTACCTGGTGAACTGGTGGCCCTTGTCGGGCCGAACGGGGCAGGCAAGACGACGCTCCTGAACCTCCTGGCGGGTCAGTTTCTGGTCGACCGCGGCGTAATCCGAATAGCCGGCGCCGACGTGACGCGACTCGATCCAAGCTCGCACGCGCGCCGTCCCATGTTCCGGACCTTTCAGAATGGTGGCACGTTCGCGAAACTCACGGCACTACAGAACGTGGCGGTTGCCGGCATTGTTCGAGGAATGCGGCGTGGTGAGGCCGAACACGCCGCCGCGGAGGCGCTGGCCCGTGTCGGGCTGGAACCGGTCCTCGAATGGACGGCGGATCATCTTTCCGGCGGGCAGCGCAAGCTGATCGACTTTGCCCGCCTGCTGCTTGCGAAGCCACGCATCGCGCTCCTCGATGAACCGACCGCCGGCGTCAACCCGGCAATCATGGATGTCATGCGTTCGATCATCATCTCCATGCGCGACGCCGGAACCGGTTTCGTCGTCATCAGCCATGACTTGCCCTGGGTTTTTGATCTCTGTCAGCGGGTCCTCGTTCTCGCTGGCGGTACGGTCCTGGCCAGCGGCTCTCCCGAGGAAGTCCGCGCCGACAAGGCTGTCCGGGAAGCCTACCTCGCATGAGCACAGCCATTGACATCCAGAACTTGCGCGTGGCCTACGAGCGGGAAGTCGAGATCCTGCGCGGAGTTTCCCTGCACGGTGCCGCAAACGCGATTACGGCGATCATCGGCCCGAACGGCGCCGGAAAGTCGACACTCCTCAAGGGCATCGCGGGGGTGGCGCCGGTTACAGGCGGCGAAATCTGGCTCGATGGCACGCGCATAGACAGGCGCTCCACGGTAGATCTCGTGGGTTTTGGCGTGTCGTTCGTGCCGCAGGAATCTTCAATCTTCGGCCAGATGACGGTTGCCGAAAATCTGCGGATCGGCGGCTGGTACCGGCGCCGGGATCGCAACTGGCTCGAGGAGCGCATCCGCTATTGCGGCGAGATGTTCGAGTCCGTTCGCCCTCATCTTGCCCGTCGCGCGGGGGAGCTTTCCGGTGGCCAGCAAAAGCTTGTCGAGATCGCCCGCGGCCTTGTGAGCGAACCGCGCATCCTCCTCCTCGACGAGCCGACGGCGGGATTGAGCCCGATCATGGTGCGTGAGGTCTACCGGGAGCTTGCACGGCTCAAGGACGCCCGGGCGGTGACCGTTCTGCTCGTCGAGCAGAATGTGCGCGAAGCCCTTGCGATTGCCGACCATGTGTATGTGCTGGCGATGGGGGTCAACGACACGGATGGGCCGGCTGCAGCAATCGAGGCGGGGCTGAACGACATCGTTCGCGGCTGGATGGCACACAAGGGGTCGGGAGTGGTGTCGTGACGAAGATCGCTCATCACTCAGTCCCGCCGCTGTTCATCCTGGCCGGGGCCCTGCTTCCTTTCGCCGGGCTGTCGCCGATATCTGAAGACTTCGTGATCCTATCGGCATATTATCTTCTGCTCGCTGGTTCCTGGAACCTGCTGGCGGGCTTCACTGGCCAGTATTCCTTCGCACATATCGGACTTGCTGCCGCTGGCGCATACGGCACCGCCGGTGTGATATTTCTCCTCGATCTTCCCGGCTGGGCGGGTTTGCTGCTCATGCCCCTGGCGGTGGCGATTGTAGGCTACGGCCTCGGCCTCGTCTCACTCCGGGTCAGGGGCGTGCAGTTGCCGCTCATCACCTTCGCATTCGCCGGCGCCTTCGCCGTGTTTCTGTCCGCTGCGACCGATATCACCGGCGGCTCCATGGGCATGCCGATTCCGCGTCTTGTGGAAGGGATCTCGCGGGCGCCCTTCCTCGTGCTCGCCGGCGTCCTTGTCGGTACCTACTTCCTCCTCCAGAACCTGGTGCTGGATGGACGGCTCGGCCTCCTGATGGCCGCTGTGCGCGATGGAGAGAATGTCGCCCGCGGAATGGGCGTCAACGTCTTCCGTGTGAAGATCACCGCGTTCGTGATCACCTCGGCGGTCGCAGGCCTCGCCGGCGCCTTCTATGCGAACTATGTCGGCGTGCTGGCGCCGTCCATGCTCTCCATAAACGAGATGGGCATGGTCGTCGCGATGGCCGTCGTCGGTGGTCTTGGTCATCGCTACGGTGCACTCATCGGGGTCGCTTCCATTCGCCTCATCGAGCACGTGATCCGTGGCTTTGGCGCCGAGTACACACTCGTCACGGTCACGGCCCTTACTCTTCTTGTCGTGATGTTTTTCCGTGAGGGGCTGGTCGTGGCATGCGAGAGTGTCATCCGGCGGATCATTCCCGCTCGACACCGCTGGAGTGATACCGGTGAGAAACCAGAATCACGACAGCTGGTGGGGTAATCCGACAGACGTTGACACCCTCAACCGATTAAATTGTCGGTCGGTTCGTGACCGGCGGGAAGTGAACTGCGGGGGATGGACCGATCGGCCCCATCATGTTCGCCGACGGTCACAGGGAAATGGGCCTGGCATGCGCCTGCCGCCCGCAGCAAATTGATTTTATTGGTACAGCTGGCTGGATTCGAACCAGCGACCTCCTGATCCACAATCAGGCGCTCTAACCAACTGAGCTACAGCTGCACGACAACCCGGTGCCATTCGGCTGCGGCAGACCCTACGCCAAATGCCCCCCGCATTTCAAGCGAGGTGCCGGTCTGACCGATATAGGCGGGGCGTGAAGTTCCACAATGGTCAGTCGTTCATGTCGGCAGGGCATTGCCGCGTTACACCCTTTCTCCGGGGGCTCTCATTCCATCGTTTTGCTCCAGCCCTGTGGCGGGTCACAGGGGAACAATTCGTGACGATGCGGCGTTCGGAACGGCGAGCATGATCCAAAGTGGTAGTCGGACATGAGCCCCAGGTTCCTGATTTTGCAAGTCGTGGGCGTCGGCCTCTTCATCGCCGCATGGTGGCTCGGCTGGCCGCAGTACCTCTATGAAAACGATCTGACGCGGTTGACCGCCTTCATCGCCGCACTGGCCGGTGTGGGACTCTTGGCGGCGGCCGTCGGTAGATGGCGGGTTACGGAGTTTCTGATTTCGGGCCTGCCGCGCTACGGCCTGTTTGGCACTGTCGTCGGCCTCGCCATCGTGGCAGCGAATTCCGGCGGCGATTTCAACCTCATACTGGGGGGGATGGCCACCGCGTTCAACACCACCATAGCCGGACTATTGGGGGCCGAATGGCTGCGCCTGACACGCCACCTGGCGTAGACCGGGACAGTTGGCAGATCACGTTTCTGGACATCCTGCTGATCCTGGTGGTCGTCCTGTTGCCGCTGGTCAACCCGCCCAAGGCCGCGGAACAACTTCGCCCGCCGGGATCGCTGGTCGTCGAAACGATATGGCCGCCCGAATGCCACACCGATGTCGACCTCTGGGTTCAAGGTCCGGTGGGACGGGCCGTGGGCTACTCCAATCAATCCGACATGTTGTTCAATCTCCTGCGTGACGACCTCGGTCACCAGGGGGATCTTTCCGATCTGAACTACGAGAACGCCTATACCCGCGGCCTCCCCGACGGTGAGTACATCGTCAATCTCCACCTCTATACCCACCGCGGCGGTTGCGAGCTCGCGGTGCCCGTCGATGTGCAGGTGACCGCGCGTGGCGAAAGTCCCAATGATGCGACGATCATTTATCAGGGCCGCACCGATATCGCCCGCATCGGTGACGAGATCACCGTCATTCGCTTCGCGCTCCGCAACGGGAAGCTAGTTCCCGGCTCCAAGCATACCGTTCCTGTCAGCCTGAGGCATTCACAGTCATGATGCTGCTTTCATCGGTCGTGGCTTTGACGCTGGTGGTGATTGGTGTCTACCTCTGGTGGCGGTTGAATGCGTGGGATGCGCCTGTCCTCGTCGCACTGTTCGGTATAGGCGCCTGGGCTGCCGGAGTCGCGTTGATGGGTACGCCGAGGCCCGCCACGCACGAGATGCTCGCGTCATGGGACGATCTGCAGGTACTCGCCTACGAGCTCGATGAGGGGCGTGCGATATATCTATGGGTACAGCGCGAGCAGCCTGTTGCCTACCAGCTGCCATGGACGATGGATCAGGCGCGGCAGCTGCACGAGGCGGCGCAGCAGGCCGAGCAGGAAGAGCGCGGACTTCGCATGAAACGGGAGACACCGACGAACAGTGCCGAAGGCGAATGGGTGTTCTATCCCGAACCGGTGCACCCACTGCCGCCCAAGGATACGGGCAGGCACAAGAATGCCGGTAGCCGGGATCTACCGTTCAGGGGCTGACGAGTCGTCCGACATCGGCGCCTCTTCCGATGGCGGGAGGTCGCCCACCGGTCCGAGTGCCTCGACATCGCGCTCGAACAGCGGTTTCGAACGCATGTATGCGACCAGAAGCCGGCTCAGTGCACAGAGAGAGTCGATGTGGGTGCGCTCCCAGCCATGGGAACTGTCCAGCCCGAAGCACACCAGGGCTGCACGGATGTCATTGCCGGCTTCGAGGGCGGCTGCGCCATCGCTCCGGTAGTAGCGAAACACGTCTCGCTCATGAGCAATGCCGTGTGACTGGCAGAGGCTGATCAGGCTGTGCGTGAGGTGCCAGTCGAACGGCCCGCTGGAATCCTGCATGGCGATGGTCACGCCGTACTCGCTGGTGTTCTGCCCCGGCGCCAGTGTCCCGTTGTCGACGGCAACCAGTTCGGCAACGTCGCCATGCAGGACATGTGAGGCGCCAACGCCGACCTCTTCCGAGATTGTGAACAGGAGATGGCAATCCATCGGCAGCTTGACGGCGCTTTCTTGGACAGCCTTTGCCGCTGCAAGAACGACCGCAACCCCAGCCTTGTCGTCCAGATGCCGGGAACAGATGAACCCGTTGTCAAGCACCTCGGTACCGGGATCAATGGCGATCGTATCGCCTACATTGACGCCAAGGGCGCCGGTATCGTCGTCGCTCTGGACACGCTCGTCCAGCCGCAGCTCCAGATTACCCCAGGAGGCGGGCTGCGTGTCGACTTCCGAGCCAAAGGTGTGTCCCGAGGCCTTCAAGGGCAGAATGCTGCCACGAAACCGTTTGCCGCCATCGCTGAAGACGGTACAGCGGGCGCCTTCGGCAAACCGGGCAGACCAGTTGCCGATTGGCACCACCTCCAGCCGGCCGGTGTCGCGTATGCCCTTGACCATGGCGCCGAGCGTATCGAGGTGGGCGACGATCGCCCGATCGGGGCTGCCTCGTTCGCCTTTCAGATCGGCGCGGATTGCGCCCCTGCGGGTGAACTCGTGTTCGATGCCGAGACGTTCCAGTTCCTTCGATACATATGCCACCGCGGCATCGGTCATGCCTGTGGGGCTCGGAATGTCCAGGAGTTGGCGGAGCGTCTCTAGAAGGTACTCGCGATCGATCGCCACCTTCTTCATCGTCTGGACACCCTTCCCGGCAGGAGGTCGGCCCTTGTCTCGGGGAACAGGAAGTCCACGAATCGTTCCGCCGTCGGTCGCGGCTCGTGGTTGGCGAGGCCCGGACGTTCATTGGCCTCGATCAAGGTGTAATCCGGGCGGTTGACCGCCTCGACGATAAGGTCCAGTCCGACCACCGGAATGTCCAGAGCGTCCGCAGCGGCAAGGCACGCGGCTGCCAGCTCAGGGTGCAGATCGTCAGTCACATCGTGGATGGTGCCACCGGTGTGCAGGTTGGCCGTCTTCCGTACCCGCAGCGTCTCGCCGCAGGGGAGAACATCGGTCATGTTGTGCCCCGACGCCCGCACGCAGCGCTCGGTTTCCGTATCGAGGGGAATCCGACTTTCGCCGCCGGTCGCCGCCGCCCGACGCCGGCTCTGCTTGTCGATCAGCTCGATGATGGCATGTGTACCGTCGCCCATTACCGCTGCCGGGCGCCGTACGGCCGCGGCCACCACCTCGCCATCGATGACAATGACCCGCAGGTCCTCGCCGGCGACGAACTTCTCTGCAATGACGCGATCGCAGATGGCGGCGGCTGCCCGGTAGGCCGCACGTACGGCGTCGGGCGCGGTAAGGTCGACCCGGACGCCGTGACCCTGCTCGCCGCGGGCGGGCTTGACGACAATTCGCTTGTGCTTTTCGAGGAATGTCACTGCCTCCTCCTCGTCGGCGATATCTGCCTGCTCTGTCACGCGCAGGCCCGCGCGTTCAAGGATGCGTCGCGTAAGTGCCTTGTCGTCACAGCGGCTCATCGCTATCGCCGTGGTGCGATCGCTGAGGGACTCGCGACAGCTCACCGAACGTGCGCCGTGGCTAAGCGTGAACATCCCCGCTTCCGCATCGTCGATCTCCACCGATATTCCGCGCCGTCGCGCCTCGTCGACGATAAGCTTGGCATAGATGTTGAGGCGTTCTTCGGGAGGCGGGCCGATGAACAGGTTCTGGTTGATGGTGGTGCGGGTCTTGACGCAGTAGACCGGTACCTGCCTGAAACCGAGCTTGTCGTACAGCGCAATGGCCTGTTCGTTGTTGTGCATTACCGACAGGTCCATGAAGCTGCGACCGCGCTCGGCGAAGCGGTCGGCGAGAGCGATCACCAATGCCTGTCCGATGCCCGGGCGTCGGGCTTGCGGATCGACGGCGAGCGCCCACAGACTTGCACCGTTGTCGGGATCATCGAAGGCACGAAGGTGGTCGACTCCCATCACCACGCCTTCAAGGCCGTTCCGGCGGGTCTCGTCGCGTACGACCAGAACGCTGACAGCATCCCGCTCCGGCTGTTCGACCAGATAGCCTTGCCGCAGCGGCACCATTCCCCGGGACGCGTAAAGTCGGTTGATCTCGGCTTCGTCTCCCTCGACAGCCTCGACCACCTCGATGTCGCCTGCTGACGTGTCGGTGTCTTTCGATTTGAGTTCGAGCCTGAAGGTGTTCGAGGGATCGAGGAACAGTGCCTGGGGAGCCTGCGCCAGGACGACGTGCGGTTCGCGTACGTAGAAGGCAATGTCGCGCTCGTTTTCCCGTTCCTTAAGGAGGGCTTCGGCCAGCGCGGCGGCGCTCAGGAACGTCTGGCCGAACAGGAGCCTTCCCCATCCACAGTCGACCCACACGGCTGGGTGCGGCGGTTCTGTTGGCGGTTCGCCCCAGTGCTTCAGCGAACTGAGGCCCTCGATGTCGCCGAAGACGGTGTCGGTTTGCTTGTCCTTGGGTAGCGCCATCGTCAGATACCGTGCTCCTGCAACCAGAACTCGAGCAGGGCGACCTGCCATAACTTGGAGCCTCTAAGCGGCGTGAAATTCTCCGTGGGCTCGTCGATCAGCCTCGCCACGTACTCGGGTTTGAACAGCCCCCGTTCCCGCGCGCGCCGGCTCGTCAGCAGATCGCGTACGATATCGAGATAGGGGCCCTGGATGTGTTTGAGCGCGGGCACCGGGAAATAGCCCTTGGGGCGGTCGATCACCGCCTCCGGCACCATCTTGCGGGCGACGTCCTTGAGTACGCCTTTGCCGCCGTTTCGCAGCTTGTGCTCCGGTGGGATGCGCGCGGCCAGTTCGACAAGTTCGTGATCGAGAAACGGCACGCGTGCCTCCAGGCCCCAGGCCATGGTCATGTTGTCCACCCGTTTGACCGGGTCATCCACCAGCATGACTGTGGAATCGATCCGCAGGGCCTTGTCGACAGCACGATCTGCGCCGGGCATGGCAAAATGCTCCATGACGAAGGCCGTGCTGTGGTCCTTCGTCACCAGCCTGTCGTTCACGGCCTCGCCGTATTCTTCGTGGTCGCGGTCGAAGAAGACACGGGCGTAGTCGGCGGCCGGGTCGTTTGAGTCCATCAGCGGCGGATACCAGTGATAGCCGCCGAAGATCTCGTCGGCGCCCTGGCCGCTCTGGACCACCTTGACGTGCTTCGACACTTCTTCGGACAACAGGAAGAAGCCGACATTGTCGTAGGAGACCATCGGCTCGGACATCGCGAGGACGGTTTTCGGGAGCGCATCGATCAGCCGCCGCGATCGGACGAAGATCTGGTGATGCTCGGTATCGAAATGTCGGGCGACGATGTCGGAATAGGTGAACTCGTCGCCGCGCTCGCCGTTCGCGGACTCGAAGCCGATCGAGAAGGTCTTGAGGTGTCGCTGCCCTGCCCCCGCGAGCAGTGCAACGATGAGGCTCGAATCGACACCACCCGACAGGAGAACACCGACCGGCACGTCGGCGATCATGCGTCGCCTGACGGCGGCGTCGAGATTCGCATGGACTTCCGCTTCCCAGCGGTCCGCATCTGCTTCGAGATCCGCCTTGCTGCGATCGTAGGACAGTGACCAGTAGACGTGGTCTCGTCGGTCCCCGTCCGCCTCGAAGATGGCAACGGTTGCCGGCGGGAGCTTGCGGACGCCGGCAAGAATGGTTCGGGGCGGCGGCACCACGGCGTGAAAGGTCATGTAGTAGTGCAGGGCGACCGGGTCGATTTCGCTGCTTGCGCCGGCGGCGATCAATGCCGGAAGAGCGGACGCGAACCGGATGCCGCTTTCGGTTTCGGCGTAGTACAGCGGCTTGATGCCGAGCCGGTCGCGACCGAGGACAAGGCGGCCGGAATCGCGCTCCACGATGGCAAAGGCGAACATGCCGTTGAAGCGTTTCGGGGCTTCCTGGCCCCAGGCGTGCCAAGCCTTGAGCAGAACCTCGGTGTCACCGTCGGAAAAGAACCGGTAGCCGAGTGTCTGCAGTTCCTGTCGCAGTTCCCTGTAGTTGTAGATGCAGCCGTTGAATGAGACCGTAAGACCAAGGTCGGGATCGATCATCGGCTGTTGGGACCGGTCGGAAAGGTCGATGATCTTCAGGCGGCGATGTCCGAGGGCGGCGTTCGTCTGTACGATCGCTCCGGCTGCGTCGGGCCCTCGCGGTTCAAGGGTCTGCATCATGCGGGCAATCGACGCTACATCGGCGGGACCGCCGTCGAACCGGACTTCACCGCATAAACCGCACATGCACCCTCCATTGATGCCCGCAATGGCAACGCCACCGAGGAAGGCCCTTGGTGCTCCCTAGGTGGCGTGGGAATTCATGGTTAAGTATTTACAGATCGAATATTTTGATGTCAAATCAAAGGATGAAACCCATTGCCGAGCCTCGACCTGTGCGGGAACAACGATCCGAAGCCGTATTGGTTGCGTTGCGCCGCATCATCCGGGCGGTGGACCTGCATTCGAAGCAGCTGGAGCGCGAGACAGGTCTCACGACGGCACAAATCATGGTGCTGCGTGCGATCAGCACCTTGGGCGAGGTCACGACCGCGCGACTATCGGCGGAGGTCACGCTCAGTCAGGCAACGGTAACGACGATCCTGGACCGGCTGGAGGCACGCGGTCTCGTGGAGCGGTACCGCAGCGCAACCGACCGCCGTATCGTGCATTCCCGGCTGACAGCATCGGGCAAGAAGGCGCTCCGCAAGGCACCGCCCCTGCTGCAGCGTAGGTTTCTCGACGCTTTCGAAGCGATGGACGTTGCCGGGCAGGAACGGATCGTCGAGTCCCTGCAGACGGTTGCCGCCATGATGGGCGGCGACCGGATCGACGCCGCACCCCTGCTCGACGTGGCACCGCCCGTGTCGCCGCCCCAACCCTCCGAAGAGAGGTGAGAGGTTCGGTCAGAGCTCCTTTCCGATTGCGGCGTCAACCGAAAGCGGCCCAGCCCCCCGGATGGCGATGGCAAGCGCCACCAGACCCCAGAACAGCGGGTACTCGAAGCCGCCGTTGGCCCACATGAAGCCGTTGGACCAGTGCACGAAGAAGGCGGCGACCATCATGAAGCCGAACACCTGGATGGCGACAAACCGGGTGAGGAGCCCGATCACCAGCAATGTGCCACCAACGAGTTCCAGTAGTCCGATGTAGGTGGCCCAGAAAATGCCCGGCTGGATCCCGAGGCTGCTCATGTAGCCGGCCACGCCACTGAGGCTCCCACCGACGAACTTGTCCCAGCCGTGCGGAATGAGCATGGCGCCGGCGGCGAACCGGACGAGCGGCCAACTGTAGGGGGTCAGTGCGTCATAGAGGGGAGACAGCTGCGGAATGAGCCGCTCCGGAGTCCGGTTCTCTCGAAGGATATCGGTCTGAGCCATCGGGATCTCCTGTCACCATGGACCCTGCGGAATCGCCTTCCACGCCGTCCGATTCGGCCTGTGGCGAAGCCACGGCAGAAGTCTATGTGTTCGGAGACCCCGCGCAATTCGGTCGCAGGGCAGTTTGCTTCACGATTGTGTGTACCAGGGACGGAGGGACTGCTACTCCGCCGCGATCCGCTCCGGTTCACCCGTACCACGCCGTGCGGCGCCGCTCGGGACTGGGGCGGGAGGCTGTCCCGAAAGGGCTGCGGTGATCTTCGCGGCAAGGTGCTTCAAGTCCTCGATGATCATGTAGAGGCTCGGAATGAGCACCAGGACGATCGCCGACGCGAACAGAATTCCGTAGCCGAGCGACAGGGCCATGGGAATCAGGAACCGGGCCTGGCGGGATGTTTCGAAGATCATCGGCGCAAGTCCGCCGAACGTCGTGAGCGTGGTCAGCATGATCGGCCGGAACCGGCGAATGCCTGCCTCGTGAATGGCCTCGAACGCAGCCGATCCCCGTTTTCGACGATCGTTTGCATAATCGATCATCACCAGCGCCGCGTTGATGACCACCCCGCCAAGCGCAATGATCCCCATGACCGAGACGACCGAGAGGCTGTAGCCCATGATCAGGTGACCCATAATGGCGCCCACCACGCCAAATGGAATTGCCGTCATGACGATCGCCGGCTGTACATAGCTGCGGAACGGAATGGCGAGCAGCGCATATATCGCGAGCAACGCCAGCGTCACCGAATGGAAGAAGCTTTCGATGGCGTCGCGCATGAACGCCTGACGGCCTTCGAACGACCAGGACAGGCCGGGGTGATCGGCAGACAATTGCGGCAGGACCTCACGCGAAAGGCTGTCGAGAATGCGGCTTGTCTCGCTCTGGGGATAGACGTTCGCGCTGACGGTCACTGCGCGGCGCCCGTCCCGGCGGCTGATGCTTGTGTAGGCGCGGCCGCGCTCGACGGTTGCCACCTGGAACAGCGGCACTTCGCCACCGTCGGGGGTGCGCAGGATGAGGTTCTCGATGTCTGCCTCGCTTCGCCGCTCGTGATCGGGGAGCCGGACCCTGACCGTGATTTCGTTGCGGCCACGTTGCTGCTTTATCGCTTCGACGCCATGGAATGCTGCGCGCACCTGGCGGGCGATCTCCGCCGAACTGAGGCCGAGGCTGCGGGCTTCTTCGGTGGTACGGATGTCGAGCTGGACCTTGCCCGGCGTATGGCCGTCATCGACGTCGTTTACGTTGGCAAATTCCTCGAGGCGGTCGGCAAGCTCCGTGGCCGCACGTTCCAGCGTGGGAATGTCGCGGTGGCGCAATTCGACGCTGACTGATGCACCGCTGCCGGGGCCACGCGCATCGGCAGCGAACCGAAGCATCTCCAATCCAGCAATTTCACCGGTTTGCTCGCGCCATAACCGCGTCACCTCGCCGGTGGACAGGGGTCGTTCGCCTGGGGGTTTCAGGTACGCCCGAACGGTAACGCTGTTCTCGTTGACAGACGAGAAGATCCCGGTACTGAGTGCCTCTCCACCATTTGCCGCGATCACCGCCGAGACGGAATCGACCAGCCGGTCCCGGACCGTGATGGCCTGCTCGATCGGGCTGCCAACTGGCAGCGTAGCACTGGCCTGGGCGAAATCGCTTTCGACCGTCGGCATCAGGATGAAACCCATGCGGCCGCTCATCGGCAGCGCCAGTGTCACGATGAGCAGCGCCAGCATCGCCGACATGGTGAGGTAACGCCACCGCATCGTCATCCGCAGGAACGGTCCGTAGACGGTCTCGACCATGCGCTGGAACCACGACGAGAAGGCCTGTTGCCAGGCAAATAGGCGCACGCGCATGCCGCCAGCAGGCCGCCCGCGATTATGGCCCAGATGGGCGGGCAGGATGAACAGCGCCTCGATCAGCGAAAAGGTGAAGGCAACACCGGTCACCAGTGGAATTGCTGACCAGATCTTGCCGAACGTGCCGGGAATGAACATCAGCGGCAGAAACGCCACGATGTTTGTGACGATCGCAAAGACGACCGGGACTGCGAGGTCTTTCGCCCCCCTGATGGCCGCCTCAAGATTGCTCAGTCCCCGCTGACGGTACTCGTAGATGTTCTCGCCCACGATGATCGCATCGTCGACGATGATGCCGAGCGCCACGATGAACGCAAACAGCGACATCATGTTGATCGATATGTCGAAGACCGGGAGGAACAGAAGGGCGCCGAGGAATGCTGTTGGTATGCCTGCGGTAACCCAGAAGGCGAGCCTGAATTCCAGAAACAGTGTCAGGATACCGAGGACGAGCAGCAGCCCGAAGAAGCCGTTCTTGAGAAGGAGTTCGAGCCGCTGCATGTAGACTTCGGAGTCGTCGTCCTCGATCGTGAGTTCGATCGATGGCGGCAGTGCAGCGACAATGTCGGGCAGGGCCGTGCGAACCGCGTTCGACACGCTGACTGGCGTCTCGTCACCGACGCGGTAAACCGCGATCCCGATCGCCCGCTTGCCGTTGAAGCTCGCCAGTCTGTGGCTGTCGGCAAAGCCTTCCGAGACATCCGCCACGTCACCAAGTCGGACGAGGGCCCCGCCGGCGCCGGCTATCAGCGGGATCTGGGCGAATTCCCGAGCCCAGTCGCGGCGCTCCTGGACCCGGAGGAGGATCTCTCCGGCCTCGGTCCGTATCGAGCCGCCGCCGCGGTCGAGTGCTGCCTCGCGGATTGTCGAGGCGACGGAATCCAGTGTCAGCCCGTACGCGCGGAGACGCTCCTGCGGGATTTCGATGTGAATTTCGAAATCCCTCGCACCTTCAAGCTCGACCTGGGTGATCCCGGGTTCCGCCAGCAGCCGGTCGCGCGCAACTTCCGCGGCCTCACGGAGTGCCCACTCGTCGACGTCTCCGAAGAGCTGCAGGTCAAGCACGCCCCGGCGCCTGGAATCGAGCGTGATCCGGGGCCTCTCCGCATCGTCAGGAAAGGTCGTGATACGGCTGACGGCCTGTTGAATGTCCTGGAAGATCCTGTCGTGGTCGCCGCCCGACTGGAGTTCGGCAACGACCCGGCCGGAGCCCTCGTTTGCAGTGGCGCTGATCTCCTTCACGCCATCGACGCTGCGCAGTTCTTCCTCGATGGCAAGGATTATGCCCCGCTCCACCTCTTCGGGGCTTGCACCGGGCAATGCTACCGAAACGGTCACGGTGTCACGTTCGAACTCCGGGAATACCTCCTGCTTGATCTGGAGCGCGGTGAAAAGGCCGCCGAGGATTAGGACGAGCATGAGCAGGTTTGGCCCCACCCTGTGACGGGTGAACCACGCGATTGCACCGCGCTCTGCTCGATCGGATGCGTTCATTGGGATTCCGCTCCGGCGTGTCCTGCGGTGCGCCCACGCGTATCAGTGGCAAGTCGCAGCGGCATCCCTTCCACGGCAACGGCGATGTCCGTCGTCACTATCCGGTCCCCGGCGTCGAGCCCTTCGGACACGAGCACGTCTTGCGGTCCCCGATAGGCAATCTCCACCGCGCGGATCTCCAACCGGTCATTGGCGTCCATCAGCCAGACGCGATCGCCGTCACGGAGAAAGCGGCGGTCGACCTTCACGGTATCCGGCAAGGCGCGGCCGGCGATTTCGGCCCGCAGGTAAGCGCCGATGAGGAGCCTGGGTTTGCCATCATTCTCGGGCTCCAATGCGAGCGGGTCCTCGACTTCCACCAGCAATCTCGCCATGCGCCCGGTCTGAGCGAGATCCCCGAGCAGACGGAATACCCGGCCCTCACGGTACACCCCTGCCGGCCACACGGCATCCTGGTACAGGAGCACCGTCGATCCCGCACGGTCGGGGCCAGGTAGCTCGATCCACTTGAGATCGCTCGCCGGCACGGCGAGTTCGACCCAGTAGCTGTCGGTTCCCACCAGCGAAGCCACGGCGCTCTGCGAGGAAGCCGAAACCCGCGAACCCACCTCGACGGATTCCGAAATGACCAGGGCATCAAAGGGCGCGACGATACGCGTTCGTTCGAGTGCGAGTTCTGCCTCGGCAAGCGCTGCCCGCGCTGCCGCGACTTTCGCTTCAACCGTTGCGAGCTGCGGCTGTCGCAGTATCAGCGAACGCTCCTGCTCGGTGGTCTCGCGCCCGAGCAGCTCGTACTCTCTGCGGGCAACTGCCTGGTTGCCGAGCTCCATGGCGAGCTCGGCTTCCGCCTCCGCGAGACCACTCCTGCGTTGCTCGACGGCGAGTTCGTAGTCGCTTGGGTCGATGCGCAGGAGCAGGTCGCCCTCCTTGAACCGGCCACCCGGTACGAGGGCAGGGCTTACTTCCACGACCGCACCGCTGACTTGCGGCACGATGCTTACCTCCCTGCTCGGAATCACCGTGCCCCAGGCCTCGATGCGGACGTTATGTTGCGAAGGGCTCACCTCGATCACCTCGACGAGGCGTGCCTCGCGCGGCTTTGGTGCCCGCTCGGCTCGCGGTTGTGTCTCCATCATGTAGACTGCGACACCCCCCGCAACGGCCAGGACCGCGATCGGAAGCACCAGTTTGATCAGCAGCCGGAAACCACGGAGAAGGCGGGTCGTGAGAGGGGAATTGCCCGGATCGTGCGGCATTGGATCGGTCACGTTCTGACGAGCAACAGCGGTTCGGGCTGGTTCATCGTCCACCCGCCGGCCAGTGCGCGGGCAAGATCGATGCGGAAGAAGTAGAGGTCGCGTCGGGCGGTGAGCAGGTTGCTTTGCAGGTTCTGCTGCGTTGTCAATGCTTCAAGCACGTCCAGGTAGTTTGCTGCACCCTGTGTATAGCGGGCGCGCAGCCGTTCGACGACTTCGTCGGCAATCTCGAGCTGACGCCTGAGGCTCGCGACCTTTTCATGCTGCCGGCGTTCGCGTTCGAGTGCATCCTCGACCTCCTTCAATGCCGCAAGCACCGTTTCCTCATATAGGTGCACGCGTTCCGCAAGCACGGCCTCGGTCCGCTCTACTTCCGCTCGCCGGGCGCCGCCGTCGATGATCGGCGCCATGAGCTGGGCCATCAGCGTCGCCAGCCAGTTCGAGAAGATGTCTCCGGGAGAGGTTGCGGCGCTGGTCAGGCTGGCGGCAAGGTCGATCCGCGGATACCGGTCGGCGATCGCTGCCGCCACCCGCGCGCTCGCTGCATGGATATCGTGAAAGGCGCGCCGAACGTCGGGGCGCCGTCGGATAAGGTCGGCGGGAAGTCCCGTCGCCGGCAGTGGCGGCAGGTTGCCCATAGTCTGCCGGTCTGCCACCTGGAGTGACTTCGGTGCTCTGCCCAACAGGATCGCCAGTTGATGCTCGAGCACTGCGATGCGTGAGCGCACGTCGTGAATTTCGCCGCGCCGCTGCTCGACCAGCTGCCGCTGGCGCAGCACGTCGGCGGCGACCGTCTGACCCTGGCGGAACCGCAGGTCCACCAGCTCGAGGATCTGCTCGTTGGTCTTGATCTGCTGCTGAAGCAGCGCCAGTTGCCCCCGTTGTTCGATCAGTTCGTACCACGTCCTCGCTATCTCGGCGGTCAGCGAAATTGCGGCGGCGAGCACTTCCTCGCGGCTGGCCTCGGCATCGATACGGGCTGCCGCCGCAGACGACCGAAGCCGGCCCCACAGATCCACTTCGTAGGCTGCGGCGATGCCGAGTTCGTAACGCTCCGAATCCGGTCCCTCGAAGTTGATCGTGCGGCTGGCTCTTGCATCGGCGTCGAGGGTCGGCCACAGCGTCGCCCGTTCGCGCCTGGCAATGGCGTTTGCCTGGGCAAGCCGATCCCATGTCGCCTTCAACGACGGGTTCTCGGCAAGCGCCTCGCGAATGAGGCTGTCGAGCTGAGCATCATCCAAACCGTGCCACCACCGGTCGGGCAACGGCTCGGCGCCTGACCGCGAGAACTCGGCCGGTACGTCGCCGGCCAGCGGCGACGGCAGCTCGACCGTCGCGCAGCCTGATGCCAGAAGGGCGAACACCATGATTACCGTTCCCGTGGCGAAACGACGGAAGGTCGATCGCCGCTTTCGCGTGCATGATCTGACATGCGCCCCGTCCAGCATTACGCCTGCCACGCCGTTGCGCGGCTCCCCTGTTAAGCTTCCCGCCTGTGTGTAACGCACGATCGGCATCGAATCCGTCGCGCTTCGTCCCGCGTGCTTCGGATGAATGCTACTCGCCGGATGTGGCCGTGGCGAGGACAACCGGTCTTGATTCCCCGCCGCGTCGAGCTTCACGCCCGCGGCCCCTCGAAGCGGCGGGCGGACAGTATTCGATATCGGGGTTGCAGCCAGCCGGAGGTGCGCGTGTCTACTCGGCAGCCCTGAGTCGCGGTGTCTCGGGTTCGGCTGCAAGCTCCCGTTCTTCCGCTTCCTTGGCCCGCTCGTCGGCTGTGCTGCGAGAGAAGTATGTATAGACCACCGGGATCACGAACAGAGTGAAGAACGTACCGACGAGGAGGCCGCCGACGATCACCCAGCCGATATCCTGCCGGCTTTCCGCGCCTGCGCCCGTCGCCATGGCGAGCGGTACTGCACCGAGGGTCATCGCGCCGGTGGTCATCAGGATCGGCCGTAGCCGCAGGACCGCCGCTTCGGTTACCGCGTCCAGTTTCCTTTGTCCCTCTTCGCGGAGCTGGTTCGCGAACGCGACGATCAGGATCCCGTGCTTGGTGATCAGGCCTATGAGCGTTACCAGCCCCACCTGGCTGTAGATGTTCAGGGTTCCCCCTGACAGGTAGAGCGCAAAGAGGCCCCCGGTGATCGACAGGGGCACGGTGAGCATGATGATGAATGGATCGACAAAGCTTTCGAACTGGGCCGATAGAACGAGATAGATGAACGCGAGTGCCAGGAAGAACGTGACATAGATGCTGGCGCTGGCCTCCTTGAACTCGCGCGACTGGCCGGTGAAATCGATCTGTGCGTCGACGGGAAGGACCTCGCGCGCGACGTCTTCCATGAACGCGAGCCCCTCGCCCAGGGTGTAGCCCGGCATCAGGTTTGCCGAAATGATGGCCGACCGAAGCTGGTTGAAATGGTTGAGTTCCTGCGGCGCGACGGTCTCCTCCACCCGTACGAGATTCGACAGCTGGATCATCTGGTCGCCACGTCCGCGCACGTAGATGCGCTCGAGATCGCTGGGGTTGGACCGGTCGACGTCGGCGACCTGGACGATCACGTCGTACTGTTCGCCCTGACGCTTGAACCGGGTAACCTGACGGCCTCCGAGCATGCTCTCCAGCGTCCGGCCCAGTGTCTCGATGTCGACGCCGACGTCCATTGCCTTCTCGCGATCGACGGTGACCCGCAGCTGCGGCGTGTTGAGCTTGAGGTCGGTATCCAGATTGGTCAGGCCGCGATTCTCGCGGGCCTTCGCCAGCACCGTTTCGACCATCTGCTCCAGTTCCGAGAACGGGCGCGACGTCTGGACGACGATCTGGATCGGCTTGTCCCGTGCGCTCTGACCAAACGGCGGCGGGTTCACGGGAAACGCCATCACGCCGGGGATTCCGAAGAACTTCGGCTGCAGATCGGCCGCCACCTCCTGTTGAGAGATGTCCCTCTCTTCCCACGGCTTCAGTTTGATGAACGAGATGCCCTGGGAAACAACGGGAGACCCGGCGATGACGAAGTAGCGCTCGATGTCGGGCGAGTCCTTCAGGACCTCCTCGATCTGACGGGCATACTGATCGGTGTAGTCGATCGTCGCTCCCTGCGGTCCGGTAAATATCCCGACGATCGTTCCCTGGTCTTCGTAGGGAGCCAGTTCCGACTTGAGCACGTCGAACAGGAAGTAGCTCGATCCGGCCACCGCAAGCCCGATGAGCAGCACCACCGGGCGGGCACGCAGCGATGCGCCCAGCAACTTGCGATATCCCGTGTTCATCGCGCGGAAGCCACGTTCGGTGAAATTGTAGAGCCGCCCGTGCGACTGGTGGCGTAGCAGCTTCGAGCACATCATCGGCGACAGCGACAGGGCGACGAACCCGGACACGAGGACGGCGCCGGCCAGCGTCCAGGCGAACTCGGTGAACAGCCGCCCGGTGGTCCCGGTCATGAAGCCGATCGGCGCATATACGGCGGCCAGCGTCAGCGTCATCGAGACGACCGCGAACCCGATCTCCTTGGCGCCGTGAAACGCTGCCTCCAGCGGTCGCTTGCCGCCTTCGACATGGCGGTAGATGTTCTCCAGCATGATGATGGCATCGTCGACCACCAGGCCGATGGCCAGCACCAGTGCCAGGAGCGTCAGCGTGTTGATCGAGAAGCCGAACGCGAACATCAGCGCGAGTGCGCCGATGAGCGCCACCGGAATCGTCACCAGCGGGACCAGCGTGGCGCGGAATGACCGCAGGAACAGGAAGATGATGAGCACGACGAGCACGACGGCCTCGCCGATGGTGGCGTAGACGTTCTTGATCGACTCTTCGATGAAGACCGACTTGTCGTGCGCCACGTCGACGCGCATGCCTTCCGGCAGCGACTCCACGATCGCGGGCAGTACGGCCCGGACCTCCCGGGAAACGTCGAGCGGATTTGCCGTGGCCTGCTTGACGACACCGAGAACGATGGAAGTGTTGCCATTGAAGCGCACCACCCTGCGTTCATCGGTGGGGCCGAGTTCGGCACGGCCGATGTCCTTCAGGCGGACGAGATAGCCTCCCTGTTCCCGGATGATGAGATTGTCGAACTGTTCGGGCGTGCGCAGGTCCGTCTCGGAAAGGACCGTGAACTCCCGCTTGACGCTCTCGATGCGCCCTGCCGGAATTTCGACGTTCTGCCGACGCAGCGCGTTCTCGACGTCCTGGACCGTCAGGTTGTAGGCGGCAAGTCGAGCGGGGTCGAGCCACAGCCGCATCGAATAGCGCCGTTCGCCGAAGATCCGCACCTCGGCGACACCGGGCAGCGTCTGGAGGCGGTCCTTCACGTAGCGGTCGGCGTAGTCGGTGATGTCCATCGTCCGGTGCCGGTCGGAGGAAAACGCCAGGTAGATGATCGCCTGGGCATCGGCCTCGACCTTCTGGATCACTGGCTCTTCGATCTCGTCCGGGAGCCTGCCCCGAACACGGCCCACCCTGTCGCGAACGTCGGCGGCGACCGCATTGGGTTCGCGGTCGAGATCGAAGAAGAGCGTGATCTGGCTTCTCTCGGGCCGGCTTATGGATTGGGTGAAATCGATGCCTTCGATGCCGGCGAGAGAGTCTTCCAGCACCTGGGTGACCTGGCTTTCGATGATCTCCGAGCTGGCACCCTTGTAGTCGGTACGGACCGTGACGACCGGCGGGTCGATGTTGGGGTATTCGCGGATCGTCAGCCGCTGGTAGGACACGATGCCGAGGAGGACGATGATCAGGCTCATGACCGTCGCGAAGACGGGACGCCTGATCGATACGTCGGAGATCTGCATCGGTTCAGCTCGTGCCCTGAGGCTTTATCGGCGTGACCGGCGAGCCGTCCTGGATCTTGAGGTGTCCCGCGGTCACGACCACGTCACCCGGGCTGAGTCCCCCGGTTATCTCCACCAGCCCGTCGCGGCGAATGCCGGTCTCGACCCTGACCATATGGGCGATCCCGCCTTCGATGCGGTAGACGTATCGATCCTCGCCGCGCGGCATGATGGCCTGCTCTGGAATGGACAGGGCGTTGGTCCTCTGCTCCAGGATCACGTTGACGCGCGCGAACAATCCCGGACGGAGCCGTCCGTCTTCATTGTCGACCAGTGCGCGAACCGCCAGGTTGCGGCCGTTGGGGTCGATCTGGGGATCGATTGCGTAGATCTCGCCATCGAATGCCTCGCCGGGGAATGCATCGACAATGATGTCGATATGCTGGTCGGTGCGGATCGCCGGCAGAAACCGCTCCGGCAGTCTGAAGTCGACCTTTATCGGCTGGATGTTCTCAAGGTTCACGAGGTCCTGTCCGGCGGAGACGTAATCGCCCACGCTGACGTTGCGCAAACCGGCAATGCCGGAAAAGGGTGCGAGTATCCGGGTCTTCTCGAGCCGTACCCGTGCCAGTTCGACGGTAGCCTCGGATACCCGTTGCTCGGCCAGCTGCTCGTCCTTGGCACGCAGCGATACGACGCCCTGAGACTGAAGCTCTTCGGTCCGTGCCAGGTTACGGCGTGCCAGTTCGTGTCGCGCCTCAGCCTGGAGCAGTTCGGCCCGATAGATGGAGTCGTCGAGCGTGAACAGCACCTGTCCCTTCTCGACCGGCTGCCCTTCCTGGAAGTGGATCTCGCGGATCCGCCCGGCAATTTCGGGACGCACGATGACCGACTCGTTCGACCGCAGCGAACCGACCGCCTGCAGTTCTTCGCGCACCGCGCCGACGGTCACCTCCTCGGCCTCGACCGGCACCGGCTGCTGATCCTGCGCCAATGCCGTCAAGCCGGCGCCGCCAGCCATCATCACCGGCATCCATATCGTGGCAAGCAGGGCAACCGCGCGCGTGCCGACGAAGCGTGACAGGACCATGTACATGGGCGGTGCGGACGTCTCCGGCAGACTGGACTGGACCGTCCAGTCTATATCAGGTAGCGTGAATTATGGAGACGAATTGTTCGGAGTCAAATCAGGATTTCGTCAATGAGTGCCGAAGAGGCGATCCAGTCCGAGCTGCCGCGTGACGACGGCAAGAACCGTGTCATCCTGGATGCTGCTGCTACCATCATCCTCCGCAATGGCTACCGGCGCTCGAGCATGGATGCCATCGCGCGAGAGGCCGGCGTCGCCAAGCAGACCTTGTACCAGCACTTCGGTTCCAAGGAGGCCCTGTTCGGTTCGCTCGTAACTGAGCGATTGCGGCGCATCAAGGCAACCTTCCAGCCCCGTCCGGGGGCGGGCGACGATCCGGTGGACGTCCTTCGGGCGCTCGGCCGTCAGGTCCTCGATCTTGCCCTGTCGCCATCGTCGCTGGCACTGCACCGGGTGATCGTTTCGGAAGCCCCGCACTTTCCGGAGCTCGGCCGTGTCTCGCACGACTATGGCGCGCGTGCCGCGGTCGAGGCGCTGGCGGCGTATTTCGACGAGCAGAAGGAGCGCGGCCGATTGGAAATCGACGATACCGAGCTCGCCGCCGAACAGTTCCTCGGCATGCTGCTTGGGCACTTCCAGCTGCGCGCCCTGCTGGGCGTCGAGACGAGGCCGTCGCCGGAACGGCTGGCCCGTGCTGTCGACAGTGCGGTGCGGACGTTTCTCGCCGCCTACGGCAAGCGGGCTTGACGCTCACCGCATCTCCGCACAGCGGGTGCAGATCTCAGGCCGATTTGCGTCTCGCTGCACGTGCTTGCGACGGCAGGAGCGAACGCACCGAACGGGAGACCTTCACCTCGCGCCGTTCCGCATAGGCTTCATGATTGGCTTCTATGTCCGGCAGCACGTACTCGTAATTGACCATGATCCCGGCTGACCGGGCGAGCCCGCGTGGAGACAGGTCACCCAGCCAGTTGATCTGACGCAGAACCGCGCCGTTGCCGAGATGAAACCGTGCGACCGCGTCGACCGGGGTGCCGTCCGCCCGTTTCTCGGTCACCAGGTAACGCGCCGTCATCGGCATCAGCAACTCGCGCAGCCGTGCATTGGCCGCCGGATCTTCATGCCATTCCTCGCGGTCTGCCAGCTCGACGATCTCTGCCGCCGCCCCGTCCGGTTCCGCAGCAGCCTGCCGTCTCAGCCAGTTCATCAGGCCCGGCACCGGTGACAACGTCACGAACGTCTTCAGCCCGGGCAGGTTATGCATGAGGTCCTCGGCAACCTGCTTGATCAGGAAACTGCCGAACGAGACGCCGCGCAGTCCTTCCTGGCAATTGGATATCGAGTAGAACACGGCCGTCGTGGCGGTTTCGGCGTCCAGCGGATTCCGTCCCTCCGAAAGCAGGTCCTGGACCGACCCCGGCACCTCACGGGTAAGTGCCACCTCGACGAATATCAGTGGTTCGTCCGGCATCGAGGGGTGAAAGAAGGCGAAGCACCGTCTGTCCGGCGGCTGCAGGCGCCGGCGCAGTTCTTCCCAGTCGCCGATCTCGTGCACCGCTTCGTAGGCAATGATCTTTTCCAGGATGTAGGCCGGGCTCGCCCAGTCGATCGGTTTCAGCACGAGGAAGCCGCGATTGAACCACGAACTGAAGAGGTGCGCGAAATCGACATCGACCCGCTTGAGATCTGGGTGCTTGTCGAGCAGGCGGAACAGTGTGGTTCGCATGTCCACCAGCGCCGCGGTCCCACCGGGTGCTGCGTTGAGCCGGCGCAGGAGTTCCTGGCGTGGCGGCTCGGCCGCGGCGATGAGCGCGGCCAGATTTTCCGGCGATTGTTCCTGTGCGTAGGCGTCGGCCGCGGCTTGCGCCGTCGCCGGATCGGGGTCGAAGTCGCGCGCCAGTACAAGGAAGAAGCGTTCGCGCGCCTCGTCATCCAGGCCGCGGAAGCGCGACAGGATCTCTGTCGCCATCGCCACCCCGGAGGCTTCGCCGCGGGTCGACATCAGTGCCTTGCACATCGGTTCGAGACCATCGTTGGCAGGTGTCGGAAACTGCGAGAAATCGACCAACCTGGCGCCACGCGAGATGAGTGACGACAACATTTCCTGGAATGCCGACATCCTGTTCATGGCGGTGCTCCCGTCATCGCGATCCGTAACCACTTGGCGATACGGGGCACGTGACACAAGACGGACATCGCCGATAGTCAGATGATCCCCCGGGGCCAGATGGAGAGCCGGGAATTCGCTGTCCCGGTGGTCATGCGGCGGGTATGAGACCAAACACTGTTCCCTCGACTGCCGCTGGTCCTCCCGATGACGGTAACATCGCAGCTTGATACGTGGGTCATGCTGGCCGTGTTGCTGGCGGCAGTCCTGCACGCAAGCTGGAATGCCTTTCTCAAGGCATCGGTCGACCGCCTGATCACGTTTGCATGGTTCGACGTGACCGCGCTCGTGATCGCGGGCGTGGCTGTAGCCTTTGTCGGCGTGCCGGCGCGCGAGAGCTGGCCCTACATCGCCGCCTCCGTGATCGTTCACGTGTTCTACCGCGTCTTCCTCATGCAGGCGTATCGGTATGGCGATCTCAGCAGTTCGTATCCGATTGCCCGCGGCTCCGCTCCGCTGCTGGTCGCCGGTGCGGCACTGGCCATGGGACTGGCGGAGCCGAGGTGGGCGATGCTGGTCGGCGTCGGGTTGATTTCGGCGGGCGTGATGAGCCTCGCATTTTCGCGGGCCTACAGACTGCGGCGCCTCGACCGGGGTGTCGCTTATGCCCTCGCTACCGGGCTCGTCATCGCAGTCTATTCCATCATCGACGCGGAAGGCGTGCGTCTTTCAGGCGAGCCGCTCGGCTATATCTTCTGGTTGTTCCTGTTGGATTCGCTACCGATGCCGTTGTACGTGATCGCGGCGCGTCGCGACGTGGGCCTGCGACACGTGCTGGGACTGGGACTCGGCGGCTTCGTTGCCGGTGCCCTTGCCATGGCCGCCTACGGGATCGTCATCTGGGCCTTCAGTCGCGGCGGCGTGGCGGAAATCGTCGCGCTGCGTGAAACCAGCGTTGTCTTCGGGGCCCTGATAGGCGCGATCCTTCTCAAGGAGGGTCTCGGGCCGCGCCGCATCGCTGCCGCCATCGTGGTGGCGGCCGGCATCATCGTGCTCAAGATCTTCTAGGCCAACTCAGTCCTTCGCCTGGAAGTCCTGGCGCTCCAGGAGCCACGATGTCAGGAAGCCGAACACGAGGCCCCAGAACGGCGCTCCGATATTGAACAGCGAGATTTCCGATACCGTGACCAGGAACGTGACGAGGGCGCCGAGGGTAAACCTGTCGCGGAAGGCGATGACAAACGCGCTCTGGAGGACCCGCAACATGGCGAGCCCGGCAAGGGTTGCGATGAAGGCGGCTGGAGCGGCAAGCATCAGGTTGGTGAACAGCGGCGCCATGAGACCGAAGGCGAGCGCCAGCAGTCCGACCAGCACGCCCGCCGTGTACTGACCGTCGCGCTCGCCGCTTCCGGAAATGATGGCGTTGACAGGCCCGGTCAGGCAGGTCGATACCGCGCCGACAAACGTGGACACGAGCGAGCCGACACCGCAGGCCACGGTGATGGCATTGATTGGCGGCTTGTGGCCGACTGCCGTCAGTATGGCGATGCCCTGGCCGTTCTGGACCACCAGCACCGTGATCGCGAGCGGGATTACCAGCTCCACCATCGCCTGCACCGAGAACTCCGGCAGCCGCAATTGCGGTGCAGCCAGAACCTGTGCCGTCTCCGTGGTGGGTGCAAATCCTCCGGTAAGGAGGACGGCAACGATGCCCACGACGAGGGCGGCGATCAATGGCGGCAGCCGTCGTGCCAGTCCTGGCACCGCCATGGCGGCGAAGAACATCACCGTCATGGGTGCCGCAATCTGGAATCCGTCACGGACCGCGACGATCCAGTCGAGCCCGAACTGCAGGAAGACCCCGGCGACCATGCCCATGACGATCGGCATCGGCACCGCCTCCATGCTCCGCCGGACGAGGCCGCTCAATCCGAGGGCCAGCATCAACGCGCCTGTGGCAAGATAGGCGCCGATCACTTCGGGGTATGTGAGGTGGGTGAGGGCCGGGCCGATGAGTACCGTGCCGGGGATGGTCCAGAAGAAGACCAGTGGTTGCCGGTAGAACAGGCAGAAGCCGATCGAGATCAGGCCGTTGATGAAGAACACGCCGAAGATCCACGACGCCAGCTCCGCTTCCGACAGCCCGCCGCGGCTGCCGACCGCCAGGATGATCGCGACGGGACCCGAGGCAGCGAAGATGAAGCCGACGATCGCGTTGACGGCGTGTACGCCCGAAATGTCGCCAAGGAAGCTCTTCACTCCGGCGGGCGGCTGGACATGGCGCTCGATCGTCATGCGGGGCCAATCGGGGGGTCGGACGGATCATCGGGTACGCGAGTACGTGTACCCGTCATTAAAGGCTTGCTTCCGGACTGTCGAGCGCCTGGCAGGTATTTGACAGGGAAGCATCCGGGCGCTCAAAGGTGTTGCGATGTCGAGGACCGAAAAAGACCGATCTCCACCGAAGGGTGAACGCATCGCCAAAGTGATCGCCCGTGCCGGCATCTGTTCGCGGCGGGAGGCCGAACGCCTGATCGCCGAGGGCCGGGTTACGCTCAACGGCAGGCCGCTTTCCACGCCGGCGGTGACGGTGACCGCCGACGACCGGATCACTGTCGATGGCAGGCCGCTGCCCGAGCCCGATGCGCCCCGCCTGTGGCGGTACCACAAGCCACCCGGGCAGGTGACCACCCACCGGGACCCGCAGGGCCGTCCGACGGTGTTTCAGCACCTGCCGGCGGACCTTCCGCGAGTTGTTTCCGTGGGCCGGCTCGACATCAATTCCGAAGGCCTGCTGCTGCTTACCAACGACGGCAGCCTGGCCCGCATACTGGAACTTCCATCGACCGGCTGGGTGAGGCGCTACCGTGTTCGTGCATTCGGCGGCGTGGATCAGGCGAAACTCGATGGGCTGGCGGACGGCGTGACGGTCGACGGGGTCGATTACGGCCCGATCGAGGCCCGCCTCGACCGTGTGCAGGGAGACAACGTCTGGCTCACCATGGCGCTGAGGGAAGGCAGGAACCGGGAGGTGCGGCGCGTGCTGGAGCACCTTGGCCTGAAGGTCAATCGCCTGATCCGGTTGTCCTACGGCCCGTTCCAGCTTGGCAGCCTGCCGAGGGGTGCGGTGGAGGAGGTGTCGCAGCGCATCCTGCGCGACCAGCTCGGCTCGCGCCTCGCTGGCGAAACCGCGCGACGATCCGCGGATCGACGCCGGCGGCGACCGGCTGGCCGGCAGGGTGGCGGCAGGTGACGCGATGCGTATCGTCGGCGGCGAGTTCCGTGGCAGGCGGCTGGCGGCTCCTCACTCGGACGCCATACGGCCGACGTCGGATCGCGTGCGTGGAGCGATATTCGATATCCTTCGCCATGGGATCGACGGCTTCGAGATCGGCGGGGCGCGGGTGGTCGATCTGTTTGCGGGAACTGGGGCACTGGGCCTCGAGGCGCTGTCGCGAGGAGCACGATTTGCCCTGTTCGTCGACATGTCGGCGCAGGCGCGTGCACTCATCCGCCGCAACATCGAGGCCTTGGCGCTGACCGGCCGTACCAGGGTATGGCGGCGCGATGCGACGCGGCTGGGTTCGCTGGAAGCGCTTGCCCCTTTCGACCTTCTTTTTGCCGATCCCCCCTATGGCAAGGGTCTTGGCGAAGCGTCCCTGATTGCCGCCATTGCCGGCTGTTGGCTCGCACCGGGCGCCATCTGTGTCGTCGAAGAGGCGGCGAACGCACCCTTCAGCCTGCCGGAAGGGCTCGAACGCATTCATGAGCGACGATACGGCGATACCGCCACGCGGTTCCTCCGATACCGGGCCTGAACGCCGGCCACCTTTACACTGGGGCACGCTGCAGGCACAAAATGCAGTGAAATGCAGCGGAATGACAGCACGCGGTTCCTGTCAGGCCCGTTCGGCGGCATCGTTGTCGGGCTGCTGCTCCTCGTTCTGCCGCTTGCTGCAGCCAACGCGCGCCCGGTTGAGGACTCCGCCGGTCGCATCGTCGAAGTTCCGGACACGGTCGAGCGAATCTTTGCCGCCGGGCCGCCGGCATCGGTGCTGGTATACGTTCTGGCGCCGGAGATGTTGACCGGGTGGCCGCGCGCCCTGCGGCCGCTGGAACGAAAGTATGTTGCCGGGCCGTTTCGCGACCTGCCGGAGCTTGGCCGTCTCACCGGCCGCGGTGATACGGCGAACCTGGAGGTGATACTCGGGATCGATCCCGACATCATCGTCGATTTCGGTTCGGTGCGTGATACCTACATCTCGCTCGCCGATGCCGTGCAGGCGCAAACCGGTATTCCCTATCTCCTGATCGATGGCCGCTTCGATGCGACGCCGCAGGCGTTGCGCTTGCTCGGTCGCGCGATCGGTCGTGAAGCCCGTGGCGAAGCGCTCGCCCGCTATACCGAATCCACCTTTGAGGAGATCGATGCCATCCTGGCAAAGGTGCCCGAGCATGAACGTCCGCGCGTCTATCTCGCCCGTGGGCCTGATGGTCTGGAATCCGGGTCCGTCGGCTCGATCAATACCGAGATCATCGAGCGCGCCGGCGGCATGAACGCCGTTGGTGTGGTGCCCGGCCGTCGGGGCATCGTTCAGCTGACGATGGAACGCATCCTCGCCGCCGATCCGGAGATCATCGTCACCTGGGACGCGAACTTCTATCGCAGCGTCTGGAATGATCCCCTGTGGGCGGACGTTGCCGCCGTCCGCGACAGGCGCGTCTACATGAGTCCGTTGGCGCCGTTCGGATGGATCGACCGGCCGCCGTCACTCAACCGCCTGATCGGCCTCAAATGGCTTGCCGGCCTGTTCTATCCCGACCGCTTCACGTTTGATCTCGCCGCCGAGACGCGAGCGTTCTACGATCTCTTCTACCACGTCGATCTGAGTGACGAGGACCTGAAGCGGCTGATCGAATGGACGCGGGGCACCATACCCTGACCGAAGCCGGACGCGGCAGCGCATCCCTCATTGGCGGGCTTGCCGCCGCTGTCGTCGCGATCGCTGTCCTGGCAGCGACGGTCGGCGCCTATCCCCTGTCGGTTGCGGATGTGGTGGCCGCGATCAGCGGCGCCGGCGTCGATGAAACGGCGAGAACCGTACTGTTCCAGGTGCGGTTGCCGCGCATCGGAGCTGCGCTCGTCGTCGGCGCCGCACTTGCCGGTGCCGGCGCGGCCTATCAGGGATTGTTCCGCAATCCGCTGGTGTCGCCGGACATTCTCGGCGTTTCGACCGGAGCGGGACTCGGCGCCGTCCTCGGCATCTATCTTTCGCTGCCGCTGGCGCTCATCCAGGGCTTCGCCTTCGCCGCAGGAATCGCCACCGTCGGGCTCGTCTATGTCGTCGCAATCCAGGTGCGTGGCCGGGAGCCGGTCCTCGTGCTCGTGCTCGCCGGCGTCGTCGTCGGGGCATTGGCCGGTGCCATGATTTCGCTGTTGAAGGTTCTGGCCGACCCCTACGATCAGCTCCCGGCGATAACGTTCTGGCTGCTCGGCTCGCTGGCGGGCATCCGCACTGGCGACTTGATGGGTGTCCTCCCGGTTGCCATCATCGGGCTGGTCCCGCTGGTTCTGTTGCGGTGGAGGATCACCGTGCTGTCGCTTGGCGACGAGGAGGCGAGGGCGCTCGGCATCGAGGCAGGCCGCATCCGCTTTCTCGTGATTGCCGCTGCGACCCTGATGACGTCCAGCGTGGTCGCCATTTCCGGCGTCATCGGTTGGGTCGGCCTTGTGATGCCGCATGTCGCGCGGATGCTGGTGGGTCCGAACTTCGATCGCCTCCTTCCTGCAGCGATGCTGCTCGGTGGCGGTTATCTGCTCCTCGTCGACACGCTTGCGCGGACCATGGCTCAGGTCGAGACGCCGATCGGCATTCTCACGGCGATACTCGGCGCGCCGTTCTTCATCTGGCTGCTCGCGCGCGGCCGATACGCATGGACATGACGCTCGAAGCGAGCCGGCTCGACATCGGCTATCCTGGTTACCCGGTCGCCGGCGGGATCGATGTTTCCGTCGCCGGAGGGGAGGTGCTTTGCCTGCTTGGGCCGAACGGCAGTGGCAAGACCACCTTGTTCAAGACCTTGCTAGGCCTTCTTCCCGCTCGTGGCGGCGAGGTCAGGCTGGATGGTCGTGTACTTTCCAGCCTTTCACGAAGCGAGGTGGCCCGCCGGATTGCCTATGTGCCGCAGGCCCATACCGCCCACTTTCCCTACCGTGTCCTCGACATGGTCCTCATGGGCCGGACCGCGCACCTTGGTCTTTTCGCAACCCCGGGGCAGCAGGATCGCCGCCGCGCCGCCGAGGCGCTGGACGCGCTCGGGATCGCCGAACTGGCGAACGCCGAGTACACCCGCATCAGCGGCGGGCAGCGTCAGCTTGCCCTGATCGCAAGGGCGCTGGCTCAGGATGCACCGATACTCGTCATGGATGAACCGACGGCCAGTCTCGATTTTGGCAATCAGGTCATGGTGCTGAGCCATGTCCGAGCGCTGGCCGCAACCGGGCTCGCGATCGTGCTGTCGACCCACGATCCCGACCACGCGTTCGCCTGCGCCAGCACCGTATGCATTCTGGCTGACGGGCACGTACAGGCCCGTGGCAGCCCGGCGGAGGTGATCACGGCGGAACGACTCCATCGGATCTACGGCGTATCGGTTACGATCGAGACGCTGGCATCGGGCCAGACGGTATGCGTGCCCGCCTTCGCATCGCTGGCCGGCTGACCCTGCTCAGGCGATTTCGAAGATTCCCTCGATCTCGACAGCCAGGTCGAACGGAAGACTGGAGCAGCCGACGACGAACCTGGCGTGTCGTCCGCGGTCGCCGAAGATCTCGATGAGGAGATCGGAGGCGGCGTTCATGACCAGTGTCTGCTGGTTGAAGTCGGGCGTGGAATTGACGAAGCCGCCCAGCCGCATGCACTGGCGCATCCGGTCGAGGTCGCCACCGCAGGCCTCCCTCACCTGGCACAGCAGGTTCAGCATCACCAGTCGCGCAGCCTCTTGGCCGTCCTCGAGCGTGAACGTTTCGCCCAGCCGGCCCTGGTAGCGGAGCTCATCGCCCCACAGCGGACCCTGCACCGAGATCACGATGTTGCCGGCTCGCGTATAGGGAACGTAGTGCCCGACCGACCGGGCCGGTGGCGGCAGTGTGATGCCGAGCTCTTCGAGGCGCTTGTCGATGACGCTCACGGCTTTCGTCTCCTCCCCGATGGCAACGTCGAAAGGTTAGGCCTTTGGCCCGCCGATCTCCCCGAACAGCGGTTTGCGGAGGAGAGATCTCTCCCGCTCGAGTTCGGCAACCATATGCTCCTTCAGCACCGCGATGGCCTCGGCTGCCCGATCCTCTTCTGCGGTATCGTGCAGGCGGTCGATCAGTGCCGCAATCCGTTCGTCAAGCGCATCGCGCATGGCAATGAGGCTGCTGCCGGATGGTGCCGTCGTGTCCATCTCCTGCAGTTCCGTTGCGGTCTCGCCGTCCAGCAGCGCCGCGACCTTTGCGATTGCCTCGCGGCGGGCCGCCACAGCTTCGGCCAGGACGTCGACCGACCAGTCGATCACCGGTTTCAGGTTGCCGATCACGTCGATGACGGCGATCGCCTGGCTCCGAGCGAACGGGTCGTCGAGGTTCGGCAGTATGTCGTGACGCAGGGCATCGCTGATGGCGTCGAGAACGGTATTCAGGGAATTGTTCATGGTGCGGCCTCGATCACGCTCTTGAGCTGGAGCAGCAGGCGGGGAAGCTGGGCGCCCATCGCCACCATCCTGAGGTCGCGCGAGCGGCGCTCCTCGATGCAATTCGCGGCTGCCAGGTGGATGGCGGCAAGCTTGAAGCAGCCGAAGGCTTCGTAGTAGTGCAGCGCGTGCCGGCAGACCGGATGCCCGCCGTGTCGTTCGTAGGCCGCGCAAAGCTCCTGCCTCGTCAGGAGATGGCACATGTACGGCGAACGGCCGCGAAATGCATGGAGGCACATCCATCCCAGGTCTTCGTGCGGATCGCCGAGGTGGACGAGTTCCCAGTCGAGGATCGCCGTTATGCGGTCGCCCTCGACCAGGAAATTGCCGATCCGGTAGTCTCCGTGGACGATGCTGAGCCGCGGCGCCTCGGGCGCGTGTTCCTTGAGCCAGCGAAGCGCCCACGCAAGCATCGGGAAGCGGCGCTGCGACCAGCGCCGCAGCCGCTCCTCCCAGGCCGCGATCTGGGCGGAGGCCGCCTCGCCCGTGAACCTCGCACCCGGCAGTCCCTCCGCCTCGGTCCCGCGCCAGTCCACGTTGTGCACCCGCGCCAGCGCGGCAACGAACTGCTCAGCGAGCGCGAGACGGCGGGTTTCGTCGAAGACGGGGCTGCCATCGACCGTCCATGGCAGGGGCGCCTCGCCTGTCATCCTGCCGCAGACGAGAAACGGTGCGCCGAGAGCCTCGCTGTCGTCGCTCCACCACACGGCATCCGGCACCGGAACACCGGATCGGGCGAGGCTGGACAGCGCGCGGAACTCGGGTTCGGCGCTGTACGGCGCGAGCATGCCGGACGGCGCGCCTAGCCGCAGGATGAGGTCGCGGTCATGGTTGCCCGACGCATCGCGCCACCGCGCCTGCAGCCCGTATGTGAGCCAGGAAAATCCGGAGGTGAAGCGGGTGAGCGGACCCAGGGCCACGTCGTCGCACCCTTGCGCGCGAGCGAAGTCGGTCAATCGCATGCGCAACTGGTCTTCGGACAGTGATCGGGTCTCGTGCACCGCGGCCTCGCGCGAACTCATCGCCGGCCGAACAGGCGCTCGATGTCCTTGAGCTTTAGCTCGATCCACGTCGGCCGTCCGTGATTGCACTGGCCGGAAAGCGGTGTCGCCTCCATCTCGCGCAGGAGTGCATTCATTTCCTCGGGCTTGAGCCGCCGCCCCGCGCGCACCGAGCCGTAACACGCCATCTTGGCAAGCACCCCGTCGAGCCGGTCGGCAAGCCCCTCGGCGCCGTCCAGGTCGGTCAGTTCGGCCGCCAGGTCGCGGACGAGGCCGTGGACGTCCGTCGTGCCGAGGATCGCCGGCGTCTCGCGTACCAGCACCGCACCGGGGCCGAAGCTTTCGATCGCGAGGCCGAGTTCGGCAAGCCGGTCGGCGTGCGCGGCGATCGTCTCGGCTTCGTGATCGTCCAGTTCGACCACTTCCGGCACCAGCAGTGCCTGGCGCGGAATTCCGGCGGCACCGTGCATCCGCTTCAGCCGTTCGTAGACCAGCCGTTCATGGGCGGCATGCTGGTCGACGATCACGATGCCGTCGTCGGTCTGGGCGATGATGTAGTTCTCGTGTACCTGAGCCCGCGCTGCCCCGAGCGGATGCGATGCGGCATCGTCGTCGGGGATCCCGGCATGCGGTGTTCCCTCGGCGCTGGGTTCGGCGAAGCCGGGCAGGGGCTGGTCGGACACCGGTTGCAACGGCGCGTGATACATGGCGGCCGCCTCGTTGAATCCGCCATGCCTCGACGGTGGGGAGAAGATCGCCGCCGTTGCCGCGGTGGGCCTGAACGCGGACATCGTCGCCTGTCCGATGGTACTCGACGCCCTGTGCCCGGCCCCGGCGAGCGCCTGCTTCAGCGCGCCGACAACCAGCCCCCGCACGAGCCCCGGATCCCGGAAGCGTACCTCCGCCTTGGCCGGATGGACGTTCACGTCGACCTCATGCGGATCGACGTCGATGAACAGCACCAGCAGCGGGTGGCGGTCGCGCGCGAGCACGTCCGCATATGCGCCGCGCACGGCGCCGGAGAGCAGCCGGTCCTGTACCGGCCGGCCGTTGACGAACATGTACTGCAGCCGGCTGTTGGCACGATTGAGGGTGGGCAGGCCCGCGAAGCCGGCAAGCCTCACCCCCTCGCGTTCGGCCGTGACCTCGACGGCATTCTCCGCGAACTCGCGACCGAGGACCTGGCGCACGCGTTCGCGCAGATCGTTGCCTGTTGCGGCTGCAGGGTAGGTCAACGGCGTGCGATCGCCAGTGGCAACGACGAACGTGATCTCCGGGTGAGCGAGGGCAAGCCGGCGAACGGCTTCCACCGCGGCTGCGCTTTCGGCCCGTTCCGACTTCAGGAACTTGAGGCGGGCGGGCGTGGCAAAGAACAGGTCGCGGACCTCGACACGCGTCCCGGTCACAAGGGCGACCGGTCGGATCGGCCCCGCGCGGCCCGCTTCGATGCGGATCTCATGGGCGGTATCGGCGCCCGGCTGGCGCGACGCCAGCGCAAACCGGCTGACGGCGGCGATGGAGGGCAGCGCTTCACCACGGAAACCGAGCGTGCGGATATCGTCGAGCCTGTCGGTTGCCAGCTTGGAGGTGGCATGACGCTCGATTGCAAGCGCGATCTCGTCGCGATCCATTCCGCAGCCGTCGTCCGTCACCCGGATCAGCCCGCGGCCGCCGTCGGTCATCGTCGTCTCGATGCGGCGTGCCCCGGCATCGATCGCGTTCTCGACGAGTTCCTTCACCGCGCTCGCCGGGCGCTCGATGACTTCGCCTGCGGCGATGCGGTTGACGGTGGCTTCCGGAAGCCGGCGTATCCTCATCGCTGGTCGGTCCCGGCGTGCGTCACATCTGGCCCAGGTACTCGCGCGCCAGGACCTTGCTCTCCTCGACCGCCGGCTGGTCGAACGGGTCGATGCCGAGCGCGAGCCCGGTCACGATGGTCTCCAGCATGAAATGCATGAAGAGTGCACCCATCGCGCGTTCGTCGAGTTCGGGCACGTTGATCACCCGAGTGGGGCGGGCGTTGCGAATCAGCGTTTCTGCCGTCGCCCGCTGCTGGCAGTCGACGAGGTCGCCGATCGACTTGCCGGCGAGATAGCCGACGACGGGGTCGGACAGATAGCCGGCGTCGACGCGCGGGCCGCTGCCTGCCACGCCGAGGGTGATGACGGTGACCAGCTTGTCGCGCGGGCCGTCAAGGAACAGCTGCAGCTGGCTGTGCTGGTCGGCCGGCCCGATCGCCGGCACCGGGGTCGTGCCGTGCCCCGCCTTGCCGAGGCTCTCCGCCCACAGCTGGACGTACCAGCCGGCGAGCGTCCTGAGCCGGTCCGTGTAGGGCATGAATACGGTGGCGGAGTGGCCGCGTGCACGCATCAGGCCAATGTTCACCGCCGCACCCGCTGCCGGTGCCACCTCGCGCGCCGGAACCCCGGCGAGGATCGGTTCGAGCACGGCTGCCGCCCCCTCTCGCAGTGCGACCGGATCGAGACCGAACAGCATCGCCGGCAGTATGCCGACGTTCGACAGGACCGAGTAGCGTCCGCCTAACGCGGGATGGTGGTCGAGGACGGGGAGCCCGTGCTGGCTGGCGATGTGGCGGACCGCGTTGCGTTCCGTCGGGCCCGGCTCGGACAGGCAGACGAAGTGCTGCCCGGCATTCCACTCCAGTCCCGCCTGCTTCAGCCGGTCGAGGGCCGCCAGCATCTGGATGACCGTTTCCGGTGTGTTGCCTGACTTGGATACGACGAGGAAGCGGGTCGTCTTGAGGTCGAGGGTCTCGAACACCCGGTCCATGGTGAGGGGGTCGAGGTTCTCGAAGAAGTGTACCCTCGGCCGCGGCTCTCCTGCCGTCCCGGCCTGCGGATCGGGACCGGGGGTGTGCCAGCCGGTGATCTGCGCGAGCGCCTGGGCGCCGAGGCTCGAGCCGCCGGTGCCGAATACGAGCACGTCGGTGGCCCCGCGCTGGAGCTGGTCGGCCGCCGCCCGGCAGGCATCGATGTCGTCACGCTTCGCCGGCAGGTGCAGGAGCGGCAGCGTGCCCTCGCCATGCCATTCGCGGAGCCTGGCGAGAGCCGGTTCCGTCGCCGCCAGGGCGTCGGAGAATGTCTCCAGGTCAAGCCCGCCGTCGCCGGACCGATCCGTGAAGCAGCCCGATATGTCGTGGTGGTACGGCATGCGATCGGTCCCCCCTCGGCCAACCCGATCGGGCAGTCGGCGACACAGGCCAATGCTAACGTATCGCCGAACTGTCCTCAATGCCGGCAGGTTGACCGACCACCGTTACCAGAAGCAGGTCGGGTTTCAGCAGTTCCGCCGCCACCCGCCTGACATCGTCCAGGGTCACCGCCTCGATCATCTCGTTGCGCTTTTCGACGTAGTCGATGCCGAGGTCGTCGAGCTGAATTCCGAGCAGCTGTGCCGCGATCTTGGTGGAGGTATCGAACCGCAGCGCGTACGAACCGGTGAGATAGGTCTTGGCCGCTTCGAGTTCCTCTGCGGTCGGGCCCTCGCGTGCCATGCGCTCGATCTCAGCCTGGATGACCTCGAGCGCTTCGGCCGCCCGCCGGTTCTGGGTTGCCGCGCCGCCGATGAAGAGTCCCGCATGGTCGAGCGGTGCGAGATAGCTGTAAACGGAGTAGCTGAGGCCCCGCTTCTCGCGCACCTCCTCGGTCAGCCGCGAGGAGAAGCCGCCGCCGCCGAGGATATGGTTCATGATGTAGGCGGCAATGAAGTCCGGATGGTGACGCTTGAAGCCCACGTGACCGAACTGGATCTGGGCCTGCGGGATGTCCATCGGGATGACCCGGCGGACGGGCCCCGCCTGCACCTCGGCTTCGGGAATCTCGCCGAGCGTCGAGGCTTGCGGCAGCGCACCGAAGGTCTCGTCGAGCTTCGCCGCCAGCGTCGCAGCATCGATGTCGCCGACGACGGCGATCTTCAGGTTGTCCCGCGCGAACAGGCGCCCGTGCAGCGCTCTCAGGTCGTCGACCGTGACCGCTGTGACTCCCTCCACGGTGCCGTCGGGATCGAGAGCGTACGGGTGATCGCCGAACGCCAGCGACATCCACGCACGACTGGTCACCTGTTCGGGGTCCTGCATGTTCCGGCGCAGGGCTACGGTGATCTGGCGCTTGATCCGGGCCAGCGGTTCATCGTCGAAGCGCGGTTCGTTGACCGCCAGCCGCAGCAGCGTGAATGCCTCGTCCAGGTTCTTCGACAACGTCTGCAGGTTGCCGTGGAAGGCATCGCGCCGGGCGTTGAACGACAGCTTGACCGAAAGCCGCTGCAATGCCGTCTGGAAGGCTCGCGAGTCCATGTCGCCCGCGCCTTCGTCGAGCATCCCCGACAGCACGTTGGCCAGTCCCTGCCGGTCTGCCGGATCGTGGGCGGCACCGCCCTGGAAGGCGAACTCGACGGCGACCAGCGGAATGGAGTGTTCCTCGACCAGCCATGCCTCGACCCCGCCGGGGCTTGTCACGCGCTGGATCTCGAATGCCCTCGACGCAGAGCTGCCGCCGATGACGAGCAGCAGGGCGAGGGCGAAGACGGTCAGGCTCCGGAGAGCCGCCCGCGGAGAAGCAGTAATGTGGATGCGCGAGGTCATTGATCGTTTCCGCTCTTCTCCGCCTCGTCACCGACGAGGTGGCCGGTGATCGAGTATCTGATGTCGAGGTAGCGCCGGGCGACGTCCTCGATCTGGTCCTTCGTCACCCGCTCCATGCGGTCGGGCCACGTTTGCACGTCCTCGACCGTCTGGCCGCTGGTCAGCGCCACGCCGAAGATGCGCGCGAGCCTCGCCTGGCTGTCGACCGCGTAGATGGTATCGGCGATGAGCGAGTTCTTGGCCAGCTCGACCTCTTCCTCCGTCACCCCGTTTTGCAGAACGTCCGCGATCACGGCGTCCATGCGTGCCTCGACATCCTCGAGCGTGCTGTCCTCGAGGGCGCCGGCATAGAAGTTGAAGGTGCCGCTGTCGAGATAGTCCCCCGCGTACCATGCCGCGGCGTAGCTTGCGATCTGGTCCTCGACCACCAGTTCCCGGTACAGCCGGCTGGTCGTCCCGCCGCCGAGGATGTGGCCCAGCAGATCGAGCGCCTCCGCCTCGCCGGGTTCGGCCGTGCTGTAGCTCGGAACGATGTACTGGCGGCGCAGCAGCGGTGTGGTGACGCGGGGATCCTTCAGCGTCAGCCGCTGTGCGGCCTCGTGGGGCGGTTCCTTGGGGCGTTGCCGCGGGGCGACCTCGGCGCGCACGGGGATCTGGCCATAGATTCGCTCGGCAAGTGGTCGGATCTCCTGCTCCGTAACGTCGCCGGCAACGATGAGGATGGCGTTGTTCGGCGTGTAGTAGCGCTCGTAGAAGGCGATCGCCTTCTCCCGGTCCAGCGCCTCGATCTCGTGCATCCAGCCGATCACCGGCTGGCCGTACGGATGCGAGAGATAGAACGTGGCATCGAGTTGCTCGCCGAAGCGGCTGGCAGGCTCGTTGTCCACCCGCGATCGGCGTTCCTCGATCACCACGTCGCGTTCCGGCAGCACGTGCTCGTCGCTGAGCTGGAGGTTGGACATCCTGTCAGCCTCCATCTCCATCACCAGTGGCAGCCGGTCCTTGGCGATGCGCTGGAAGTAGCCGGTGTAGTCCTGCGAGGTGAAGGCGTTGTCCTGGCCGCCGTGGCGGGCGACGATCCGTGAGAATTCGCCAGGCGCGATCTTCTCGGTACCCTTGAACATCAGGTGTTCCAGGAAGTGGGCGACGCCCGACTGGCCGCGCGGCTCGTCCGCGGCGCCGACCCGATACCAGACCATGTGCGTCACCACCGGAGCACGATGGTCCGGGATGACCACGACCTGCATTCCGTTGTCGAGGGTGAAGGTGGTCGTCCCCTCGCCCAGAGCGAGCACCGAACCCGCACCGAGCACCAGCGTGAAGAGGCCCGCCACCGCAGCGAGCGCAGCGCGAACGGATCGCGATCTCAAGACGGTCAACTCCTGCAATTCATGTCATCCGTTCCGACCGGCCCGGGGCAAAAGAGGCCGAAACGCGAGGGGCGATCATAGGCGACCGGCCGCAACCGGCGGATTAAAGTTCGGTAACGCGGCAGGAAGCCGGAAGATGCGGGAACGAGGACGGGGTCGGCTCTAGTCGCCCCAGATGAAATCGCCCACGTTGAAGATCGTGCCGTAGTTGGGATTGCGCTGGCGTTCCAGTTCCCGCCGCCGCTGCTGTGCCTCGTCGACCTTCTGCCGGTAGGTCTTTGGCGTGCCGTCGGGGTTGGTGTCGGAGATGACATGGCCGCTTGAACTGGCTTGCGCCGCGGGCGTATCGGGCGTGATGGACCGCGGACCCGTACCGTCATCCGGGGTCTCGACCGCTGCCCGTGCCGTGGTCGTGGGCTGGGCGGCCGGCGCGGTTGTCTCGGTGGCTCCTGTGTCGACGAACGTTCCGGTTCCCGCATCCAGGGTCAGGTCTCCGGAATTGGTGGTCGGCCCCTCCATCGGTGGACGCAGATCGTGGTCCGGCGGCAGCGCCAGCACCTGATGGACCCGCACCTGCCGCTCGTCCGGCGCCAGCTTCGAGGTCCCCATGACGTCTTCGATCGTGCTGCCGCAACCTGAGAGGCACACCAGCGTGATCCCGGCAATCGCTACTCTGCCAAACGTCATACGCACTTGAAGATTCCCCGCTCCTGCCGCCCCTCGGCATTGAGGCCATTCAGGTGGCACCATAATGCGGCAAAACAGAGGCCCGCCGCATCACGCCGACTGGCTGTGGGGTCCGCCACGGCCACTGCGAAACGAGTCATACAGGAGCAGGCCGACCCCTGCAACAATGGCCGCGTCCGCGAGATTGAACACGTACCAGTAGAAGCCGAACGCGTGGAAACTGAAGAAGTCCGCCACCGCGCCGAACACGATGCGGTCGATGGCATTGCCGACCGCGCCGCCGATGATCAGCCCGAGCGCGGTCGCCACGGTTCGGCTGCGGGTGACGGACAGCCACCACGCGAACAGGGCGGCGGCGCCGAAGCCGACGATGACGAGCGCCCAGCGCCCGAAATCAGAGTCCTGTTGCAGCCAACCGTAGCTGATGCCGCGGTTCCAGACGAGCACCAGGTCGAGGAACGGCAGGACTTCCGTCCTCCCTCGATCGCCGATGCGGAAGACCTCCAGCATCCACCACTTGTGACCTTGATCGACGACGAGCGTGAGGGCTGCGATGGCGATGCCGGCGACCGCGGGCGATCCGGCGCGATGCCGGCCTGGCGTCCCGGCGCCCGCCTCACCCACCTGCTTGCATCCGGGCGTCGTACTGGCGCACCGCTTCGGCATCGCGCAGGCTGAGGTCCGGATAGTCGGGATCGGTGCCGACTTCAGGCAGGATCTTCCACGAACGCGCGCATTTCCGCCCCTTCGCCAGTTCCGGCACGACCGCCACCCCCGGCACGTCCTCGAGGCGGAACGCATCCGCCGGGCCTTCACCCTCGACCAGGCGTGCCTGGCTCGTAATGGCGATTTCGGCAAGGTCGAGGTTGCTGAACACGTCGATGTAGGTGCGGTCGCTGACGTAGACGACGGGTGCCGCCTCGAGGCTGGAGCCGATCCGCTTCTCCTTGCGCTCGATCTCGAGCGCACCGGTCACCACCCGCCGCAGTGTCCTCACCTTCGACCACTTCGCTGCCAGCGCCTCGTCGTGCCATTCGGCCGGCACGTCGGGGAACTGGCGCAGGTGGACCGATCCGGATTCGCTGGGATTACGCTCCTGCCACACTTCCTCCATCGTGAAGGCGAGCATCGGCGCAAGCCAGGCGGAAAGGCATGAAAGGAGATGGTCCAGCACCGTCCGGCACGCGCGTCGGGTGGTGCTGGTCGGCGGATCGCAGTAGAGCGAATCCTTGCGGATGTCGAAGTAGAACGCCGAAAGATCGTTCGTCGCGAAGTTGAACAGCCGCGTATAGATGCGCTTGAAGTCGAAGTCGTTGTAGGCTTGCGGCACCATCCGGCTGAGTTCGGCAAGCTGGTGCAGGACGTAGCGTTCAAGCTCCGGCATCGCCGCCACGTCGTCCAGCCGTTCCTCGTCCGTGAAGCCGTCGAGGTTGGCCAGCAGGAACCGCATGGTGTTCCTGAGCCGCCGGTAGCTCTCGACGTTGGCCTTGAGGATCTCGGGGCCGATCCGGAGGTCGTCGGCATAGTCGGAGCTCACCACCCACAACCGCAGGATATCGGCGCCGTTGCGCTCCATGACCTCCTGCGGCGTCACGACGTTGCCGAGCGACTTGGACATCTTGCGGCCGTGCTCGTCCATGACGAAGCCGTGGGTCAGCACCGCATCGTACGGCGCCCGCCCGCGGGTTCCGCAGGATTCGAGCAGCGATGAGTGGAACCAGCCGCGGTGCTGGTCGGACCCTTCCAGGTAGAGCGATGCCGGCCATTTGAGATCCGGCCGCTTTTCCAGCACGAAGGAATGGGTGGAGCCGGATTCGAACCAGACATCGAGAATGTCGGTAACCTGTTCCCACTCGGCCGGATCGTAGCCGTCGCCGAGGAACCGCTCCTTGGCGCCGGCCTTGAACCAGGCGTCGGCCCCTTCCGCCTCGAATGCCTCCGCGATGCGCGCATTGACCGCGTCGTCACGCAACACTTCGCCACTGTCCTTTCGCACGAACACGGTGATGGGGACGCCCCAGGCGCGCTGGCGCGACAGGACCCAGTCGGGACGCGTCTCGATCATCCCGCGCAGCCTGTTCCGCCCCGCCGGCGGCACGAAACGGGTTTCGTCGATCGCCTTGAGCGCGCGGGCGCGCAGGGTGTCGCCCTCGCCATCGATGTCGCGGTCCATGTGGATGAACCACTGCGGGGTGTTGCGGAAGATGACCGGCTTCTTCGACCGCCACGAGTGCGGATATTGGTGCCTGATCCTGCCGCGGGCGATGAGGGCCTCCGCCTCCACCAGTGCCGAGATGACCGCCTCGTTGGCATCGCCCGTCTCGCCGTCCTCGGTCAGCACCGAGCGGCCCGCGAACATCGGCACGTCGTCGTAATAGCGTCCGTCGGCGCCCACCGTATGCGGCACCTCCGGCGTTCCGTGGCGCTCGAAGACCTTGCGGTTCCTGTCGAACAGATCGTAGTCGTCCGAGCCGTGCCCCGGCGCCGTGTGCACGAAGCCGGTTCCCTCGTCCTCGCTGACGAAGCCGGCGCCGATGAGCGGCACGGTGAATGTGTCGAATCCGCCGCCCGCCAGGGGATGGCGGCAGACGATGGTACCAAGGGTCGCTGCGTCGACGGGTCGGAGAAACTTGAACGACTGCACCCGTGCGGCGTCGAACACGTCCTTGGCGCGCGCCTGGGCGATGATCAGCCTGTCGCCTTCCCGGGCCCACCTTGCATCCGCCGGATCGACCACCTCGTACAGGCCGTAGTCGATATCGGGCGAATACGCGATGGCCCGGTTGCCCGGGATCGTCCATGGCGTCGTCGTCCAGATTACGACGGAGGCGTTGTCGGGGAGGTCGTCGCCGCCTTCCGCGATCGGAAATTTCACCCAGATGGTCGTCGACGTGTGGTCGGCATACTCGATCTCGGCTTCGGCAAGGGCGGTTCTCTCCACCACCGACCACATCACCGGCTTGGAGCCGCGGTAGAGCTGGCCGGTCATGGCGAACTTCATGATCTCGCGCGCGATCTGGGCTTCCGCCGCGTACGACATCGTGAGGTAGGGGTTGTTCCAGTCGCCGACGACGCCGACCCGCTCGAATTCTTCCCGCTGGACCCTGATCCAGTGCTCGGCGAACTCGCGGCACTCGCGGCGGAAGTCGATGATCGGCACCTTGTCCTTGTCCAGGCCCTGGGCGCGGTACTGTTCCTCGACCTTCCATTCGATCGGCAGGCCGTGGCAGTCCCAGCCGGGAACGTAGTTGGCGTCCTTGCCCATCATCTGCTGCGAGCGGTTGATGACGTCCTTCAGGATCTTGTTGAGGGCGTGGCCGATGTGCAGGTGTCCGTTCGCGTAGGGCGGGCCGTCGTGGAGGATGAACTTCTCGCGTCCTGCCGCGTCTTCGCGCAGCCGTCGGTAGAGGTCGAGCCGGTGCCAGCGGGCGAGGATCTCCGGCTCCTTCTGCGGCAGCCCCGCGCGCATAGGAAAGTTGGTGCGTGGCAGGAACAGCGTTTCGCGATAGTCGCGACCGGTCGTGTTGGTGTCGGGTTTGTCGTTCATGCGATCGCTTCAGCTGGTGGCGCGTCGGCTCCGGTACGGTGCCTGATGGCGGCCGATGACCGTGTACTAGAGGCGGTTCTCCACCTGTGCAAGCCCGAGTGGATATTCCGTTACCGGGTCGGGGGAACGGTCGTGCTCGTCGAGGATGGAGCGAATGGCGGAGCAGTCCTCTGCCATCTGCGCCTTGAGGGCGTCCACGCTGTCGAACGAACGGTCGTCGCGAACGAAGGAGATGAACTCGACCAGCACCGTTTGTCCGTACAGATCGCCTTGGAAGTCGAACAGGTGTACCTCGAGGAAGATGCCGGAACCGCCGAAGGTCGGCCGGTGCCCGATGTAGCCGGCGCCGCGCCATGGCTTGCCGGCACCGCCGTCGATGCGTACCCTGACCGCATAGATCCCGAGCCTCGGGGTAACGCCCTCGCCGAGCGCGACGTTGAGCGTGGGAAATCCGATCTCCCGCCCGCGCTTTTCTCCCGGTATCACCTCGCCCATGATCATCCAGCGATAGCCGAGAATATGCGCGGCATCGTCAAGGCGGCCTTCGGTCAGTGCCTCGCGCACGGCGCTGGATGAGAACGGGATGGCGTCCGTTCCCGCACCGGCCAGCCCCAACGGCGTCACCGCGAAGCCGAGGCCGGCGCCTTCGCTCTCCAGCACCTTGATGTCGCCCTGGCGTGCCTTGCCGAAGCGGAAATCGGTACCCGTCACCACGTGGCTGACGCCGAGGCGCTCCGCCAGCACCTTGCTCGCGAATGCCTGCGGCGACAGTCCGGCCAGTTCCGCATCGAACGGCAGCACGGCCATGAAGTCGAAGGCGAGGGCCTGGATCAGGCGAGCCTTGAGCGGGCAGGGGGTCAGCCTGAACACCGGGTTGCGGGGATTGAAGAAGGTACGCGGGTGAGGCTCGAATGTCACCGCGCCGACCGGTCGGCCGCGGCCGCGGGCGATCTCGCGGGCACACTCCAGCACCGCCTGGTGCCCCCGGTGCACGCCGGCGAAATTGCCGATGGCGACGACGCCGCCGCGGTACTCGTCGGGCAGTGACCCGCCGTCGAACACCAGCATGTGCTTCGCGTCCGGGGCCGTCAGCCGCGCGCCCCGCCGTTCATCCATGTCAGTTGTCTCGGGACTGCTTCAGTTCGAGCCGTGGCGGGACGGAACCATGACCAGAGCCTCCCCGTCAAGGACGACCGTCTCGCCCACCATGCAGCAGCAGGCAAGCCGTGCCCGCTTGCGGTCGAGGTCGATCTCGCTCACCGTGGCGCGGGCGACCACCGTGTCGCCGAGCCTGACCGGGGCACGAAACCGCAGCGACTGCGATACGTACACCGCGCCCGGTCCCGGCAGCTTGGTTCCGAGAATGGTCGATATCAGGCTCGCCGTCAGCATGCCGTGGACGATCCGCGACCGGAATGGCGTGGTGGCCGCAAAGGCCTCGTCCATGTGCACGGGATTGTTGTCGCCTGAAAGATCGGCGAACACCTCGAGGTCGGTTTCGGTAACCGTCTTCGAATGACTCGCTTCCATTCCGACCGCGAGGTCTTCGAGATAGTTCTGGATTGCGTGCCTCATCAGCCCCGTTCGTCTTCTGCAGGGCACAGCCCCGAAACGATGAAACGTAGTGCTTTTTGCTGCGCCGCACAAGGGTCATGCGGCAGTTGCGAAAAGGGGGTGAGGCGTACCGTCTAGCGGCGGCGGAACTGCCGGCGGCGCGGTCCGCCGGTGGGACCGCCTTCGGTCTTGTGACGAAAGTTGATGCGCCCCTTGGTAAGGTCGTACGGCGACATTTCGACGACCACGCGGTCGCCGACGAGGGTTCGTATGCGATGCTTGCGCATCCGGCCTGCGGCATAGGCGAGTATGGTGTGGCCGTTATCCAGCCGCACCCGGTAATTGCCGTCCGGCAACACCTCGGTGACGACACCTTCGAAACTGAGTAGCTCTTCCTTCGCCAATGCTCCGCCTTTCCAGACCTCTGTTGTCCGTCGAATGCCGCCAATTGCGCTGATCCGCCTGCCCGGTCCCGGTGCCGGCGGATCTCCGTCGATCGTGCGTCGGGGAGGTACGGCGGCCGGTGCAACGAGGCGGTTGCGATCCGGTATCTCGAACCGGCGCGACAATTTAGGCGGGCGTCTTCGCCATTGCAAACGGTTTCCGGTCAATGTTGAAGCGTTTCGTTGCCCCTTGGGTCAAGCGGGGGACCGGAACCTGCAGTTTGTCCCGTCCGTTCCTGCCCCGCGATTGTCGCACCACCCACAGGCCGTCTTCCGGTCGGGAGGGAACATCCTTGGCCCCGTTGTACGAGCGACTTGCCTACGCCTATTTCTTGGTTGCCACGATCACGCTGTTCGCGTTCTCCGTCATTCTCTTCGTCAGCGCCATCGTCCGGACCGGCCTGGCAATCGTCCGGCTCGAGGATCCGGTCAACGCCGTCCTCGATTCCATCGGCCTGCTGATCATCGGGTTCGCCGTCGTCGAGACGTCGAAGTTCATTGCCGAGGAGGAGATCATTCGGCAGCGCGAACTGCGTTCGGCACTGGAGTCGCGGCGCTCGCTCACCAAGTTCATTACCATCGCCGTGATTGCCTCGAGTCTCGAGGCGCTGGTGATGATCTTCAAGACCAGTCGCGAGGATATTCCGTCGGCGATCTATCCCGCGATGCTCTTCGTCGCCGCGATGCTGGCGCTGGCCGCGCTGGGCGCCTACCAGTGGCTGTCGAGCCGCATCGAGCCGGACGGTGGCGGGGAAGGCCGCGAGGTTCATCGGCAGGACAGTTCGAGCTGATTCCGGGCCGGCCGCACGTCACGCCCGGGGTCCGGCCGCGCCCGTCCCGGCTGTCTCGCCTTTTGCCCCGTTTCGGCCGCAGCACTTTCCGCCTTGATGGCCTGCAGGAGACCGATGTGGCGGTTCACGTCATAGGCCCAGTGACGCGCCCGGGCGCGCGCCCGTTCCGCCCGCGTCGCCCGCCTGAGCCTCGCCACCACCACCGCCGGCTCCAGCATGTCGATGCGGGTGATTTCGTTCAGCGACAGCGGGATGAGGCGCGGCAGGTGGCGAACCCGGTCGTACCGTTCCGCCCCTGCCCGGATCAGCCGGTAGGCGCGGAACCGCCGGCGGGGCTGGCTGCGTTCGCAAGGCGCGCTCGGATTGGTCATGGCACATTTCCTCGTCAGATGATGACGAGCCGAGCATGGCCGGGCCGGGAGGGGCGGGGATAAGTTTTTGCAGGCGCCACTGAGCGTCGCCAGACGGGAAGCCTCTTTAAGCGATCGTTAACGAAAGCAGGATGAACCCCCGCCCGTTCAGGAACGCGGAACGCAACCCGGCGTTCTCCACTGCCGTGCCATCGCTTGGGGGCAGGGGTGAGCAGCGGCCAGCAGCTTGAATGACTTTGCGGGAGGAAGCGAGGCCGCGGTGTCGGCTGAGACAGCGAACCCAGCGTCGACGGCTGCTGAGGCGGCCAGCACTGCATCGGACAAGCTGACCGTTCCCGCCCTCACCGCGATGGTCGTCGGTTCCATGGTTGGTGCCGGCGTGTTCCAGCTTCCGGCTCGATTTGCCACCCAGACCGGCGTTTACGGCGCACTCGTCGCATGGACCATTGCCGGCGCGGGCATGCTGGCGCTTGCCTTCGTCTTCCAGAACCTCGCGATCCGCAAGCCTCTCCTGGACAACGGGGTCTACGTCTACGCCCGCGCCGGCTTCGGCCTCTATCCCGGCTTTCTCTCCGCCTTCGGCTTCTGGGCCTCGGCGTGCGCCGGCAACGCCTTCTACTGGGTGTTGATCATGACCACCATGTCGCAGCTCTTCCCGGAGTTCGCGTACGTGTTCGGAAAGGGCGACACCTGGCCCGCCTTCTTCGTCTCGGTGGCGGCGGTGTGGGGGTTCTTCTTCCTGATCCGCCGCGGCGTCAAGGAAGCGGCGTGGATCAACTTCATCGTGACCATCGCCAAGCTGGTTCCGCTGGCGCTGTTCCTGATGCTCGTCATCGTCTTCTTCGACGGCGAGGTCTTCGTCGGCAACCTGACCGGCGGCTACGACCTTCCCGGTGGCGACTCGCTGTTCCGGCAGGTCCGCGGCACCATGCTGGTGACGGTGTTCGTGTTCCTCGGCATCGAGGGCGCGAGCGTGTATTCACGCTACGCCAAGCGGCGCGAAGACGTCGGCACCGCCACCGTGCTCGGCTTCCTGTCGGTGCTCGCCCTGTTCGCATCCATCTCGATCCTCTCTTTCGGCATCCTGCCGAAAGCCGAGATCGCCGGACTGACCCAGCCGTCCATCGGCGGCGTGCTGGAAGCGGCAGTCGGCCCGTGGGGCGGGGTGTTCATCCGCATCGGCCTGATCGTGTCGGTGCTCGGCGCCTACCTGGCCTGGCAGCTGCTGGCCGCCGACGTCATCTACGCGGCGGCGAAGGACCGCGACATGCCCCGCTATTTCGCCGAGCTCAACAGCCGGCAGGTTCCCGAGCACGCCGTGCTGTGGACCTCGATCCTGGTGACGGCGATCCTGTTCGCGGTCCAGTTCGTGGCCGATGCCCTGGACTTCACCCTCGACCTGACGGCGGCGCTGGCGCTGGCGCCGTTTGCGCTTGCGAGCCTCTACGCGGCAAAGATCGCCTTGCAGGATGACGGCTACGCCGAGACGTCGTCCGCGGTGCGTTACCGGGAGCTGGTGATCGCCGCGGTGTCGACGGTCTACACCCTGTTCCTGATCTGGGCAGCCGGATACACGTTCGTCTTTCTCGCCTGCATCCTGCTCGCGCCGGCGACCATGCTGTACATCAAGGCGCGGCGGGAACACGGGGCGCAGGTGTTCACGGCCCCCGCCCTCGTCGTCTTTCTGATCGTGCTGGCGTTTGCGGCCGTCGGGATCGTGCTGCTCGCAAAGGGCGTGGTGCAGGTCTGAAAGGGTCCGGCGATGGCTACGCAATCCGCATACGGCGTTCATTCGGAGGTCGGCCAGCTGCGCAAGGTCATGGTGTGCGCGCCGGGCCGCGCCCATCAGCGCCTCACGCCCAGCAACTGCGACGCGCTCCTGTTCGACGACGTACTATGGGTCGACGTCGCCCGGCGTGACCATTTCGACTTCGTCACCAAGTTGCGCGACCGCGGCGTCGAGGTCGTCGAGATGCACAACCTGCTCGCCGAGACGGTGGCGGTGTCGGAAGCCAGGGCATGGATCCTCGACAACCAGGTGGTGCCCGACCAGGTCGGCCTCGGCCTCGTTGACGAGCTGCGCAGCTATCTCGACGGCCTGCCCGACCGCGACCTCGCCGAAACGCTGATCGGCGGGCTCTCTACGGTCGAGTTTCCCGAATCCGTCGGCGGCGAGATGCTGACCCTGATCCGTGATGCCGCCGGCGTCACCGAGTACCTGCTGCCGCCGCTGCCCAATACGCTCTATACCCGCGACACGACATGCTGGATCTACGGCGGCGTCACCCTCAACGCGCTGTTCTGGCCGGCCCGTCACGAGGAGACGATCCTCGCCGCCGCGATCTACCGGTTCCACCCCGACTTCGCCGGCAGGGTGGAGGTCTGGTGGGGCGATCCGCTGGTCGACCACGGCCTTGCGACGTTCGAGGGCGGCGATGTCATGCCGATCGGCAGGGGCGTCGTGCTGGTGGGCATGAGCGAGCGCACGTCGCGGCAGGCCATCAGCCAGGTGGCAAGGGCGCTGTTCGACCGCGGTGTGGCCGAGCGGGTCATCGTGGCTGCCATGCCCAGGCTGCGCGCCGCCATGCATCTCGACACCGTGTTCACGTTCGCCGACCGCGACTGCGTGCTTGTCTATCCGGACATCGTCGACGGCATCCACGCGTATTCCTACCGTCCGGGCAACAAGCCGGGTTCCATCGACCTGCGCCGCGACGAGGGGTCGTTCGTCGATACCGTGCGCGACGCGCTCGGGCTGAAGCAGATGCGGGTCGTGGAGACCGCCGGCACCGACTACATGCGCGAACGCACCCAATGGGACAGCGGCGCCAACCTGGTATGCGCCTCGCCCGGCGTCGTCTTCGCCTACGATCGCAACGTCTACACCAATACGCTGCTGCGGAAGGCCGGCATCGAGGTCATCACGATTGCCGGCGCCGAGCTCGGCCGCGGCCGTGGCGGCGGCCACTGCATGACCTGTCCGATCATCCGCGACCCGGCAGACTGATGCGCTGCGGGCGGGCAGGCCGGACGGGGCGCCGGGTTTTCGCTTCGATGCATGGAGGTTGCCATGTCGATATCGCTTGATGCCGCCAGCGAGATGATGCGCGAGTCGATGCGCCAGGAGGTGAAGCGCCACCTCCCGTGGTATCTGCTTCAGGCCGGGCTGATGGTTGTGGCCGGGGTTCTGGCGCTCGTCTGGCCGGCCATTTCCTCCATCGCGGTGGTCATCTTCCTGGGCTGGCTGATGATAGCGTCGGGTCTCGTCCAGGGGCTCGGCCTCATCGGCGCGCGCGCCGTGCCGCACTTCTGGCTGCAGCTCGTCTCGGTCGTGCTGTTCCTCGTCGTCGGCGCGCTGTTCCTGCGCAACCCGGGCGAAAGCCTGTTGACACTGACCATGCTGGTCATCGTGCTGTTCATGGTCGAGGGGATGTCGAAGATCATCTTCTCGCTGATCATCCGCCCGTTCCCGAACTGGGGATGGGTGCTGCTCAGCGGCATCGTTGGTGTCGGTTTGGCCTTTTTCCTGTGGGCCAGCATTCCGGTCACCGCGGTCTGGCTGCTCGGCGTGATGCTCGGCATCGGTCTGGTCATCGAAGGCGCGGCGCTCGGCTACCTGGCGTGGCAGGTGCGTCGCGGCCGCGACACGACCGTCGACCCCGTGGCCGGGCGCGTTCAGGCGCCGAACGGGTAGGGCGGATTACAGCGTCACCAGGTCGATCTGGTTGCCGATCCCGGTCCGGGCGGCGTCGACCACGTGGCGGTGATGAGTGAAGACGAGGACCTGGGTGGTCCGTCCCAGTTCGGCCAGCAGCCGCAGCCCCGCCACCGTCCGGGCGTCGTCGAAGGTGACGAACAGGTCGTCGGCGATGAACGGCAGCGCGGTGGCGCGGGTGGCGTAATCCTCGATCGCCGCGGTCCGCAGCGCCAGGAACAGCTGGTCGGCGGTTCCCTCGCTCAGGTCTCCCACCGCGAGACGCTGGCCGTCATTGCGGACCGCCACGAGCCGCGGCTTGTCATCGTCGTAATCGGCAGCGATCCCCTGGTAGGCGCCTTCGGTCACCAGCGCGAACGCCTGTCCCGCCCGTTCGAGCGCCGGGTTCTGGTGGCGCTCGCGGTAGGCCTCGATCGCCGCTCCGAGCAGCCGCTCGGCGGCCCGCGCAAGGCTCCAGTTCTCGATGATGCCGGCGATGGCCGCCAGTGCGTTCTGTTCCTCCTGTGCGGCATCTGCCGCCCCCGCCAGCGACTCCAGCCGCGACAGTTCCGCCTCCGCCGCGTCGCGGCGGCCGATCCCCTCCTCGATCTTGTGCTGCAGGTCGCGCTCCTCCTCCTCGAGCGTCTCCAGCCGGGCCGCGAGCGCGTCTGGATCGCAGGAGGCAAGCTGTTCGCGCAGCTCCGCCTCGTCGACGCCGTCAGACGTCGCGATCAGCTGCGCTCGCTCGTCGTCGAGGCGCCCCGCAAGCGCGATCCTGCGATCCAGCCGGTCGGCGAGTTCGCCAAGTAGCCCGACGTCCGTCGTGGCGGCTTCTGCTGCAAGCTCGGCAAGCGCGGCGTCCAGTTGATGCAGGGCCTGCTCGTCGCGGGCGTGACGCTCGTCGAGCTCGGCTGCCTGCGCCTGGTGCGCTTCGCGCCGCGTCGCCGCCGCGATTGCCGCATCCAGTCGCCGGGCAAGCTCGGCCGCCGCCGCTTCCGCCGGTTCGTGTTCCAGGTCGGGGGCGAGGTCGGCACAGATGGCGCGGACATCGGCCTCGAAGGCCGCCTGGTCCTCGCCGATGCGCGTCACCCGGTACTCCAGGTCCCGCAACGCCACCTCGATTGCCGGAACCCCCTGCCATGCGTTGAGCGCCGCTTCCGCTTCCTCGATGCTGGCGTCCGCCGCCACCGCGATGCGCGGCGCACTGTCGGCCCACTCGGCCTGCCACGCCGTCAGCCGCGCCTCGACCGCCGATACCGCCTCGCGCACGGTGCGCGCCTCGCGTTCGCAGTCGTCGGCCCGGCTGGCGAGATGGCGTGCCTCCTGGAACCGGCGTTCCATCTCGTTGACGGCCGCGCTGATCTGGGACAGGCGATCGAGTGGCGACCGTGACGGGTGGTCGAGCCCGAGCGTTGCCGCCATCTCCTCGAGGATCGTCGCAGCCTCGTCGACGCGGCGGCTCAGCTCTTCGAGCCGCTGCCGCTCCGAAGCAATTGCCGCCCGTTCCTGCAGCAGGTCCTCGCGCGCCTGCAGCCACGCCCGCATCTCGAGCGGGCCGCGTGGCTCGATGCCGCTCGGCTGCCACAGGCCGGCCCATTCGGTCTCCAGCCCGTGACGGGCCGTTTCCAGATCGGCCAGTGCGTCCTCGACCGCGGCGAGTTCGTCCTGGACGGTGGCGATCTCCGCGGTGATGTTGCGGTGCGTGGCGAGCCGTTCGGCCTCGCGTTGCCGCTGGTCGGCCAGCGTGTCGGCGTGGCCGACGGCGATCTCGAACCGGCTCACGTCGTCGACATGGCACGGCTCTCCCTCGAGCAGGGCCCGCCGCAACACCTGCCACAGGCCGTCGCGTCGGGCGCGGGCCTCGTCCACCGCCTCCGGGGTCGGCAGCGCGTCGCCGGCGGCGAGCTCGTCGATCTGGGTCCGCAGCCGCCGCAACCGGTCGTTCAGCCGCCGCCGGTTGCCATGGCAGTCTTCGCGCTGTTGTGCCGAGCGCTGCCATTGCTGCAGCATGTGGTCGACCGTGCCGATGTCCGGTACCCGCAGCTCGGCGAGTCGATCGATGTCGTCCACCGGCACCACGAGCTGCTGCAGCTTGTCGGCAACGGCGCGCTCCCGGGCCTTGAGCGCCGCGGCCGCCCCGTCGCGTGCCTCCACCCGCTCCGCAAGCCCCGCCAGCCGCTCGAGGGTCTGCCGGTGCGCCTGCGGGTCGGCGACGTGGCCCATCGCCGTGCGTTTGGCGGCGATATCCTCGAGGGTGCTCTCCACCTCGGCCAGCCGCTCCCTCCGCTCGCGGCGGTGCTCGTCCAGCTGGCGGCGCTCGTGCACCAGCTTCCATACGCGCGCCATCTCGACGTCGCTCGGCCGCCGCGCCAGCACCTGGTCGCCGTCCGCCAGCCCCAGCCGTTGCGCGAGGTCGGCAAGGCTCCGGTGCTGCTCCTCGATCCTGCCCTGGAGCTTCGGCCGGTCGGCGGCGGCCTTGATCACGTTCGCGCGGTCATCGCCGAGCGCGCGGATCTGGTCGGCGCGTGCCAGCAGCCGGTCGTCCACCACCAGCGAGGCCAGTACCTCGCGGGTGCGCCCGCGTTCGCCGGCCAATCGCTCCAGCGCCGCGGCGAGTTCGCGCCGGCGCTCGAGAACGTCGCGGCAGCGGGCGGGAAAGTCGTCCCGGGTGGCGGGCAGCGGGCCGAGTTCGTCGATCGCCGCCAAAAGGTCGTCGATGGTCTTTATCCGCGGCAGCGCATTCCTCAGGCGCGACAGCCGCGCCCGTTCCCCGCGCAGGTCGTTAAGCGCGGCGCGGGCATCGGCGAGGTCCTGCCGCGCCGCGTTCGCCGCCAGTTGGGCCGCCCGCACGGTATCGGCCTGCAGGGTGTCCTCGCGCACCCGCCGCCGCGCTTCCGCGAAGCGTTCGCTTGCCTGCCAGAACGGCAGCGACGAAACCCGCCGCTCGACCCGAAACAGGCCGTCGCATTCCTCCGTCAGGTCCCGGTGCAATCCGACCAGCGGCGACAGCCCGGGTGCCGCCGCGAGCAGGCTGTCGGCAAGATCGCCGCCGCCGGCGATCAGTCGCCTGCCGCCGTCGTTGAGCCGCGCCCGGTCGAGCCCGAAGGCATCGAGGAACAGGGCCCGGCTGACATTGCCGAGGAACGGTGCCAGTGCATCGTCGCCGATTGGCGTGTCGGTTTCGTCGACGAGGGAGTTCTGTCGCCGCTTCCGCCGCCGGAAGGTCAGGGTCTGGCCGTTGCCTCCGGTGATCGTCGCCCCGATGCACATGTCGCCGTAGCGGTGCAGGAAATTGAACGCGCTGCGCTCCTCGATGCCGTAGAGCAGGTCGACGATCGCCGCCAGCGCGGTGGTCTTGCCGGCCTCGTTGGCGCCGTAGACCAGCGTCAGCGGCGCATCGGCGCTGAAGCTGAGCCGCTTGTCCGTGAAGCAGCCGAAGCGGTCGATGTGGAGTTCGCGGAATCTCACGCCCCGTCCCCCGTTTCGGCGCCGGTGCCTGCTTCGGGTTCGAGCCGGGCGAGGACCAGGTCGCGGGCGGCGGCGAGCAGGCGCTTGACGTCGGGGCCGCGTTCGTCCTCCTCCAGCAGGTCGAGGACTTCTTTCGGCGCCTTCTGGCGGATCGCCGCGAGATCCTCGCGCAGGGCCTGTTCGAAGGCGGGATCGGCAAGCACCGTCCGGAAGGCGTCCTCCAGGTCGGCCAGCTGCACCGCCAGCGCCGCCGTGGCGGGCATCGCGGTTTCCAGCCTGACGTCCTCGACCAGCACGTCGATTGCCAGCTCCGCCGCGATTGCCTGCAGGTCCTGCCTGAACTGTTCGCGGTGCGCCGCCATGGCGGCATGGAGGCCGGTTGCCCCGTGCAGGCGGATGCGCACGGCGAGCGGCCGGCCGTCGCACCCCGCCACGACCGGTGTCAGCTGAGCGCGGACGGCGTCGTGCAGCGCCGTCTCGTCCGTGCATCCGCCGACGTCGATCGCGACCTGCTCCCACCGGGCGGCGTCGAGCACCAGCGCCTCGAGGCCGGCCACCCGATGGTTCTCGACCGTGACCAGCGTCGCGCCCTTCGGCCCGGTCTCGCGTATATGGCGGCCCTGCAGGTTGCCCGGGAACACGATCGGCGGGTCCTCGTGCACCACTTCGCGCGCGTGGACGTGGCCGAGCGCCCAGTACTGGTATCCGGTGCGCAGCAGGTCGTCGACCGAGCAGGGTGCGTAGTCGTTGTGTCCGGCCCGCCCGGTGAGCGAGGTATGCAGCACGCCGATGTTGAACCAGCCGGGCCGTGCCGGAGGGAACTCCAGCGCCACGTTGTCCTGCACCTGGCGCTGTGCGAAGCCGCGGCCGTGGATGACCGTTTCCAGTTCGGCGAGCTCGATGCTCTGGACGCTGCGAACCGACAGCTCGTGCACCCCCTCCGGTAGCGGCAGCCGCCTCGAGATTTCGCTCGTTGCATCGTGGTTGCCGCGGATCAGGAACACCCGGCCGCCGGCGCGCGTCAGCCGTGCGGTCTCGCGGACGAAGAACTGCCCGGTGGAATAGTCCTTCCAGTCGCCGTCGTAGAGGTCGCCGGCGATGATGAGAAACCGTGCCTCGGCCTCGATCGCGGCATCGATGAGCGCCGAATAGGCCTTGCGCGATGCCTGCACGAACAGGTGGGCCAGCTCGGAATCCCGCGCGTACAGCCCGCGGAGCGGGCTGTCGAGATGAATGTCCGCGGCGTGGACGAAGGTGAAATCCGGCATGCGGTTCCCGAGGCGCATGGTTCTTCATGCACAAGGGACGCGATTGTCCACACAACCGCTGATGGCGCAACCCCGCTCGTCGGCACTGCCGGCTCAGAAGTACTGCACGGCCATGACGATGCGGCCGGCCCACTCCAGTTCCTGGTCGTAGCGGACGTCGCCCTCCGCCTCGATCGGCACCAGCGTATAGGTGCCGTCCCGGCCGGCGATCACCCGGCGCAGCATCACCGGGCCGCCGACCGGTGCCACCAGCGCATCCTTGCCGAGGATGTTGGCGATATCGGTTCCGGTGAGCTTGTTGGCGATGACCACGGATCCGCCGGCATACCGGCCCACGCCGTTGGCCAGCCGTGCAGCGACAGGGCGTTCCGCCGGAATGTCCAGCGGCACGAACGGGTCCGCCTTGGGGTCGGCGCGGTCGGCAAGTATCGCGTCGCGGCCCAGCAGGCCGAGGAACTCGACCCGCCGGGTCCGTTCGTCGTCGAGCAGTTCGGCTGCGCCGACGCCGAACGCGGCGGCAAACTTCTCCAGCCACTCCGTGGACACGGTCATGTTGGCCGTCTCCAGGCGCTGGACGGTCTGTGCGGTGGTGCCGACGCGGTCCGCCAGTTCCTGCAGCGTCCAGCCTCTCAGTCGTCGCAGCCGGCGAATGTGTGTCTTCATGCGGTTCTCTCCATGAGGCGGGAGTTGCACGTTTCCGGTGACAATCCAAGGGTTTTTGGGGATCGATACACGTATTTCGTAAAAATGGCTTGCGGAGATCGGAAAATTTTCCTATAAGCGGTTCCGAATTCCCCTCCAGGTCAGCCCGATGCATCAAGACAGCCGACGCGAACTCTCTGGTGGCGGCCCTGGCGACGCCACTGCGGCAGCTCTGTGTTCGCTGACCGCGGGGCGGTTCATCGTCAGCATGGTCGCCGGCATGTTCGCGTTGAGTCCGGCGGATCTCCTCGCGCCGACCCGCGGCATCGCGAGGATCGCCCATGCCCGCCAGTTTGCCATGTACCTTGGCCACGTCGCCTGCGGCATCCCGCTGCGCGAGGTCGCAGCCTGCTTCGGCCGCGACCGCACCACCGTTGGCTATGCCTGTCGCGTGGTCGAGGACCGCAGGGACAACCCTGCCATCGATCGTTCGCTCGACCATCTGGAACGGGCGCTTCGCACCTGGACGACCGTCAGCCTGGAAAGGGAGGAGAGATGAGCCGGAACCGTGACGGCGAACCGGCGGTTGCCGAAATTCAACGGGAAGCACGGCGCGTCTTGTGCCATCTGGTCGGCGGCGGCGCCCGGCTGCGACCGATCGCAAGCCCGGGCCGGGAGGCGGCGGAGTGGGGGCTCTTTCCGAACGACGACCCCAGGGCATCACCGGAACTGAAGACGACCGCGAGGTTCGTCGACGCGTTCATCCGCAACGACTGGGTCGTTGCCGAGGCCGGCGGGGTGGTGCTCTCCGCTGCCGGCGTGGCATGGCTGCGGCGCGCCGAAGCGGCGGCGGACGGTTACCGCGCCCAGCATCAGGTGCGCCGGCGCCGCGTCGTCGGCGATGGCGCCGGCTCCCGGGTGGTTACCGTGAATGCTGCCGAGAGCCCGCTCGGCTGGATGCGCAGCCGCCGCGACGGGTCCGGCCGTCCCTTGCTCGGTGAAGAACAGTTCTGCGCCGGCGAACGCCTGCGCCGGGATTTCGAGCTTGCCGGGCTGCAGCCGCGCCTCACCGCCGACTGGCAGCGGCCGCTCGATCCCGCGGCCCGCCGCAGCGGCAGGAACACGCGCGACGAGCCGGGGCTGACCGCGATTGCGGCCCGCAAGCGGCTCGAGACGGCGCTGGCGGCGGTGGGGCCGGAACTTGCCGGCATATTGCTGGAGGTATGTTGCTTCCAGAGCGGCCTGGAAGCGGCTGAGGCGACCCTCGGCTGGCCCCGGCGTTCGGCGAAGATCGTGTTGCAGCTTGCGCTGACGCGGCTCGCCCGCCACTACGGCCTGATGGCCCGCCCGGAGTCACCCGCTGGCCAGCGGCTCCGGCACTGGGGTGCGGCAGGGTACAGGCCGACGATCTGAGCCGCCGGCACCACGCGATCAGGACGCAACCGGGACGCCGGCCAGGGCTTCCGCTGCATCCGAGCGGATCCGCTTGACCATGGCCGCAAGGCCGTTGGATCGCTGCGGCGTCAGGTGCTGGTTCAGCCCGATCCGGTCGAGGATCGGCGTGGCATCGGTGGCGAGGATGTCCTGCGCCGGGCGGTCGGAATAGATGGCGAAGAGGATTGCGATCAGCCCGCGCACGATGTGGGCATCGCTGTCGCCGATGAACCGCAGGATCGGGCGGTCGGGATCGCTCCGGTCGGTGTCGGAGACCAGCCACACCTGGCTGACGCATCCCTGGACCTTGTACTCGGGGGTCCGCCACCGCTCGTCGAGCGGTTCCAGGCCGCGGCCGAGTTCGATCACGTAGCGGTAGCGCTCCTCCCAGTCGTCGACGAACTCGAAGTCCTCGAGGATCTGCGCAATCCGCGGTTTCACGGCCCTGGTGTCGACTGCCTCTTCCATGGGTCTACACATAAACCGTGGGAAGGGTGACCTCAAGGCCGGCCGTCCGGCGGGCGGCTCACGCGTCCTTGCCGGCAGGCGGTTCCCATTGCGGGATCAGGTCTTCCAGCCGCAGCGTGTTTTGCGGTCCGGCCACGGTCTCCGCCGCCGCGCTGACGTCCTTTCGCGCCGGCCGCGGCCGTGGCACGACGGCATTTGCCACCGCGTTGCGCTGGTCCGGATTGCGGCGCTCGAGAACCGGTGCGGGCTTTTCGTCCAGCCATTCCCGCTGCGCCCACTGGATGGCGTTATCCACCCCGTAAAGGGCCTTGCGCTGGAAGGTCGCCCACGCTGCCCCGCCGACCTCGCAGACTTCAGGTTGACGCCCGCAGATGCCGGCGAGGTCCTGGACCGTCGCAAAGGCTGCGCCCACCGCGTCGGTCGCGGTAAGCGTCGGCTTCGGCTCCGGTTCGTCGATCTGGACCGTTTCGCCTGGCTCGCCCAGCGGCAGGATGAGCACCAGCACGAACAGCCAGAACAGCACCTTTATGAAGAACATCTGTCTGCCTCCCCCTGGCGTATGGGAAAGGCGTAGCAGGGTTTTTTTGCTTCGCCGTGAATCCGATGATTACAAATGTAATCAATTCCGACCCCGCAGCGGGCGCGAACCGCACCAGTGCCGGTCATGGTTCAGCGTTCCTTAACACGACGGCTCCATAGTGGCCGCGAGGGTGCGCAGGAAGACGCCCGGTGCGGTCGAGGCGGTAGCCGCCGAGGTTTCCGGCAACCGGATGCACCACTGGGTACAGGGTGCGCATTGGCCGGCTGAACCGGCCAATCGGCTGTCCGGGGCCGCATGGTGCGTGAGGCGCGTTGCGTTCAGTCGGGTGAAGTAACAATGGGAAAGAGGGAGCAAAGACCCGCGGTATCGCGGACCGGGCCGCTGTTCACCATGATCTTCGCCGCCTGCTTCTCGGTGGCGATCGTCTACAATGCGCTTGGCCGCCAGGACGGCGCCCATCCGGCTCCCTTCATGCAGGCTTCGCGCGGCGAACCCGCGCCACGGACCGTACTCCAGCGTCCCGCGCGCGTGTCCGCCGTCGAACAGGATGATGCCGGCCGGCTGATCACCGGCACCGCGGACGATCGAGAACGGCGCCAGCTTGTCCGCCTGATCCAGGAGGAACTGGCGTGGCACGACGTCTACGATGGCGAGGCCGATGGTACCGACGGGCCCGCTACCCGTGCCGCCATCGCGCAGTATCAGGAGCGCTACGGCCTCGATCCGACCGGCGAGGCGTCGGACGACCTTCTCTATCACATGCAGTTCAACCGCCGCATCATCGAGGCGACGCGGACCGAACTCGAGGTCATGCCGGACGAACCCGACGATCAGATCGTCCTCGTCCAGACCGGGCTTGCGGAACTCGGCTATGATCCCGGCCCCATCGACGGGGTGCTGGGCGAACGCACCCGCGAGGCGATCCGCCAGTTCCAGCGCGACCGGCGTCTGCCGGAGAACGGCGTCATCTCGGAGGCGCTGTTCCAGGAGCTGCGCAAGATTACCGGGCTGTCGAGCCTCAAGGCGGGCTGACGGGCGGCAATCGGACCGGCGTGGCGGGTCCGCTTCAGCCTGCTCGTCGCGGGCAAACCAGCAGTTTCGGTCAGGTGGGGTGGGTGCCCGGACACGACGGTCCGGGGATGCGGCCGCTCCAGGCTCGTCAACACCGTCTGCGCCGCGGCAACGTGGGATGGCACCCGGTCGTTAGTACACGGTTGATGCAATGCATCCGAAGCTGTTAGCTCCTCGTTAACCATGCACCTGATCTAATCGGATCGTTCCGGCACGCGGCGGCGTGCGTGCGCCGACCGGCGCCGGGGCGGGTAGCCCGCAGGGGAACAGGCAGATGGGAAAGATTCTCGAATTTCGTGCAGGTTCGGTCAGATCCGAACCACGGGCGGGACGCTGCCCGGCCGAGGTGGTGATCTTTCCCGGCGTTCGCGTCCAGCAATGGACACCGGGAAAGGACGACGGCACGGGCAGGGGCCCGGTCGTGCAGCAGATCGGCACCACGCAGGCGCTTCAGGAAGGCGAGTGCTGAGGGTGGATCCGGCCCCGCGCGATGCGCCGGGCACCAGTCTCAGGCCGGCTTGCCCGTGCAGGTCGACTCGGCGATCTGGCGGCGGATTTCCTCGAGATAGCTGCGGTCGGGAACGAACGCACGAAACAGCACCACGCCGGTCGGATCGGGCGTCCGCACGACGATGCTGTCGGACCGGCCCTCCGGAATCGTCAGGTCTTCGGGGGCTCGCGCGGACTCCGGCTCCAGGATCAGTTCCAGCTCCCGCACGCCTACCTGCTGGTCGTTGATGGTGTACACGTTGTCCCCGTTTCGCGTGTAGACGCTCAGCGACCAGTACGAACGCGGAATCCGTGCCGCGATATGGACCGGGCCCTCGCGAACGTCGTAGCGGCAGAAGGCGTAGGTGATGTCCGGCACCGGCTCGGCCAGCAGGAAGTTCCGCGGCGCCACCGGTTCGAGTTCATGGAACGCGTTGACGCCGCCGATTGCCTGGAACTGCGTGATCTTCTGTCCGGTGTCGACGCCGGGCAGGAAGACGACCAGGAACAGATGGACCACGGACGCCAGGATCAGGCTGGCGGCCAGCCAGTATAGCCATCGCCCTATTGACATTGCAGTCGTGTGATCTCCGGCAGCGGCACGGTAGCATATCGGCTGCGCACCGTGTGATCGGGGTTGAACAGCTTGAGAGTGAGCGAGAACGCGTCGCCGCTGCCGTCGACCGGCAGCCAGTTTCCGGGCCGCGCCGCGGCCGCGATCCGGATGGTCACCGTGCCATCGCCCTGGCGCAGGACATTGTAGGAGTTGAACGAGTATCGTTCCGCCTCGTTTGCGATCACCTGCAGGTCGCGGGAATAGGCGGCGATGGCCCACCACCGCGCCGGGGGCAGCGTGCCGTGCACGACGTATTCGCAGTCCTGCCGCAGCGGCTCGCCGTCGCTGTCGGTTTCGGCCCGATAGGTGATTGCTTCGAAGACGGCCACCGGCAGGTAGCCGCCGGCGGCGAAATGGGCGCGCGTGTAGGGATCGGCCGTCGGGCTGCCTTCCGCCGGCCAGATCACCCACGGCCCGTTGGACAGCGTGATGGCGGCGAATCCGCGCTGCATCGCGTAGTCGGCGGTGCCGTAGCCGAGGCCCGCCCCGAGCACGACGAACAGCAGCAACTGCAACAGCCAGCGCACCATGGCCGCTCCGCGTCTAGGCGTGCCCCGGGCGGGTGCCTCGTCGCGGGCGAAGGGGTGATGCGGTCGGAACTGCATGCGTCATGGCGGCCGCCCGCCTCAGCGGAAGCCACGGTCGGGGGCGAACGGACTGTTCGAGGTCCGCCTGTCCTGGCCGCCGCCGCCGCTGCCGCCGCGATCACCGCCGCCGGAGAACCAGCCGCCCCTGTCACGCCGTGCCGGCGCCGGGCGCCGTGCCGCGGCCGGTGCCCTGGCCGATGGCGGGTCGCTGGAGAACAGGTTGAACATGTTGCGGAACACCCGCGACACCGATCCGCCGCCTGCCGCCCGCTCGCGCCGCAGCGGTTCGTCGCCGTCGGCGCCCGCGCCGACGAATGTCTCGCCGGAATCGAACAGTTCGTCGCCGCCGGAATCGCGCGTCTCGGTCTCGATCGACACCAGCTGCGGATCGACCGCGGCGTAGCGCCCGTCGAGCGGCACGCCGGGGATCGCCACGGCGAGCTTGGTCTCGTGCGCCCGGCTCATGAAGTCGTGCCACGTCTTGGCCGGCAGGCTGCCGCCGGTCACCCGCCGCATCGGCGTGTAGTCGTCGTTGCCGAACCATACCCCGGTGACGAAGTGGCCGGTGAAGCCGATGAACCAGGCGTCGCGATAGTTCTGGGTGGTGCCGGTCTTGCCGCCCTGCGGCATGGTGCCGAGATAGGCGCGCCGGCCGGTGCCCGACACCACCACCTCGTGCAGCATGGTGTTGAGCTCGGCGATCAGCTCCGGGTCGATCACCTGGCGCGGCCGCGGCGCGTTGCGGGCGCGGCTGTACAGCACCTCGCCGGTGGGGCGGGCGATCTCGAGCACCGCGTACGGCTCGACCAGCCGGCCGCCGCTGGCAAACCCGGCGTAGGCGCCGGTGATGCCCATCACCGTCACCTCGTTGGTGCCGAGCGGCATCGAGGCGTTGGCGCGCAGCGGCGTCTTGATGCCGAGCCTGCGGGCGACGTCGATGATCCGCTGGCGGCCGATCTGCTGCGCCAGGTGCACCGGCACCGAGTTGAACGACCGCGCCAGCGCCCGGATCATCGTGGTCCGCCCGTGGTAGCGCCCCGAGTAGTTGCGCGGCGACCAGTTGCCGATCCGGATCGGGGCGTCGTAGACCCACGAACCGGGCCGGAAGCCGGCCTGCAGCGCCGCCAGGTAGACGAACGGCTTCCACGACGAGCCGGGCTGGCGCAGCGCCTCGGTGGCGCGGTTGAACTGGCTCTCCTCGTAGTCGCGGCCGCCGACGATCGCCTTCACCGCGCCATCGGTGGTCATCGCCACCAGCGCCGCCTGGCTGGCGTTGAACGCCTCGCCGTGCTCGTCGAGGGTGGTGTTGATGATGTCCTGGGCCAGCCGCTGCAGGCCGAGGTCGACGGTGGTCTTGACCTCGAACACGTACTCGCCGTCGAGCCGCTGCTCGGCGATGAGGCGCAGCGTCTCCTCGTAGGCCCAGTCGAGGAACCAGTCGGGGCTGTAGTAGCCGGTCCGGTCGGCCAGCGTCGCCGGCTCGCGGCGGGCGGCGAACACCTGGCCCTGGCTGACCCAGCCGGTCTCCAGCATCCGGTTCAGCACCACGTTGGCGCGCGCCCGCGCGGCGTTGATGTCGATGTGCGGGGCGAAGTTGCTCGGCGCCTTGAACAGCCCCGCCAGCATCGCCGCCTCGGCCAGCGTCACGTCGCGGATCGACTTGCCGAAGTAGAACTGCGCCGCCGCCTCCACCCCGTAGGTGCCGCCGCCGAGGTAGGAGCGGTCGAGGTACAGCTTGAGGATCTCGTTCTTGCTGAGCCGGGCCTCGATCCACAGCGCCAGGAACGCCTCGCGCATCTTGCGGCGGATCGACCGCTCCGGCGACAGGAACAGGTTCTTGGCCACCTGCTGGGTGATCGAGCTGCCGCCCTGTACCACGTGGTTGGCGCGCATGTTCTCCAGCATGGCGCGGATGGTGCCCAGCACGTCGACGCCGAAGTGGTCGTAGAAGCGCGCGTCCTCGGTCGCCAGGACCGCGGCGATCACGTAACCGGGAATCTCGTCGAGCGGCACCGCGTCGTCCTGCCAGATGCCGCGGCGTCCGATGATGGTGCCGGACGCGTCGGTGAAGGTGACCGAATACTCGCGGCCGCGGTTCCACACGTCGTCGCTGTCGCTGACCGCCGGCAGCCCGTAGGCGAGGCTGCCGATGGCGATCATCAGGCCGAATGTCGCCGCGTCGCCGCACAGGTCGACGATGACCCGGCGCGGGCCGCGGATTCGCCAGCGCGACAGCGCCGCGTCATACGCGGACCACCCCCGCCTGAGCATCTGCCAGGCGCCGAAACAGGCATCGTTGACCCGCCCGTCGATATCGAAGAGCAGGGCGCTCAGCCGGTTCTTCGGGCGCCAGTCCGACACGTGTGCTTGCTCCGTTTCCCGACCGCCCCCGGCGTCCGCGCCCCCAGCCGCACCGGCTGCCCGGGCACGGGCGACCCCTCTCAACGGCCGTCTATATCACATTCCCCGGTGTGTCACAGCGAGATGCGGGGGAAACAGTAAACCTGCGCCCGCGGTTCCCGTGCGGCAGGTCGCCGCCGCCGGCGCGGCGCCCGCGGACGCCAATGCAGGGGCGGCACGCGTCCTCGCCCCCGGACATGCCGCACCAGCTCCCGTGTCTGCGGCGCACCGTTCACACGCTGCACCGCGCACGGGACGACACCAGGAACCGAGGTCTTGCCCTTGATCATTGGCAGCACGGAACGTGTCACCCCGTGCGCGCTGCGGCGCGGAGTGCCGCTGCGCAGACACGGGGGCCGCGACTCGCGCCGACCTGACGGACGCGGCAAGAGACGGCGCCCGCCCCGGATCGGCAGCGCGTCACCGGGCATCCGCCCGCTATTGCGCAGCATCCGGGGTGACACGTGGTTCCCTGCGCCGGAATGACGGGGAGGGTGCCCAGGACGTGTCATTCCGTCCCTTTTCCTTGCACGGGCCGGGGCCATGGCGTAGGTCGGGGCGACCGCGCGGTGGCGGTGCGGAGCAGGCGGAAGGGACTGGCGGAATGGAGGCCGACGCGCCGTTCTGGCGGCGCAAGACACTTGCGGAGATGACGGCCGACGAGTGGGAATCGCTGTGCGACGGCTGCGCCCGCTGTTGCCTCGTCAAACTCGAGGACGAGGATACCGGCGAACTGGCCTTCACCGATGTCGCCTGCCGGCTGCTCGACTGCGCCACCTGCCGCTGCACCGACTACGCGCACCGCCACCGGCGGGTGCCCGGGTGCGTGCAGCTGGACGCCGCAACGGTGCCGGCCCTGGACTGGATGCCGCCGACCTGCGCCTATCGGCTGCTCGCCGAGGGCAGCGATCTTCCGTGGTGGCATCCGCTCGTCTCCGGCACCACCCAGTCGGTGCACGAGGCGGGCATCTCGGTGCGCGGCCGCGTCGTCTCCGAGCGCGACGTGGACGAGGACGAGCTGTTCGACCACTGCGTGAGCTGGCCGGCGACCACGGCAACCGCCGGGTGACTGCCGGCGAAGCGGCACCACCCGCAGGTAAGCCCCGGGCCATCAAAAAACCGATTCCGGCGACCCCTGTCTGCATGGTAGGAGCGCGACGAAACGCGCGATGGCGGGACGGCCATCCGACACGAGGGAGAATGCGCCATGCCCGGGTTCCCGGCGATATTCCAGCTGTCCGACATCAATGGCAGCAACGGCTTCCGTCTCGATGGCGGGGCCGAAAACGACTACAGCGGCTGGTCGGTTAGCGCTGCCGGCGACGTGAACGGCGACGGCTTCGACGACCTGATCGTGGGTGCCGCGCTTGCCGACCCGAATGGCACCAGTTCGGGATCGAGCTACGTGGTGTTCGGCAGGGCCGGCGGCTTTGCCGCTTCCATCAACCTCGGTGCCCTCGACGGGACGGACGGCTTCCGCCTCGACGGCAGTGCCGCCTACGACTTCAGCGGCTTTTCCGTCAGCGGTGCCGGCGACGTCAACGGCGACGGCTTCGACGACCTGATCATCGGCGCGCCCTATGCCGATCCGAACGATTTCTTTTCCGGGGCGAGCTACGTGGTGTTCGGCAAGGCCGGCGGGTTTGCCCCGTCGATCGCCCTCGGCACGCTCGACGGCACCAACGGCTTCCGCCTCGATGGCGTGGCGGGTTACGACGTGAGCGGGTACTCCGTCAGCGGTGCCGGTGACGTCAACGGCGACGGCTTCGATGACCTGATCGTCGGCGCACCGAAGGCACACACGAACGGCTCCAGTTCGGGAGCGACCTACGTGGTGTTCGGCAAGGCCGGCGGGTTTGCCCCCTCCATCCAGCTCGGTTCGCTCGACGGCACCGACGGCTTTCGCCTCGACGGCGCGGCCACCGGGGATGCGAGCGGCATGTCGGTCAGCGGCGCCGGCGACGTCAACGGCGACGGCTTCGACGACCTGATCATCGGCGCACCCAATGCCGATGCGAACGGTTCTTCTGGCGGATCGAGCTACGTGGTGTTCGGCAAGGCCGGCGGGTTCGCCCCCTCCATCCAGCTCGGTTCGCTCGACGGCACCGACGGCTTTCGCCTCGACGGCGCGGCCACCGGGGATGCGAGCGGCATGTCGGTCAGCGGCGCCGGCGACGTCAACGGCGACGGCTTCGACGACCTGATCATCGGCGCGGAACTCGCCAATTCGAACGCCGTCGACTCGGGTTCGAGCTACGTGGTGTTCGGCAAGGCCGGCGGGTTTGCCCCTTCCATCCAGCTCGGTTCGCTCGATGGCACCGACGGCTTCCGCCTCGACGGCCTGACCTTCAGCGAACACAGTGGAAATTCCGTGAAGGCTGCGGGCGACGTCAACGGCGACGGCTTCGCCGACCTGATCGTGGGCGCGGTTCTCGCCGACCCGAACGGCTCCGATTCGGGAGCGAGCTACGTGGTGTTCGGCAAGGCCGGCGGGTTCGCGGCGGCAATCGACCTCCACACACTCGACGGAACCAACGGCTTCCAGATCCACGGCGCGGCGGCCGGAGACCGCAGCGGCTACTCCGTCAGCGGCGCCGGCGACGTCAACGGCGACGGGTTCGACGACCTCATCGTATCGGCTCGACAGGCCGATCCGAACGGGCCCGATTCGGGCGCGAGCTACGTCATCTTCGGCCGTGCCACCGGCACGCTCGACCGCGTGGGGACCGACGGCGCCGATGTGCTTTCCGGCGGCGAGTGGGACGACATCTTCGAGGGCCGCGGCGGCGCCGACCACATCCGCGCTGGCGCCGGCGACGACCGCATCCATGGCGGCCAGGGTGCCGACACCCTCGACGGCGGCGCCGGCAACGACCTGATCTTCGGCGGGTCCGGCAACGACACCATCGTGGCGAGCCGCGGCGTGGACACGGTCGACGGCGGCTCGGGCAACGACGTGCTCGACCTTGCCGCGTTCGCAACCGGCGTGACCGCAGACCTCGCGGCCGGAATCGCGAACCTGCCCGGAGCCGGCAACCGGACCCTGTTCTCCTCCATCGAACGGCTGTACGGCGGCGCCGGCGCCGACAGCCTCACCGGCGATGGCGGGGCGAACCGGCTCGCCGGCGGCGGCGGCGCCGACACGATCATCGGCGGCGGTGGTGCGGATACGCTCGCCGGCGGCGACGGTGACGACCGGCTCAACGGGCAGGCCGGGGCCGACCGGATCAATGGCGGCGGCGGCAGGGACGTCGTGATCGGCGGTGGCGGCAACGACCGGCTCAACGGGCAGGCCGGGGCCGACCGGATCGACGGCGGCGCCGGCAGCGACGTCCTGTCCGGTGGTGGCGGCAACGACCGGCTCGCCGGCCGGGCCGGCGCCGACACCCTCGATGGCGGTGCGGGAAACGACCTGCTGACCGGCAACGCCGGCGCCGACACCTTCGTGTTCGCGCCCGGTGGCGGCCGCGACACGATCGCCGACTTCCAGGACGGGCTCGACCTGATCGACCTCACCGGCTTCGGCTTTGCGAGCGTCGCCGAGGCGCGATCGTTCGCCGCCAACGACGGCGGCGACGTGGTGTTCACGTTCGCCGGCGGCGAGGTGCTGGTCGTCGAGGACATCGCCAAGAACCAGCACGTGGCCGCCGACATCCTGGTCTAGGCCTTGCCCGTGTCCGTGTCTTCCCGTGCGCGGTGCAGCGCGAAGCGGTGCGCCGCCGACACGGGACCGGCAGCGGCGGGACGATGGTTCAGAGGATCAGGTCGCCGGCATCCAGATCGGCTCGACTGAAGCCCTCGACGACAAGCACCTTGCCGCCGAAGTCGAATACGAGGAATCCATACCCAAACGGATAGTTAAAAAATCACGCAATCAGAAAAAGAAGGCTTGACAGCGTTACGGTCGATCGCATAGGGTGCGGCAGGATCAGACAGTTGCGCCCCGGCGCCCGGACGGGCTTCCGGGGCGTCTTTCGTCGGGGGGCAGCAGACCATGGCACCGGCGCCCGACTGGGACGCGATCAGGGCCGCCTATGCCGCCGGCGAACTCGCCGTCGAGCGGCTGTGCGCGCTGCACGGCATCGGCACCACCAGATTCTACCAGCGCAGGAAGCAGGAAGGCTGGCCGCACCGCCGGCCCGACCTCGCCGCCGCGCGGGAACGGCAGACCCTGGCCGCCCGCGCCGCCCGCGCCGCGCGGGCAACGCCCGCGGCGAACGGTGCAGCGGCGGACGGGCCGCCGCCGACGCGGCGGCGCCCGGTGAGCGGGGCCGCCCTCGGCCGCCGCCTCCAGGCGCAGGTGCTGGCGGCGATCGAGCGGCTGGAGCGGGCGGGTGCCGCGGCTGACGCCTCGGCAACGCCGGCGACGGCGGCCGACCGCGAGCGCGACGCGCGCACGCTCACCGCCCTGGTGCGACTGATGGAGCAGGCGAAGGCGCTTGGCGGCCAGCGGCGCGGCGGGAACCGGCAACAGGATGACCACGACCTCGACATTGACGCCCTCGATGCGGCGCTTGCGCGCCACCTGCAGAGCCTACGCCGACGCGGGGCGGACTGACGAGCTGCTGAAGGTCCTGCGGCCGCGCGACAAGGCGGCGCTGGCCGGGCGGTGGGGCTTCATGGCCCATGCCGAGCAGCGGCCGCCGGCCGGCGACTGGTCGGTGTGGCTGATGATCGCCGGCCGCGGCGCCGGCAAGACGCGGGCGGGCGCGGAGTGGGTGCGGGCGCTGGCGCTCGGCGATCCCGACCTTCCGGCCGGCCGGGCGCGGCGGATCGCGCTGATCGGCCAGACCCACCATGACGTCCGCCAGGTGATGATCGAGGGCGTGTCGGGGCTCGCCGCCGTCCACCGGCCCGACCAGCGGCCGGTCTACGAGCCGACCAACCGCCGCCTGGTGTGGCCGGGCGGCGTGGTGGCGCAGGGGTTCTCGGCCGAGGAGCCGGACAGCCTGCGCGGGCCGCAGTTCGAGGCGGCGTGGTGTGACGAGCTCGCCAAGTGGCGCTATCCCGAGGAGACCTGGGACATGCTGCAGTTCGCACTGAGGCTGGGGACCAGGCCGCGCGTGCTGGTGACGACGACGCCGCGGCCGCTGAAGCTGCTCAGGCGGCTGATCGAGATGCCGGGCACGGCGGTGAGCCGGGCCACCACCTTCGACAACCGCGAGAACCTGGCCGACGGCTTCGTTGCCGGCATCGAGGCCCGCTACGGCGGCACCCGGCTGGGGCGGCAGGAGCTGGAGGCCGAGATCCTGACCGACAACCCGCGCGCGCTGTGGCGGCGGGCGGCGATCGAGGCGGCCAGGGTCGACCGGGCGCCGGAACTGTCGCGGATCGTGGTCGCGGTCGACCCGCCGGCGTCGAGCCGGGCGGGCGCCGACTGCTGCGGCATCGTCTGCGCCGGCCGCGGCACCGACGGCCTCGCCTACGTGCTCGCCGACGCCACCGTCAGGGCGGCGGCGCCGACCGGCTGGGCCCGCGCCGCGGCGGCCGTGTACCACCGGTTCGCCGCCGACCGCCTCGTCGCCGAGGTCAACCAGGGCGGCGAGATGGTCGAGGCGGTGATGCGCCAGGTCGATCCGCAGATCGCCTACCGCGGCGTCAGGGCGCGGCGCGGCAAGTGGCTGCGGGCGGAGCCGGTCGCCGCGCTCTACGAGCAGCGCCGGGTGCGCCACGTCGGCGCGCTGCCGGAGCTCGAGGACGAGATGTGCGAGTTCGAGCCGAACGGTCTCGCCGGCGGCCGCAGCCCCGACCGCGTCGACGCGCTGGTGTGGGCGCTGGGCGAACTGATGCTGAGGCCGCTGCCCGAGCCCCGAGTGCGGATGGTGTGAGGGGGCGGGGGGCTGCGGCCGGCCCCCGTGTCTGCGCAGCGGCACTCCGCGCCGCAGCGCGCACGGGGTGAC
>CAZSNL010000001.1:115313-117696 GCA_964608275.1 uncultured Hyphomicrobiales bacterium | reverse complement strand
AAGGACATCATCCTCGCCATCATCGGCGAGATCGGCACCGCCGGCGGCACCGGCCACGTCATCGAGTACGCCGGAGAGGCGATCCGCTCGCTGTCGATGGAGGGGCGGATGACGGTCTGCAACATGTCCATCGAGGCCGGCGCCCGGGCCGGCATGATCGCACCCGACGAGGTGACGTTCGAATATCTCAGGGGACGGCCGATGGCTCCGTCCGGCGACAATTTCGAGCGCGCACTTGCCGCCTGGGCGGACCTGCACAGCGACGATGGTGCCGAATTCGATACCGAGGTGCGGCTGGACGCAGCCAGACTCCCGCCGCTGGTGACCTGGGGCACGAGCCCCGAGGACGTGGTGTCGGTCACCGGACGGGTGCCCGACCCGGAACACGTCGAAGACGAGAACCGGCGTCGCTCCATGCAGCGGGCGCTCGAATACATGGGCCTCGCACCGGGAACCCGGATCACCGACATCCAGGTCGACCGGGTGTTCATCGGCTCGTGCACCAATGCCCGGATCGAGGACCTTCGCGCAGCGGCGAGGGTGGTGGACGGCAAGCGCGTGAACGATGCGGTGCAGGCGATGATCGTGCCCGGCTCCGGCCTGGTGAAGGCTCAGGCCGAAAGCGAGGGCCTGGATGCGATCTTCCGCAAGGCGGGCTTCGAGTGGCGCGAGCCCGGCTGTTCGATGTGCCTTGCGATGAACGCCGACAAGCTCGCCCCCGGCGAACGGTGCGCATCGACGTCCAACCGGAACTTCGAGGGCCGCCAGGGGTTCCGGGGCCGCACCCATCTGGTGTCGCCGGCGATGGCAGCAGCGGCCGCGATTGCCGGACGGTTCGTCGACATCAGGCAGTGGCATTGAGGGATACCGGCGAACGCGGACGACTGCGCCAGCGACCCGGGCGGGATCCGGTACGAAGACGGCGACGCCTGGAGGTGATGCGCCAACGCGTGCGGCCCGCCACAGCGAACGAACGGCCACGCAACTGGCAGATCGAGGAGATGGCGGTACGGTCATACCGCCGTCTGCCGCGCCGGTTCCGCGAACTGTGTGGCGATATCGTCTTCAGGGTGCAGCCGTTTGCCGAAGACGAAGTCCTGCGCGAACTTGAGATTCCCGACCGGTATGGTCTCCTCGGCCTGTTCCACGGCGTGGGGCTCACCGAGCGAAGCGTGACCCATCCGCCGCCGATGCCGAACATTATCTCCCTCTACCGCGAGCCCATACTCGCGTTCGCGGAAGAGACCGGCAACGCCGTCGAGGACGTCGTGAATCATGTCCTCGTGCACGAGATCGGGCATCATTTCGGGTTGTCCGACGACGACATGGAAGCAATCGACAACGCCGAGTGACCCCCTGGCCTGCTCCCCCGCCTTCCGATTTCCGGTTTGACTGCGTCCCCGCCGGACTTCATGCTCGCGATGCATGGCAAGGCTCGCCATGCACGGCGACGTCCGACATCAACGGGACGAGGATCGAATGGCTGGCTCGACCAAGCACGGCTCCGGACGCCCGGACCATGAGCAATCGGCGCGAAACGCCCGCCGCGACCTTGCCCGGATGGACGAGCAGTCCGAAAAGATCCTTGGCGCCTCCACGCCCGACACCCGCGACGGTGAATACGACTGGGCCGAGGTCTGGGGCTCGCGCATAGGCCGCACCCTCGGCGTCCTGTTCGCTGCCTACCTGGTCTACTACCTGATCACCCACTTCTTCGCCCGCTGATCGCGGATGACACCGGGGTATCGGCCCATCCGGCGCCCTGCCCCGGGGCGGGGTCAGGCCGGCGGCTGGGCGCGGAACGCGCGAACGTCGGTAGTGCGGAACCCGAGGCAGACCGGCGTGCCCCGCGCGAGGTCGAGGGCTTCGCGATCGTTCGGCACCTTGGCGATGACGGAAAGCCCCTGCCGGGTGCGGACGAACAACCTGGTGGCTTCGCCAAGGTAGACCAGCTTCTCGACCACACCTTCCAGCACGTTGTCGTATTCCGCGCCGGCGGATGCCAGGCGCACGCGTTCCGGTCGAAGCGAGATCTCGGCAGCATCGTCGGGCGCGAGGTCGTCGACCGGATGGGCAAGGAGCTCGGCGCCGCCTTCGAGACGGATCCGGACGGCGGCTTCGGTCCTCTCCTCCACCCGCCCGCAAAGCTGGTTGTTCTCGCCGACGAAGCGGGCGACAAACGCGTTTGCCGGCTGCTCGTACAGTGCGTAGGCGCTTGCGAGCTGCTGGATGCGGCCCTCGTTGAACACCGCCACACGGTCCGACATCGTGAGCGCTTCGGACTGGTCGTGCGTCACGTAGATCATCGTCACGCCCAATTCCTCGTGGATCTGCTTCAGTTCCAGCTGCAGCTCCTCGCGCAGCTGCTTGTCGAGCGCGCCGA
>CAZSNL010000001.1:77508-115303 GCA_964608275.1 uncultured Hyphomicrobiales bacterium | reverse complement strand
GCGGCTCGTCGAGCAGCACCAGCGGCGGTTCGAAGATCAACGCGCGGGCCAGCGCAACGCGCTGCTGCTGTCCCCCGGAAAGCTGCGCCGGTCGCCGGTCGCCGAGCCCGCGGAGGCGCACCAGCTCCAGCACCCGTTCGACCCTTCGCTGGCATTCCTCCCGGTTCACGTTGCGCACGCGGAGCGAGTAGCCGATGTTCTCGGCCACCGTCATGTGGGGAAACAGCGCGTAGTTCTGGAACACGACACCGATGCCGCGACGATGCGGCGGCAGCGTGGTGATGTTGCGGGACGCAAGGTGGATTGTCCCCCGTGTCGGTGACTCGAATCCGGCGAGCATCATCAGGGTCGTCGACTTGCCGGACCCCGACGGCCCGAGCAGCGTGAGGAACTCCCCGGCGGCGACGTCGAGGTTCAGGTCGCGGACAACCAGGGATTTGCCGTCGTAGCTCTTCGATACGTTGTCGAAGCGAACGATCGCCTCGCTCATCTCTCCGGCTCCTGCCATTGCTCGAGGCTCGGCGGAAAGCGTTGCTCGTGCGGCATGCCCTCCCAGTCATAGTCCTCGTAGGCGGCCCAGACGGCTTCCGTCGACGTCGCGGCGGCGCGAACGATTTCCTCTTCGTCCAACTCCGCCGGCCGGCCGTCGCTGAGCAGGACGCGACCGTCGACCATGACGGTATCGATCATCGACGGAGTTGCCAGGTGCACGAGTGCGCGCACCGGATCGGGGTTCGGTCCGAATGCCGTGGTCCTCGGATCGAGGATCACGAGGTCGGCCTTGGCTCCGGGTGCGATCCGGCCGAGGTCTGGCCGGCCGAGGGCTTCGGCGCCGCCGAGATTGCTTGCCGCGAAGACATCTTCCGCGCGACCCGCCTCGAAATGCCCCTCCACGAACTTGCACGCGATGGCGGCCGTGCGCATTTCCGAGAACATGTCGAGCGGATAGGTGTCGGTGCCGAGCGCCATGGTGATGCCGGCGTCGCGGTAGCGGTCGAAGCTCTCGAGCGCCAGCCCGCGCCTGGAAAACGCAAGTGGCGAGTGAGCAACCGACACCCCGTGCTCGGCCAGTATCTGCAGGTCGTCGGCGATCGGATAGCCGACCTTGCTATGGTGGGCGAGGTAGATGCAGTGCGCGAGAAGCACGTTCCTGCCCAGGACGCCTTCATCGGCAAGGAGCTGCACCGGCGTGCGGCCGGTCTCCGATACGGTACTGAAGAACTCACGATGCTGTTCGAGGAAATGCAGCGTCAGGCGGACCCCGAGGCGATCGGCGATGTCCTTGGCATGGCGACGCACCTTCGGCGTCGAGAGATAGTACTCGTCGAGCACCAGCACGCCTGAAATGCGCCCCTCCGCCGCTCCATCATGTGTCCGGATGAAGTCTGCGGCGCGATCGAGCAGTTCGATGCCGATCCCCTCGTCGATCTCGGGCACGACACGGCCGTCGTCTTCCAGCCAGTAGCGGCCCGCCGTGGCCGCAGGCGCCCAGAACAACCGGATCCCGGATTCCTCCGCCGCCTCTAGCATCAGACGACCCTCTTCGGGTCCTTCGGGAGCGAAGGCGAGCACGGTGGTAACGCCATGCCGGAGAAGCGACAGGAAGCCGAAGCGCAGCGAGGCACGCAAATCCTGAACCGACAGGATGCCCGGGCGGCCGCTGCGCGAACGCGGCAGGAAGTGAAGAAACCCGCTGCGGATGAATTCGCGCCGCCCGCCGTCGAGCAGCAGGCGGTTGCCCTCCTGCGCCCCGATATGGGCATGGGTGCTTATCTGGCCGGGGAAGACCAGCTTCTCCCTTGCATCTATGGTGACATCGGCCATCCCGTCATAGCGTTTGCCCACGTGGACGATCCGATCGCCTTCGACCACCACCACGCCCTCGCGCAGTTCGCGATGGGCGGTACCGTCGAACGCGATGATCGTTCCGCCGTCTATGCGCGTCCGCTTTCCCGAGCCGTTGACTCCCGTCTCAACCATCATCCATCCCGTCCTTGCAGTCTCGCACTTCGGCGGCGGAGAAGCTCCACCGCCAGCATCAGGCCCATGCACACCACGATCAGCACCACCGCCGCCGCGGTCACGGTCGGACTGAGGTTCTCGCTGACGCCGCTGAAGATCTGACGCGGCAGCGTCCGCTGTTGCGGGCTGGCGATGAACAGGGCCACCACCACCTCGTCGAACGAGGTCACGAAGGCGAACAGCGCACCCGCGATCACCCCCGGCGCAATGATTGGCAGCGTTACCGAGCGGAAGGCAAAGAACGGATGGGCGCCCAGGCTCTGGGCGGCGCGGACGACGCTGGGGTCGAAGCCCTGCAGCGTGGCCAGCACCGTGACCACGACAAACGGTAACGCAAGCACGGTGTGGGCGAGGATCATGCCGGCGTAGGAGCCGAGCAGTCCGACCGTTGCATAGAAGTAGAAGAGAGCGACCGCCACGATCACGATCGGTGCCGCCAGCGGTGTCATGAGGAACCCGATCACCAGCGGCTTCAGGCGACTGGTGCTGCCGTGCAGGCCGAGCGCAGCCATGGTTCCGAGCGGCGTCGCGAGGATGGTCGCAGCAACGGCGATCACGAAGCTGTTGTAGAGCGCGCCCGTCCACAGGGGGCTGGTGAAGAACTCCTCGTACCAGCGCAGCGACCAGGCGGGGATCGGAAAAACGAGGATCTCGCTGTCCGTGAACGACAGCGGGAACACGACGAGGATCGGCGCCACCAGATAGACGAGGACGAGGACGACGAAGACGTGCAGACCATGCCGCGCCAGTGTCTCGCCGAGGGTCCTTGGTGCGGGCGATGCCATCGTTAGCGCACCTTGAGCCGGTCGAGGCCGACCGCCCAGCCGAGAACCGCGTAGATGATGACCACCATCACCAGCAGTATCGCGCCGAGCGCCGAGGCGAGGCCCCAGTTGACGGCCGAGTTCGTGAAGTAGGCGATGAAGTACCCGATCATCTGGTCGCCTGCCCCGCCGACCAGGGCCGGGGTGACGTAGAATCCGATCGCAAGCACGAAGACGAGAGTGGCTCCGGCGACGATCCCCGGCATGACGAGCGGGAGATACACCGTTCTGAACACCGTCAACGGCCCTGCCCCCAGCGAAGATGCGGCCCGGAGATGGTGCGGCGAGATGCCCTTCATCACGCTGTACAGGGGCAGGATCATGTACGGCAGCAGCACATGGACCATCGCCACGTAGACACCGAAGCGGCTGAACACGAGCTGCAGCGGCTGGTCGATGAGCCCGAGCCAGATGAGGCTCTTGTTCACCAGCCCCTCGTTCTGCAGCAGGATGACCCAGGCTGTCGTCCGCACGAGCAGCGAGGTCCAGAACGGGATCAGCACCAGCGTCAGCATCAGGTTGGCGAGGCTGCCGGTGGCTCGCGCCATCACGGCAGCGACCGGGAAGCCGATCAGCAGGCAGAGAACGGTGGTGCCGAGGCTGATGCGCAGCGTTCGCATGTACAGGTCGATGAAGATGGCGCGGTCTGACGGAACCGCCTCCAGGTCGCCCTCGACACTGCGCTGCAGATCGAGCGCGGTCTCGACGTAGAACGTGGTAAACCGGCCGGACTGCTGCTTGAGCGGCGCCCAGAAGGCGGGGTCCGCCCACCGCTCGTCCACCTCGATCAGTCTCTGCTTCACGCCTTCTGCGTCGCGGGAGGCAATGTCATCGGCGTCGAGCGCACGGCCGGTCTTCATCACCAGGCTGCGATAGCCGGGCAGGACGAAGTTCAGCCGGCGACCGAGCTGGGCCAGCTCCGGCGACCCCTTGAGCGCCAGGAGCTCATTGGCGAGGACGACATACGCCTCTGCCGCGGGCGTTCCCCGGCCGTCCCACTGCTGCACGGCCTGCGTCGTGCCCGGCAGCCGGTCCGGGATGCCGTCGTTGGTGACGGCGCGAAGCAGGAACAGGCCGATCGGGGTGGCGAACAGCGCAGCGACGAACAGGACACTCGGCGCCATCAGGAGCAGGGTCGTCAGCCGTCTCCGGCGCTCCGAGCGGCGCACCTCGGCTTGCAGCGAAGCGGTGTCAGTCGGACCGTCCAGTGCGATCGTTGCCATCCTTGCCTGCCTCGACCGCGTCGCGTCGATCTGCCCGGAAGGCGCGGCGGGCGCAACGTCGCCGATGCTCTCCCGCCCGCCGCACGGATACCGGCTGCCCCTGTCGGTACTACTGGGCCGCCATCGTCACGAAGCGCTGAAGCAGGGCATCTCCGTTGTTCAGCCAAAAGTTGATGTAGAGGTCGCCACTCTGATAGGAGGCCTTGTCGAGGTGGCCGCGCGGCAACGTGGCAAGCGCCTCCTCCGACATCAGCTCGTACGCCTTCTCGTTGGCCGGTGCGTAGTTGATCGCGGTCGCATAGGCCGCCTGCCGTTCGGGACTGGTGGCAAAGACCACGAAGTCGATGGCGGTCTGCAGGTTCGGCGTGTCCTTCATGACGGCGTAATACTGGCTGCCGGAGACGTGGCCGCCTCCGAAAGCGATCTTGAGATTGCGGTTGTTCGACTTGTTGGCGGTCGCCACCCGGCCGTTCCAGGCGTAGGTCATGACCACCTCGCCCGACAGGATGAGCTGCATCGACTCGGCGCCGGCCTTCCACCACACGACGTGCGGCAGGATCTCCTGGAGCTTGGCAAAGGCGCGTTCGACACCTTCAGGCGTCGACAGCACCTCCATCGCCTTCGACGGCTCGACGCCGTCCGCCATCAGCGCAATCTCGAGCGTCTGTTCAGCACGGTAGAGGAGGCCGCGCTTGCCGGGGAACTTCTCCACGTCCCAGAAGTCGGCCCAGGTGCGGGGCGCCTCGTCATCCGAATAGACATCGCCGTCGTAGACGAGGCCGCCGGAGACGAAGTTGATGGGCACGGCGCACTTGCCCAATCCTCCGACGCCTTCGAAATCGGCCGGGTCGAGATACTGCGACCAGTCGACCTGCTCGAACAGCCCTTCCTCGCAACCGGTGGCATCGTTGATGGCGGTGACCTCCGCCACATCCCAGATCAGGTTGCCCGTCTCCACCTGCGAGCGGATCTTCGCCAGCTCCTGCGCGAACGTATCCTCGACGATCTGGACGCCGGTCTTGTCGGCGAACGGCTTGATGAAGGCCTCGCGCTGGGCATCGCCGACGCTGCCCCCGTTGTTGACGATTCGCAGGGTTTCGGCCGAGGCGCCGGCCCCTGCGGCAACGATGCCCGCCACTGCGAGCAGAACTGTCAGTCGGACTGGGTGCATGTCGGTTTCTCCCTTTCGCAACGGGCCCTTCGCACGCCGGGCATGCGGTGCCTTCCGGAATTCTGTCTGATGGAAAAATAGACCACCAATCCAAAAAGGTGTCAATTGAACTGAGAATTCTCCACACAGACTGCCGGCTATGGCGGAAAACATCGGATCCCGTTTCCAACCAATTTGTGATTGGTGACAAATCGCGGTATGTTGCCGGCAACGGGACACGAGCATGACAGCGCCGGAACAACCCGACGTCGAGCGATTGAGGGCCGAGATCCTGCGGTTGATCGAGTGCCGCAAGCTGGGCACCGACGGGCGCCTGCCGACCGAACGTGCATTGGCCAAGCAGCTGAAGGCCAGCCGGTGGACGGTCCGCCGGTCGTTGACCCTGCTGGAGGCGGAGGGCCGCATCTGGCGGCACGTCGGGCGCGGAACCTTCGTCGGCACCAGGCCGGACGAGGCCGGCACCGCGTTCCAGAGCATGGCCCGCGACCTCAACCCGATGGAGCTGGTCGACGCGCGCATCGCGGTGGAGCCGGAACTTGCCCGCCGTGCCGCCCTGCAGGCGAGCCAGTCACGGATAAGCGCCATAGCCCATGCCGCCAATCGGTGCGCCAAGGCGCGCAACTTCGCCGAATACGAGATCTGGGACGAGGCGTTCCATCGCGAGGTCGCCGGCGCCGGCGGCAACTCGGTCCTGAAGGCGGTCTTCGAGGCCCTGAACGGCCTGCGCAAGGAGGTCGTATGGGGAACCTTGCGCAAATCGATCCTGCGGCCGGAGGTTCGCCGGTTCTTCTCCGGGCAGCACGACGAGGTGGTGGCGGCAATCGCCGACCGCGATCCGCACCGGGCCGCAGAGGCGATGGCCACGCACCTGCGGTCGCTCGAGCAGACCTATGCATCGGTCGCCGAAGTGCGTGGCAGCGGCGGCCAGTCCCCCCAGTTCGGCCCCAACCCCGAGGACATACGGAGGCACGATGACGACACAAGCCCATGACGAGGCCGGACAGCGGCGCGACGTCGATCTCCTGGTGACGGGCCGGGTGATCACCATGGTGCCCGGCGCCATGCCGATCGAGAACGGGGCGTTGGCGGTCGACGGCGGCGACATCGTCGCCTGTGGTCCGGCAGCCGACATTGAGGCACGATTTGCGTCGCGGCGGCGCCTCGGCGGCGCACGCGCCATCGTCATGCCGGGCATGATCGACGCCCACACCCATTGCACCCAGTGTTTCGTACGCTCGCTGACAGCAAACGAGCTGCCGATGATCCCGCGGATCTACAATCCGGCGCAGCGGGCGCTGAGCCCTGACCAGGCCGCCTCGGCGGTCCGCCTGCTCACGGCGCAGCTTCTCGCATCCGGCATCACCACGGTCTGCGAGGGGACCCTGAACCCCGACCACGAGGAATCGATCCTCGAGGCGCTGGCCGAAATGGGGGTGCGGGCGGTGATGGCGCGCGGCAATGCGGACCAGGAGTTCTATCACGCCGCGCTCTACCGGCAGACCCACGAGACATCGTGGGCGAAGCCCCGCGACGGTGCCGCCGAAGCCGACCTGATGCGCACCGAGGAGATGTTGCGGCGGTACCCGCCGCGCGGGCGCCAGCTCATCCGCGCCGCCGTCAACGCATCATCCCTGCTCGGCTTCTCGGAGCGGTATTTCCGGGATGGAGCCGAACTTGCCCGCCGCCACAATACGACGATCCAGGTTCATGTCGGCCGCGACCGCGAGGAGGTCGAGTTCTCGCTCGCCGTCTGGGGACGGCGCCCCATCGAGCGGTTAGCCGACCTCGGCGTGGTGGATCGCCATCTCGTGGCGGTCCATTGCGTGCTTGCCAACGAGAGCGAGATCGAGATCCTGGCCCGCGGCGGCGCCGCCCTTGCCCACTCGCCCATCGAATGCGTCGCCAACATGAACGGCGTGCCGAACCTGCCGCGCTTTCGCGCCGCCGGCATCCGGGTGGCGCTCGGGTGCGACAACCAGGCCAACGACATGTTCGCCAACATGCGCGGCTGCTGGCTGGTGCACGGCGCCAAGTGGGGTCTGCCGACCTATGATCCCGCCTTCCTCGATGCCCGCGACATCCTGGCCATGGCAACCCGGGAGGCGGCCGACGTGCTGGCGATCGAGGACCGGGTCGGCACACTTGAAGTCGGCAAGGCAGCCGACATGGTGATCCTCGACGGCGACCGGCCGCACCTCTTCGCGACCCACGACCTCGAAACCGAGCTCGTCCGCTACGGGTCGCGCGCCGAGATCATGCAGACCATCGTCGAGGGGCGCGTCCTCTATGATCGCGGCGAATACGCGACGATCGACATGGAGCGTCTCCGCGCCGATGCCATCCGGGGCGCCGCGGACATGCGCACCGCCGTCGAGGGGCGCCGGTACATGCCGTTGCGTCGCAGTGATGCGGGTGCGCCAGCGGAGGCCCGGTTGCGGGGAGTGTCGACCGCAGGCTCGTGATCGCGGCCCGGCTCCCGCTCACCGGAAGTGCAGCGGTCCAGGTCCGGGTGAGCCGCCGTCAGCCGCTGGATGATTCGGCAGCCATTGGCCGGCCGAAGGCGGCCCTGAGCAGGGACATCTGGTGGCTGACCGGGCTCGGCCTCGCCGCAATCGGCTTGCTGTCGGCGTTCAGCATGCGATCGAGAGCACGGATCCGCGTGTGCAGCCGGTCGCTGCGGGCGATGAGATCGCTGAGCGTCTCCGGCAGACCGTCCGTGTTGCCGCCGGCATCCGAGCACCGGGCGAGATCGATCCTGTATCTTTCCTGCCGCGCCTCCTCGGCCGTCATCTCGCCGTCGCGCACCGCACGCTGGAGGAGCAGCCACGAGGCAAGCTGCATGAGCCGCGTCGTCAGCCGCATGCTTTCGGTGGCATAGGCCATCGCCGCGGTGCGGCCGAGTTCGCGCGACTCGCGCCGCCCCGGACCGTCGAGATAGGCCGCTGTCTCCTCGACCAGCAGCATGCCTTCCCTGAAGATCCGGTCGAACATGGGCGACCCGGTGAACCGCGAGGCAAAGTTGATGGCGGGGGCGGAATACTCATCCGCTCCGCTGGTGAACCTCGACTTCGACATCACTGAACATCCCACACGCGTATCCGGAGCAAACCACATCGCAGCCCGCATCGGCAAGCCTCGACGCCCCGCGGCCGGTGGTCGCCCGGCCGAATGGTAAACGCCCTGCCACGGATCAAGCAAAGCTGATGCCAAAGCCGACGCCGCCCGGCACCACCTGTTGCCACAATTTGCCCTCCCCTTACCCCGCAACCTCTTCCCGGGTCAGGGGGCGACGGCCTGGAGCCTGCCGGCGGGCGGGACGCCGCCATGCGGGTGTGGACAGCCGGCGTCGGGGCTTGCAGTCGGCAGCAGCTTTGGGCACGTTCCATAACTGGTAGATGATTCGCGCTGGCGGCCCATATCTTGTGTTCCCGGCGGGCCACAGCCGCCATCTGTCAGCCGGTTCCGGAGACACCCATGCCTCAGCTCCAGCCCGTCTTCGAACAGCACGACAACCCGATCGACCTTGTCGAGGAGCTGGCGCATCAGCATGACTGGATATTCGACCGTTCCAGCGACGACGAGCTCAGCCTGTCGATCGAGGGTCGCTGGTCCGACTATCATGTCTCGTTCAACTGGCGCGAGGATCTGGAGGGTCTGCACCTTGCCTGCACCTTCGACGTCAGGGTGCCGCTGAACCGGCGCGGCGCCGTATCCGAGCTCGTCACCCTGATCAACGAGCGCCTGTGGTCCGGCCACTTCGACCTGTGGAAGAGGGAGGGAACCGTCCTGTTCCGCAACACCCTCCTGCTGGCCGGGCTCGCCAGGGCGAACACGGCCCAGTGCAGCGCCCTTCTCGACGCCGCCCTCGACGCCTGCGAACGCTACTACCCGGCGTTCCAGTTCGTGATGTGGGCGGGCAGGTCGGCGGAGGAAGCGATCGACGCGGTCTCCCTTGAGACTCAGGGCGAGGCATGAGCGTGAAACTGTCAGGCCGGCTGGTTCTGGTCGGTGCCGGCAAGATGGGCGGGGCGTTGCTCCAGGGCTGGCTTGAGCAAGGCGTTGACCCCAGGCGCGTGGTGATCTTCGATCCCGGTCCGCCCGAGGAGGTCCGGGCGCTCGTTGCGGCACATGGCATCGCGCACAATCCGGCGATGACCGACGTGGCCGATGCCGAGGTGGTGCTGCTCGCGGTCAAGCCGCAGATGATGGGATCGGTCCTTCCCACGATCGTGCCGCTCGGCGCCAGCCGCCCGGTGTTCCTGTCGGTGGCTGCCGGCACGACGATCGCGACCTTCGAACGGCATCTGGGCGCCGAGGCGGCAATCGTCCGCGCCATGCCGAACACGCCCGCCGCGGTCGGCCGCGGAATCACGGTTGTCTGCCCCAATGCGCGGGCAAGCGAGACCCAGATCACGCTGTGCATGGAGCTGCTCGCCGCCGTCGGTGACGTTGCGCGAGTGGACGACGAGGCGCTGATCGACGCGGTCACGGCGGTTTCCGGCAGCGGACCGGCTTACGTGTTCCTTCTCGCCGAGGCCATGGCCGCGGCCGGAACAGCCGTCGGGCTTCCCGCAGACCTTGCGGCACGGCTGGCGCGGAGAACGGTCGCCGGGGCCGGCGAGCTTCTCCACCAGTCAGAACTGCCGGCGGCAACCTTGCGGCAGAACGTGACCTCGCCCGGCGGGACGACGGCGGCCGCGCTGAAGGTATTGATGGCCGACGGCGGGCTTTTCGACCTGATGGTGCGCGCGGTGACCGCCGCCAGGGACCGGTCGCGGGAACTCGCCGGCTGACGCAGACCAAGCCTGTTCTTTTCACTGCGCGCCATGGCGCCTATAACGCCCCCAGGAGGTGATCCATGGCGCGCGACCCCGTCCCGAAACTCGTCAAGGCTGCCCTCGATCTCGCGGCGGAGCACGGCTGGCGCGATCTCGAGCTATCCGCCATCGCCGAAAGGGCGAAGGTGCCGCTTGCCGATCTCGTCGGAGTCGTCGCCGGCAGGGACGACATTCTCGCCCACTTCATGCGCCGCATCGACCGCGAGGTGATTGCGACGATCGACCCCGAAGTGCGATCCGAGCCGCCGCGCGACAGGCTGTTCGAGGTCCTGATGCGGCGGTTCGAACTGCTGGAACCGCACAAGAAGGCCCTGAAGCGGATTGCCGAGGACCTGTCGCGGGACCCCGGTGCACTGATCGTACTGTTCCCGCAGACGCTCGCCTCGCACTACTGGATGCTGACCGCCGCCGATATTCCCGCCGATGGCGTCCGCGGGCTGGTTCGTGCCAAGGGCGCGGCGCTGATCTACTGTGCGGCATTCCGCGTCTGGCTTGATGACGACGATCCGGGCCTTGCCCGCACCATGGCGGCTCTCGACCGGGCGCTGCGACGGGCGGAAACCTGGATGGGGCGTGCGGCAGTGCCGATCGGTCTCGCATCCGCCTTTGCGCGGTTTGCCTGCGCCGTCATTCGCCCGCCGCGGCGCACCGAGCCCGCCGGCGAAGGCGGGCAGCAGGGCGGATCCTGAAGTTCTCCGGGGAGGGGCAGCGGTGTCGCAGGACAACGGCAAGACGATCACGATGGACGACTTCCTGGCGGTCGACATCCGGGTTGGAACGATCGTCGAGGCAGCGGACTTTCCCGAGGCCCGCAAGCCGGCCTACAAGCTGGTCATCGACTTCGGTCCGGAAATCGGGCGCAAGCGCAGTTCCGCCCAGATCACCCGCAACTACGCACGCGACGAACTCGTTGGCCGGCAGGTCGCCGCCGTCGTCAACTTCCCGCCGCGGCAGATCGGGCCGATGATGTCGGAAGTCCTGACCCTCGGTTTCCCCGACGCAAATGGCGAGGTGGTGCTGGTGTCGGTCGACAGGCCGGTGCCGAACGGCGGTCGCATGTACTAGCCGGCCCGAGCGTCCTCGCGCGCGTCGCCGTCCAGCGCCTCCACTATCGGCACCCGGACGACCGCCTTCAGCCCGCCCAGCGTCGAGGTATCGAGCGTGATGTCGCCACCGTGGCTGCGGGCGATGTCCAGCGCGATGGTGAGCCCGAGGCCGCTGCCGCCTTCATCCTGGTTGCGCGCGCCGTCGAGCCGGCAGAACGGCCTGAACACCTCCGAACGCATTTCCTCCGGAATCCCCGGCCCGTCGTCCTCCACGGTGACCGTCAACTCGCCGTTCTCGCATCGAGCGCCGATGATCACCTCGCTGCCGTGACGGCAGGCATTACCGACCAGATTGGATATGCAGCGCTTGAAGGCATTGGGCCTGATCAGTGCGGTGATGCCTTCGGTTGCGACAAGCTGCGCGCAGGTATGACCGTGCCTGGTTTCGCGGGCGACCTGGTGCAGCAGCGCACCAATGTCGGTTTCGACGCTCTTCTCCCCCTCGTGACCGCGCACGAAGTCGATGTAGTCCTCCAGCATGTGCTGCATTTCGTCGACGTCGCTCTTCAGCGCCTGCACCTGCGGCCCGTCGCCCAGCACTTCCAGCTGCAGCTTGAACCGGGTCAGGATCGTCCGCAGGTCGTGGCTCACGCCGGCCAGCATCGTGGTCCGCTGTTCGACGTGGCGGCCGATGCGCTCCTTCATGTTGAGGAAGGCAACGGCGGCGGCCCTGACCTCCGCCGCGCCGCGCGGCCTGAAATCCGGCACGTCACGGCCGAGACCGAAGCTCTGGGCCGCCGAAGCAAGCGCAAGGATCGGCCTGATCTGGTTGCGCATGAAGATCACCGCCACCGACAGCAGCACCACCGACGAGACGACCATCCACAGGATGAAGATATGCGAATTCGAGGCATAGGCGCGTTCCTGTTCGGTCAGGAAGCGGAAGATCAGCCCGTCGCGTACCTTCACCCGGATGTCGACGTAGCCGGTGCGGCCGAGCGTATCGATCCAGAACGGCTTGCCCACCCGCTTGCTGATCTGCTTGCTGAGCTTGATGTCGAGCAGCGAGAACAACGGCTTCCTGGCCGGCGGCGGCAGGTCCTGGCCCTTGATCATGGTGAACCCGAGCCCGAGGTGCTCGTTGGCCGTGTTCACCAGCCACCTGTCGCTGTCCTCGCCGGGCGGCAGCGATTCATGCAGCTTGATGAGGAACGCGATCTCCTGCGCGACCGCACGCGACATGCGTCCGGTGACCTTGTCCCAGTGCCGCTCCATGAAGATGAACATGACGATCGATAGCAGCACCACCACCGGCGTGATGACGATGATGAGCGTCCGCGGATAGAGCCGCTTGGGCAGATAGCGTTCAAGCAGCCGGTTGAACCGCCACTTGAGGTTCCGCCGTTCTGGTGGTGCCGAATAGTCCGGAATGGCGACCATGGGTTCGCCTCCCCTCTGGATGCATCGATCTCGGACCGCCTTGGTCCGGCGGTGCCGCCGCCTAGTCGGTATAGAGGATGTACCCCGATCCGCGCACGGTCTGCAGATAGACCGGCGTGGCCGGGTCAGCCTCGATCTTGCGGCGAAGACGGTTGATCTGCACGTCTACCGCCCGCGCGCCGCCGTCAGCGCCGTGCCCCGAAAGTTCCGCCCGGGTTATGGTTTTTCCGGGGCGGCTGGCAAACAGCCGCAGGAGTTCGCGTTCGCGCGTTGTCAGGCGCACGGTGACGCCGTCGCGCCGCAACTCGCCGCGTTCGACATGAAACGTGCATGCCCCCATCGAGATTTCGGATGCGGTGGACACGTTCGGCCCCTGACGGCGCAATATGCTTTCGATCCTGAGCAGCAGTTCCCGCGGTTCGAACGGTTTCGCCAGGTAGTCGTCGGCGCCCATCTCGAGACCCTCGATCCGGCTGCCCGGTTCCGAGCGCGCGGAAAGCATGAGGATGGCGACGTCTCCCTCTTCCCTCAATGCCCGTGCAAGCGACAGCCCGTCCTCGCCCGGCATCATCACATCGAGCACTATCAGGTCGAACGACAGCCCGCGCATCCGCTGGCGGGCTTCCGCCGCGTTGGCGGCCGTCGTCACCCGGAAGCCGTTGGCTGCCAGATAGGACGTCAGAAGTTCGCGGATTCGCCGGTCGTCATCGACGACCAGGATATGCCGCGCGAGGTCGAGGGATTGATCGTCCGTGTCGATCCGTACGGCCGCTGTCATGGCAATGCCCGCGCTCTCCTCAGCCGCGCTTGGTGATCAGTGCGCGCACGTGCGCCCGATCGTCGGCATCGATGAGATTGAACAGCACGTCCCGGTAGCCTTGTGCGCCGGCCGCGCCGGCGCGCTCGATCGCGGCACCGACGCGCGTGATCTGAGGTGCAATGAGCCGGCGGTGCAGGCCGGCTCCGGCTTCGGTAAGGTACAGCAGGCGCTGACGCCGGTCACGGTCACCTTCGCGTTGCTCGATGAATCCGGTCTCGATCAGTTCCCGCAGCACCCTGCCGAGGCTCTGCTTGGTGATCCGCAGGATGTCAAGCAGCTCTGCCACCCTGATGCCCGGATTGCGGCCGACGAAGTGCACGACCCGATGATGGGCACGTCCGAACCCGTAATCCCGCAGTATCTCGTCCGGGTCCGAAACGAAGTCCCGGTAGGCGAAGAACAGGAGCTCGATGAGCTCCACCACCGCCTCGTTCTCGGCGGTCAAGCCTGTCGTTTCCGCGCCGTCGTTCAGGGCGGAGGGGTTTCCGTTCAGACCGAAATTTACGTCAGCCATATTGACATATTTTCGCTTGATCGTTACTGCTTGTCCAGCCGGAACGAAATGATCGTTCGATGGTCCGCTCTCTGGATACACAATGTTGCGCAGGGGACCGGATCGGTTCCCCATCAGGCGGACTTCACGTCATCGTCTGGCGCCGGTTATAGGCCAGAAGCGGGAGTCGGCGCAAACAGGCCGGCCGGCGGGACCGGAATGAACAGGCTCCCGGCGGCGTCTCCCGCCGGGTATTGAGAGATCGAGGGAGAAGTCGTCATGGTCGCAGTGCCATTCGATCAGCGCGAAGGCGTCATCTGGTACAATGGCGAGTTCGTCCCCTGGTCCGAGGCCACGCTGCACGTGTTGTCGCACGGTCTGCATTACGCGAGCTCCGTATTCGAGGGCGAGCGTGCCTACGGCGGCGAGATATTCAAGCTCACCGAACACACGGAACGCCTGTTCGAGTCCGCCCGCGTGATGGACATGACGATCCCGTATACGGTCACCGACATCGACGAAGCCTGTCGCGAGACGCTTCGCCGGCAGGGATTTTCGGATGCCTATGTCCGCCCGGTCGCCTGGCGTGGCTCGGAGATGATGGGCGTCTCGGCCCAGTCGAACCGGATCAATGTCGCGATCGCGGTGTGGGAGTGGCCGTCGTACTTTGATCCCGAACAGCGGCTGAAGGGCATCCGCCTCGACATATCCGAGTGGCGCAGGCCTGACCCGCGCACCATCCCGTGCAAGGCAAAGGCGGCCGGCCTGTACATGATCTGTACCCTGTCGAAGCATGCTGCCGAGAAGAAGGGGTATGCCGACGCGCTGATGATGGACTGGCGCGGCCATGTGGCCGAGGCGACCGGTGCCAATATCTTCTTCGTCGACCGCGACGGCAACCTGCACACCCCGACGCCGGACTGCTTCCTCGACGGCATCACCCGCCGCACGGTCATCGATCTTGCCAAGGCCCGGCAGATCCGCGTCATCGAACGGACGATCATGCCCGAGGAGATGAAGGACTTCGAACAGTGCTTCATCACCGGGACCGCGGCGGAGGTGACCCCGGTGTCGGAGATCGGTCCCTACCGGTTCTCCGTTGGCGAGATCACCCGATCCCTTGCCGACGACTATCTCGCGGCAGTCCGCCCGCAGGCGGCCGCCGAACCGGCGCGCGCGACCCCCGAGGGCGCGCGCGGGCGACCCCGGATGCCACCAGGCGACAGAACCGGTTAGGGCGGGATCAGGCAGCCGTTGCGCCGCCATAGGTCCGGCTGGACCGGTCCGGCACCGCGGCGGGATAGAGGCCATGGTTGCGACCGAGCTGCCGCACCAGGCCGGCGACGATGTCGATTGAAGGCGTCGGCACGTCGACCATGCGGCCAAGCTCCTGCACCGCGATGACCAGTGCATCGATTTCCATGGCGCGACCGCTCTCCAGGTCCTGCAGCATGGATGTGCGGTGGGCACCAACCTTCGCAGCGCCGGCGATGCGCCGATCCACATCGACGCGCAATCTGGCGCCAAGCCGCACCGCTATCGCCTCCGCCTCGAGCATCATTGCTCTCGCGAGGCCGCGCGTGTCCTCGTCCGTGGCCACGACGTCGAGCGTCGCCCGTGTCAGGGCGGAGATCGGGTTGAAGCAGAGATTGCCCCACAGTTTCAGCCAGATCTCGCTCCGGATGTCCTCGAGCACAGGTGCCTTGAAGCCTCCTGCCTCAAGGATCTGGCTGAGCCGGACCGTGCGCTCGGAGACCGTTCCGTCCGGCTCGCCCAGCGGGAACTTGTTACCGTAATGGTGGCGGATGACGCCCGGAGCGACAATCTCGGTTGCCGGGTACACCACGCAGCCGATGGCGCGCTCGGGGCCGATCGCTGTCCACTGGCGGTCGCCCGGATCCACCGATGCAACCCGGCGGTCGCGGAAGCGGCCAGGATGTTGATGGAAATACCACCAGGGAACCCCGTTCTGGCAGGTCACCACGCTCGTGTTCCTTGCCAGGAGTGGCTGCATGCGCGGCGCCGCTTCCCACGCCTGGTGCGCCTTGAGCGCCACGATGACGTAGTCCTGGGGCCCAAGCTCGGCAGGGTCGTCGGTGGCGCGCAACTTGACCCGCCGCCGCTCGCCGCCGATTTCAAGTACAAGACCGTCCCGTTGCATCGCCGCCAGGTGCTGGCCACGCGCCACGACGGACAGATCCACACCATCCCGGTCGGCAAGGCCCGCTGCCAGATAGCCGCCGACGGCGCCTGCGCCGTATATGCAGATCTTCGTGGACATCATGCTACCGCACGGACGGGCCCGTCCGACACCGGCAGGGAGCGTGCGGTCTGGCGGTAGTATTCCTCGGCGGCGGCGACGCCCGACCCCGGCTGGACGTCCATGCCCACGTCGCGCATCGCCATTTCCGCTCCGGCAAGGGCCTGAATGAGGTTGAGTTCGTTCAGCCAACCCAGATGCCCGATGCGGAACACCTTGCCCGTCAGCTGACTCAGGCCGCCGCCAAGCGACAGGTTGTAGCGATGATAGGCGGTCGCCACTATGTCGCGGGAGTCCACGCCCTCGGGGACGAGAATTGCGCTGACCGTATCGGAGTACCACTTGGGCTCCCTGGCGCACAGCTTGAGGTTCCAGGCGTCGACGGCGCGACGCACCCCCTCGGCCAGGCGATGATGGCGGGCAAAGACGTTCTGCAGGCCTTCCCGTTCGAGGAGATCGATGGAGGCGCGCAGACCGCGCAGGAGAGTGGTCGCCGGCGTATAGGGAAATTGCCCCTCGCGGTTGGTGCGGATCATGTCCTCGAAACTGAAGAAGCAGCGCGGGCACTGGGCGGACCGGTGTGCGTCGAGCGCCTTGTCGCTCGCCGCGACGATGGCAAGGCCGGTCGGCAGCATGAAGCCCTTCTGAGAGCCTGACACCGCAAGATCGACACCCCATTCGGCCATGCGAAAGTCGATCGAGGCGATCGAACTGACGCCGTCGACCATGAGGAGCGCCGGGTGGCCGGCCTCGTCGAGCGCCCGGCGCACCGCCGCCACGTCGCTCGTCACCCCGGTCGTCGTCTCGTTGTGGCAGACCAGAACCGCTTTGATCCGGTGTGCGTGGTCCGCCTGCAACCGCCTGGCATACTCTTCGACCGGAACGCCCTCGCCCCAGGCGACATCGACGGCCTCGACATCGAGATTGTGGCGCCGGCACATGTCAGCCCACAGATGTGAGAACTGGCCGTAGACCGAGGTCAGGACCCTGTCGCCCGGCGAAAGGGTGTTGGTGATCGCCGCCTCCCAGCCGCCGGTTCCGGAACCGGGATAGAGGAATACCTGGCCGCCCTCCATCTTGAAGATCCGCTTCAGGTCGCCCAACAGGCCGATGACGAATGCGGGGAAGTCCGGCGAGCGCTGGTCCTCCAGCGGGATGTCCATCGCCAGGCGCAGGACATGTGGCAGGTTGGTGGGGCCGGGGATGAAGAGGGCGTTCGCACCGGTATGCATCGCGGATCTCCTTCCGTAATAGCGCCCAGCCCGTCCGGGACAGCGGCGTCGCTTATACCGATTGTCATTGGACAGCGCATCGGAGCCTTGGTAAACCGTCAAAATTCTTGCAGCGGGATTACAAAAACTGATGGCAGGCCTGCGCGATCAATTGCCTCCACCGAACAGCCTGGTCACATTCGAGGCGGCTGCCCGCCATCTCAGCTTCACGCGAGCGGCGGCGGAACTCCGTGTGACTCAGGCCGCCGTCAGTCGCCAGGTGCGGCTCCTCGAAGACCATCTGGGGGTAGAGCTGTTCGACCGGCAGCACCGCACCTTGAAGCTGACCCGGTACGGCGAGCGGCTGTACGAGGCGGTCGAGGCGGGGCTGGGCAGGATTTCCCAGGTAGCGGGAGAAATCCGGCGCGCGGCGAGCAGCGTCGACGTCACGATCGCTTCGAGCGTGACCTTCGCTTCCTATTGGCTGATGTCGCGCATTGCGCAGTATCAGGCGCAGTTTCCCGAGGTCGACATCCAGCTCGTTGCCTCGGCGCGCAGTCGTGACCTCGCCGGATCGAATGTTGACCTCGCGATCCGTTATGGCCGCGGCGAATGGCCCGGGCGCAAGGCGCATTACCTTTTCGAGAACGATGTATTCCCGGTGTGCTCGCCGACCTATGCGGAAAAGTACAATCGGCTGGAAACTCTCGCCGACCTGAAGAGCTCAAGGCTTCTGCACCTGGCGGTGCACGACCGCAACTGGGTCACCTGGGCCAGCTGGTTCGCTGCATTCGATCTGGGCGAGGTGCCCGAACGCGGCCTGTTGTTCGACAACTACATGGTGCTGGTTCATGCCGCGATCCGCGGCCAGGGTGTCGCCCTGTGCGGTGGCCGGCTTGCCGAAGAGCTGATCGGCCGCCAGGAATTGATCCGCCCCTTCCCTGATTCGCTGCGCTCCGAGTTCTCGTTCTATCTGGTTGAACCCGCCGACCACCCGCCGCGTCGCCCGGTCCGCCGGTTCCGCGACTGGCTTATTGCCGAGGCGCGCCGGGGCCAGGGTGAATAGCGACCTGCAGCTGATCCCGCCAGGGAAAGCCGGCACTTCTAGGCGAAGATGTGATCGAGGACAAACGGCTTGAACGCGGTCGCCTTGATTTCGCCGTCCGGAAGCAGATCCGGCCGTGACGTGATTACGAGCGGCGTCTGCTGGGGCGCGTGCGTGATGCGTCCGTGAGAGCCGCGGACGACGTCGGTGCGGCTGGCAGAAATCACGTCGAGCAGGGTCCGCTGCCCAAGCTTGCGCTTGAGGAGCCGCCACGCCACTGCGGCCTTGGGCGCGGTCAGGGACGGGTCAAGAAACAGTTCGACGGGGTCATATCCCGGCTTCCGGTGGATGTCGACGGTACGCGCGTAGTCGGGCGCTCGCGCCTCGTCGAGCCAGTAGTAGTAGCTGAACCAGCGATCCGGCCTTGCCACCGCCACCAGCTCCCCCGACCGTTCATGGTCGAGGCCGATGGTACGCTTGCCCTCGGCGTCGAGCACCTCGTCCACGCCATCAAGTCCGGCGATCAGCTGGCCGACGGTGTTGATATCCTCGGTGTTCGCCACGTAGACATGCGCAACCTGGTGGTCGGCGACGGCAAAGGCACGCGAGGCGCCGGGATCGAGCTGCTCGCGCCCCATCTCCCGCCGCACCGCGATGAAGCCCGCTTCCCGAAGCGCCCGGTTGATGTGCACGGCATCGCGCACCGGCATGATCGCGTATTCCGAAACGACGATGACGTCGCGCCCCGAACGATCCGCCGCCTCGATCAGTTCGCCGCACAGCGCGTCGAGTTCCAGAAGGTCGCGTGCGATCCGCGGATCGTCCGGACCGAGACGCTGCAGGTTGTAATCGAGATGGGGCAGATAGGTCAGCGTCAGTGTCGGATTGCGTGTTTCCATGACATGCATGGTGGCTTTGGCAATCCACTGGCTGGAGGTGATATCGGCCGCCGGACCCCAGAACCGGAACAGGGGGAACTGTCCGAGCCGCGCATCGAGCTCGTCGTGAAGATCCGGCGGCCAGGTGTAGTGATCGGGAATCTTGCGGCCGTCGGCAGGATACATCGGCCTCGGCGTCGCGCTCCAGTCGGCCGACGAATACATGTTGTACCACCAGAACAGCTTTGCGCAGGTGAAGTCCGGGTTTCGCCGGCGCCCCGCCTCCCAGATCTTCTCGCCGCCGATCAGGCGGTTCGATTGCCGCCACAGCCAGACCTCCGATAGATCACGGAAGTACCAGCCGTTTGCCACTGCCCCGTGCTCGGCCGGCATGAGCCCGGTCAGGAGCGTCGACTGGACGGTGCACGTCACTGCCGGCAACACGGTCGACAGCGGGCGCATTCCGCCACGCCTGGCTAGACTTGCGATGTTCGGCGTGCTGTCGCCTACCAGCTGCGGCGTCAGCCCGACCGCGAGTATGACCAGTGCCGGCTTCATGGCGACGAGCTTATCGGCCCGGCCTGGTGCTGTCATCAGCCGCACCCTGCCGCCCGGCCGGGGTTTGATATGCTAGGTTCCAGCATGAAGTGCCGCTGAACGGTCGGGGTCGCACGATGAGTGACGCAGAACCTGTCTTGCTTCTTCAGGCCTGGCTGAAGCGCCAGGCCGCGGCGGATGCCATGAACTGGTTGCAGGGCCGGCTCGAGGATCTTCGCGCTTCACCGTCGCTGCGCGACCTGCAGATCGCCATGGGCCTCGCGCCGCGCAAGCTCGGAAAGGACGACCTCCAGCTGTCGGAAAGCGATCTGGCTGACGCGAGCGCCGCCCGCCGCGGCTGGGACCCGCGCGGCTGGACCGTTGACGAAGCGGCCCGGGTGCTGGCGTTGCTCGCCTTTGGTACCGCCGCGCCGCAAGACCTTGCCAGGACGTTCGTGCAGCTGTGCCGCACCGCCGACGTCGGCGAAGCCGTGGCTCTCTATCGCGGGCTGCCCCTCTATCCCGATCAGGAGCAGCTTGAAGGCCAGGCAGCCGAGGGCTTGCGTTCGAACATGCGGGCGGTGTTCGAGGCGGTGGCGCACCGGAGCCCCTATCCCAGGGAGAGGTTCGGCCGCGATCGCTGGAACCAGATGATACTGAAGGCGCTGTTCGTCGGCAGCGCCCTTGCCCCCATACAGGGGCTCGACGAGCGGGCCAATGCCGAACTCGCCGCAATCCTCCGCGACTACGCCCACGAGCGGTGGGCCGCGGGGCGGCCGGTAAGTCCCGAGCTGTGGCGCTGCGTCGGCCCGTTTGCCGAGGGCGACATGCTGGCGGATCTGGAGCGGGTCGCACGCAGTTCCGATCCCCGCGAGCGGGCCGCCGCGGCGCTGGCCCTTTCGGCAAGCGGCGCGCCCGGAACGAAGGAGCTGCTCGCACTATTGCCGGACGAGGCAGCGGCGATCCGGTCCGGCAGCCTGACATGGGATACGCTCGAAAGCTCGATCGGGCAGGAGGAAACGGCATGATGTTCATTGATGCCCACGCGCACATGATCTCGCGCACCACCGACGATTACGAGGCAATGGCGGCGGCCGGCGTGGTCGCGGTCATCGAACCCGCCTTCTGGATCGGCCAGCCCCGCACCCACGTCGGTACCTACGTCGACTATCTCTCCCACATCGTCGGCTTCGAGCGGTTCCGCGCCGGCCAGTTCGGCGTCCGCCACTACTGCACGATCGGCCTCAACTCCAAGGAAGCGAACGACGAGGCGCTGGCCGAAGGGGTCATGGAGATCCTGCCCGGCTTTGCGCTCAAGGAAGGCGTCGTGGCGATCGGCGAGATCGGCTACGACGAGCAGACGGAGCTCGAAGACCGGTACTTCCGCCTCCAGCTCGAACTCGCGAAGGACACCGGGTTGCCGGTCATGATCCACACCCCGCACCGCGACAAGAAGCGCGGCACGACCCGCTCCATGGATGTCTGCGAGGAGCACGGGCTCGATCCGTCACGGGTGATCATCGACCACAACAACGAGGAGACGGTGGCCGAGGTACTCGACCGGGGGTACTGGGCGGCATTCTCGATCTATCCGTCGACCAAGATGGGCAACGCGCGGATGGTGGACATCCTGCACCGGTACGGCGCCGAGCGCATCATCGTCGATTCCGCCTGCGACTGGGGCATTTCCGATCCGCTCGCCGTGCCGAAGACGGCAAGGCTGGCATTGGAGCGCGGCATACCCGAGAACCAGGTCCGGATGGCCTGCTACGCGAATGCGCTCGCCGCCTACGGCCAGAGCGGGCAGATTGCCGAGGATCACTGGCTTTCCCCGCCGCCAATCGATCAGCGCACGCTCTATGCCGGAAACTCGATCCTGCGCGGCGGCCGCGAGCCGGTGGTCGAGGAACGCGTCGGGGCACGATCGCGCAACGGCCTGATCATCGAATAGCGTCCGCGCCGGCAGCGGGGATCGCAGGGTCATCAGCCAATGCGGCGATGTGGTTGTCCCACCGCAGCTGCGATGCCGGCAGCGGGCGGCCGGCGCGCACGTCGCCCGCTCCGTACACCGCTCGGTCGCCGGTGCCGCTCGACAACACGAAGGCTCCCGTCCGCGCCGCGGCGGCCACGCCGCATACGTCGGTCATGTCGGCGGCGCCGAGGAACCGGCCGTCGGCGGACCAGAATGCCGTCAGTCCCCCGCGCGGAGCGGTAACCGCGAAGGTACGGCCATCACGACCGGCGGCGATCGAGCCGGTGTAGTTCCGCATCCGTGACTGCACCGCCGGCGGCGCTTCCAGGAGCCGCGGTCCGCCGCCGGACCATATGAAGACGAGCGGCGGGCTGTCGCCTTCCGGCCCCTCGTACTGCATCGCCACCGCGGCCTGCCGCGACGGCGTCACCGCCAGATGGCGGATGCTGAGCTTGTGCAGTTCCCGCGGTAGTTCGACCCTTTGGACAAGGCGACCGTCGGCGCTGTCGATGAGCACCAGCGACGGGCGCATCTCGGGAACATTGAGCTTATGGCGGCCGGTATCGGGGTGCGTCAGCAGCCCGCCGTTGGCGACGGCGAGCGTGCGTCCGTCGGGCATCAGGACGATCTCGTGCGGCCCGATCCCGCCGCTGTCGAACTCGCCGACCCGGGCATAGTCCCGGGACGCATCCCACACGCCGATCACGCCGCGGCCTGCGTCGTAGTCGTTTTCGGTCGTATGCAGCAGCCGCCCGTCTGCATCGAACACACCGTGGCCGTAGAAGTGGCGGCCGTCGGGGCAATGCAGGGTGTGCAGGATCGTCCCCGAGCGTCGGTCGAACACTACGGCGAAGTCGCCCGGGCGCCTGGCAAAGACGATGGCCTCCGTGCCCCGCGGCCGGAAGCAGCCGCCGTGGCCGCGCGCCGGCAGATCGATCGTCGCGACGATGCTGCCGGCGGCATCGAACACCGCCGCCCCGTAGGCATCCGGCGCGGTAGCGATGGAGCTCAGGTAGTACGGCCCGGGTCCGGCTCCATGGGCACCGCCTCCGGTCCGCAACAGCAGCGCGGTCGCCGCCAGGCCCTTCAGCAGTGTCCTGCGATCAGTCCCCGTCCATCGCATTGAAGCCAGCCGCTACCCCGAGCGCCGGCGCGAGATGCGCGAGCGCCATGTCCCGCATCTGCCGGATGTGCAGCGCGAGAAAGGCGAGGCTATCGCGCTGTTCCTGGTCGTGGACGGCGCTGGCCATGTCCATCGGCCGTTCGCGAAGGAAGGTCGCACCGTAGCGCAGTCCCTCGCCGATTGCCGTCCGGTAGTCGCCCTCCGGCCCCTGGGTGTCGAGGACGGCCGCAAGTCCGTGGCTGCCGGCCTCGGCGTTGCCGCCATACAGCTCGTCGAGGGCTGCGAGGTTCGCCTCGATGTTGGCGAGCGCCATGCTGCTCCGCCAGTTCTGCGCCTGTCGTGGCCGGGCGGCCTCCTCGCTCTTGCCGAGCGGGCGATCCAGCTTGAGGTCGGCGATGAACTCGAGCTGGTCGGCGAACGCCCTGAACGCCGACGCAAGGAATTCGCCCGCCCTCGTCCCGGTGCCGGAATCCAGTTCGGCCGCTAGCGCCCGCCAGTCGTTCAGTGCCGCTTCGGCCATCGCCGCCAGGTTGTCGCCGATCGCCGTCATCAGCAGGCACACACGGTCCGTATCGTCGGCGGCCGCGGGCGCCGAACCGTCGCCGAAGAGCAGCCGCTCGAGCGCGGGAAGGCCCTGGATGGCGGCACTCGCCTCGCCGATGGCCGTTGCATCCGGCACCGGCTGCGATGGATCCGACAGGAGCTTCCGCAGCTGCCTGGCACCCTGCCCGTGCTTGTCCGGCCAGAACTGGATGCGCCAGTAGCGGTCGTCTTCGGCGAGCGGGCCGAATCGCAGGTGCTCGACGCCCATCCACGCGGCCAGCGCCGCCCCGAAGGCCTCGTGGACGGTGCCGGAGGTGCCGGCTCCGCGCTCGTCGCAGTACGTCGCGATCGACCGATCGAGGGCGGCCGTCGCGCTGGCCAGCGCCTCTACCCGCGGCAACGCATGGTGATGCGCGATGTCGGAGGCAATGGATCGAAGGTCGTTACCCCCGGCGAGTGCATGCGCAGGCGCGAGCGGGCCTCCGAACGCGGCGATTGCCAGGCACACGATGCCGGGCACCAGGCCCGGCCTGAAGGTCCGCGTGTCGCTGCGGGCCGGTGCCATTGCCATCGCTGCCCGGTCCCGCCGCTACAGCGACTCGACGAAGGCGACGAGCCTGCGACGCTCCTCGTCCGTCATCGCGATGACCCGCTGCATCGCCGCTTCCGCCTCGCCGCCATGCCACAGGATCGCCTCGAGCACGCCGCGCGCCCGCCCGTCATGCAGCAGCTGCATGTGGCCGTTGACGGCCTCGGTGAGCCCGATTCCCCACAGCGGCGGCGTCCGCCATTCGCGCCCCGTCGCCTCGCCCTCCACGAAGCCGTCCGCGAGCCCCTCCCCCATGTCGTGCAGCAACAGGTCCGTATACGGCCAGATCCGCTGGTTCCTGAGCTCCGGCTCGATGTCGTCGCCGTTTCCCGTGACGAATGACGGGGTGTGGCAGCTTGCGCATCCGCTCTCGTGGAACAGCCGCCGTCCCTCCAGGACATCGGGATCGTCGGCCCTGCGCCGCTGCGGGACGGCGAGATTGCGGGCGTAGAACGCCACCAGCTCGAACAGCGTGTCGTCGACCTCGGCTGTATCACCATCGGCCCCGTGCGGCGCGGCGCGGCAGCGGTCCTGCGCTGGGGTGCAGTCGCCGAACGGGGCATCGCGGAGGCTGGACGATAGCCCGATGTCGTTGGCGAACGCCTCGGCCGATTGCTGCCGGACCGACGGCTGGCCGGCCTTCCAGCCGAACCGTCCCATCACCTGCCGGCCGGTCTCCGGGTCGGTCACGCGATTGGGCCGGCCCGAGATCCCGTCGCCGTCGGCGTCGTCCGGATCGGCCCTCGCGAGAAGCGCGTCTTCCGGAATGGCTTCCAGCAGCCCCAGCCCGATCATCTGCGGCGCGACCCTGGGCGAGATCATCGTGTCCGGCCGCATCGGTCCGTAACCCGGGTCGGCGATGCGGTAGTCCGGGCGGCGGAGATGCACGATACCGCCGCCCGCCAGTTCTACGGGGATGTCCTCGTAGGTAACGACGATCCGCCCTTCGGCCCGGTGCCCGGCCACCGCGTGGTCCTGCAGCTGTCGGCCGTACACCGGCTCGGGGACGGGGCGACCGCCGTCGTCCAAGACGGCCAGCCTCAGCACCATCGACACCGCATCGTCGGTTTCGCTTGCCGGCGGATGCCCTCGTCCGTCCTTGAGGTGGCAGTGCTGGCAGGCGCGGGCGTTGTAGAGCGGTCCCAGTCCGTCGGAGGATCGGGTCGATGCCGGCGCCGAGACCCACAGCTTGCGGAACACCCCGTTGCCGATCTTGAAGTCGAATTCGCGCTCGAACGGCAGATTCCCGGACGCGTGCGAGAAGGCATTGGCGTTGATCGCCGCCGACGGCGAGGTCGCGTCGCCACCCGGCCGGGTCTCGCCGGGTTGCAGGGCGAGCGTGTCGAAGCTTGGGGCAATCGACTGCGGATCGGCGACCGCCACCGCCGCTGCCACGGCAGCCAGCAGGGCGCCGGTGAGCGTGACGGCGCGCGGTCCCACACGCATGGGCTCATCTCCGCCGCGGCCCGGGCCGCGGCGCCCGCAGGCGGAGCGACGGCCGGTCAGTCGGCGTCGTTGGCCGGATCCGACTGCAGGTGCCCGTAGTTCTCCACCCCGATGCGGCCCATGAGGTCGAGCTGTGTCTCGATGAAGTCGATGTGATCCTCTTCGTCCGAGAGAAGCTCCTCGAACAACTGCATGGAGACGTAATCCTTGACGTCGCGGCAGATGTCGCGTGCCTCGATGTAGAGCTCACGAGCGCTGTACTCTCCCTTGAGATCGCACTCGAGCACCTCCTTGATGTCCTGCCCGATCATCAGCGGGTCGAGGGTCTGCAGGTTCGGGTGCCCGTCGAGCATCACGATGCGCTCGATCAGCTTGTCGGCGTGCTGCATCTCCTCGATCGATTCCTCGCGCTCCTTCTTGGCGAGCTTTGTGTAGCCCCAGTCCTCAAGCAGGCGATAGTGGAGCCAGTACTGGCTGATCGCCGTAAGCTCGTGGCGCAGGGCCCGGTTGAGGATGGCAATCGCCTTCTCGTCTCCACGCATCGGACGCAACCTCCCTTGCAGCGGCAGCTAGGCTGCCCGGTTGAGATGCCCGTCCGTTCATATCAGTGACCACCGGCAGCGGCAATCGCTCCTCGTTGGCAGCCCGTGGCTCGGCGCCATCATGATTGGCGAACTCGACCCCGGTCACCAGCGGTTCTCCGCGCACGATGGTAAGCGCCCGCTGGGGCGCCGCGCTGTTCTGCGTCTCCTCGATGAGGCGGACGATGGTCGGCAGGCAGCAGCCGCACCTGGCGCGGCATCCGAGCCGGCGCAGGACCGTGCCCGGCGTGACCACCGTCAGCCGGTCGGCGCCACCCGCCTCGGCGGCGGCCTCCCGGATCCGGCTGCACGCGAGGACGTTGCAGTGGCAGACAATCACCGGTCCGTGCTCCCCATCCTGGTCATTCTGCGATCGCGCCGGGGTCGTCGAGGCTGTCGGACCCCTCGAACTCCACCGGCGTCAGCTCCAGCGCCGCGATGACCTGCGCGATCGCCTGGGTCTGCCCGAGCAGGGCGTCGATCGCCGCCTGCACCACCGCGTTGCCCTCGTCGTTGCCGGCCGCGATCATCTGGTCGTAGGCCTCGACCATCTCGGCACGCCGCTTCAGGTCGGCCATCGCCGCCATCGTGGCATCGAGCTTCGTTCTCAGGGCGCGGTCTGCGTCGGGATCGCGTTCGCGCACGAGATCGGAAAGCGCCGGACCCTCGACGGTGCTGCCGTCGACGCGCTCGTAGCGACCGAGGTAGACATTGCGGATGCCGACAGCGTCGTAGAAGTGCGAGTTGTGGGTGTTGTCCGAGAAGCAGTCATGCTCCTCCTCCGGATCGTGCAGCAGCAGGCCGAGCTTCATCCGCTCGCCGGCGAGTTCGCCGTAGGAAAGGCTGCCCATCCCCGTCAGCATCCGCACCAGCCCGGCGTCGGCGGGGCCGGACAGGAGCTCGCCGCGTGCCTCTCCGTCCGGAGCCCACTGGGCGACCATCGCCTCGAGGTCGGCGATCAGGAGCTCGCTCGCCGCCTTCAGGTAGGCGGCGCGGCGGTCGCAGTTGCCGCCGGTACAGTTGGCGGTGTCGTAATCGGTGGGCGGCCGCGCGCCCGCGCCCGGGCCGGTACCGTTGAGATCCTGCCCCCACAGCAGGAACTCGATCGCATGGTATCCGGTGGCGACGTTGGCTTCGACCTCGCCCAGCTCGTGCAGGGAGCGGAGCACGTCGGGCGAGATTTCCGTGGCGTCGACTGCCGTTCCGCCGGCGGTCACCTGCGGGTTGGCGATGACGTTGACGACATAGAACGGGTTCTCGTCCGACGCGGTCCCGTAGCTCGCCTCGACGTAGTCGATCAGCCCCTCGTCGAGCGGCCACGCATTGACCATGCCCTCCCAGCCGTCGACCACCGGGTTGCCGAACCGGTACACTTCGGTCTGCTGGTAGGGCACTCTTGCGGCGAGCCACGCCTTTCGCGCGGCGTTGAGCGTCTCGCGGTTCGGGCTCTCGATCAGCCGGTCGATGGCCGCGTCGAGTGCCCGCGCCGTCGTCAGCGAATCCTCATATGCGGCGTGCGCGATGTCGGCATAGGTCGCAAGCACCGCCGCCGCGTCGGTTTCCGCGGCAACCGGTGAGATCGCCAGTCCGCCGACCAGCGCCGCCGCAAGGGCATGGTGGCGCATCCCTCTCCTCCTGGTCTCGCCCGTGACGCCTCGCCGGACGGCCGGGCAAGCCCCATACGGTCCGCGCCCGGGTGGCGGCCTGTCAAGGAAAACAGTTTAGAGAGATTCAAGAAATGACTGTCAAATCAGTAGGTTGGACTTATTCTAATTCCAGCCTCACGCAAGTTGCGGAGACACCACAGGCGATTGCCGCGTGTAGCGAATGAACTTGCGAGATGCCCTCGCTCCCTCTTGGCCGGCCTTGCGGCAACCTGCCGCACGGCATTGCCCGGCTGCTGCAACCCGCCAGCCCGCGCACCGACGCGGCAAGCCCGTGGTCTGCGCAACGCGATCCTGGACGAGCTTGATCCTGGTCTTGCCCGGACCCGCGCTCGAACCCCGATTTCGTTCCGCACGGGCTATGGTGTATCGATTGTGAACCCGGGCCGCCTTCGCGGCCGCCCGGCGCCCACACGGGCACTCTGCGGACAGCATCTTGTGACGAGCACCATGAAACTGGAACAGGCCGAGGCCGCATTGATGCGGCTGGTGGAAAGCGGACGTTTCGGTCCTGGCGGGCGGCTGCCGCCGGAACGCGAACTGTGCGGCCAGCTGGGAATCAGCCGCTCGACCTTGCGCAAGGCGCTCGACCTCCTGGAAGCCAGGGGGAAAATCTGGCGCCATGTCGGTCGCGGCACCTTCGTCGGCAGCCGGCCGAAGAAGCCGGCGGCCGGCCTCATGGACATCGGCCTTGCGACCAACCCGATGGAACTCATGGAACTGAGGCTCATGCTGGAGCCGCAGGTCGCACGGATAGCCGCGGTCCGCGCCTCGCCGGACGAGATTGCCTACATGCTGCATTGCGTTCGCAAATGCGAGCTGGCCGCCGACTCCGGCACATACGAACTGTGGGACGGCACCCTTCACAATGCGGTGGCCGAGGCGACCCACAACTCCCTGCTCGTGTCGGTACTGCACAGTGCCAACGAACTGCGGAAGCTGACCGCGTGGGGGCGGCTGCGGGATGCGATCGTTTCGCCGCGCGACAGGCTGCTGCACTGGTCGCGCCAGCACCGTGCCTTCGTCGAGGCGATCGCGGAACGGAACCCGGAACGCGCCGAACGGCTTGCACGGGTGCACGTCGAGGAGGTGTTCAGGCGCATCACCGATGCGACGCATGAGGTCTCGTCGACCGTGCAGCCATCCGGCCTCCGCACGTTAGAGGATACCAATTCATGATTGGTACTTTCTTGCCTGCTCGAACGTAAGATATTGAAATTACTGTATATCTTTGGATGTAAGTTGCTGCTTGTGCCCGCAGTTTGACACCAAGTTTTCAAATGGTCTAGAGTTGGCCCGCTGACGTGAGGGGGCCAGCGATCTTGAACGACCGACACCCAATCCCGTCCAGGACGTATCGGCGGCACGCGGCCCCCGTCGGTGTGCCAACGTGCGCCGGCGCGCAGCGTGCAGCCGTCTCGACCCGGTCCGCGTCGACCCCGGTCCGCGTCGACCCGCCCGGCGCCGAGCCTCACCGCATTGGCCGCGTCATCGATCTTGGGTCCGGGCCGGTCGCTGCCGTCGGCGGCATGGAACATCCGCTTCAACTGTTTGGGAGTGCGACATGACCACAGGCGATCGGCCGGTGAGTTCATTGAAGATGTCTCGAAGCACGCGCGCCTTCCGCAACGCCCCGACGGAGACGAACACGTTCTATCCCCGTCTCCTGGGCACCCGCGGCGCAGTTGCCTGCGAGCATCATCTTGCCGCCGACGCCGCCGCCGACGTCCTCAAGGCGGGCGGCAACGCCGTCGACGCCATGGTCGCCGGTGTTCTCGTCGAAGGTGTGGTCAACCCGCAGATGCATACCGTGGGGGGCGAGTGCCCGATCCTCGTGTGCATGGCCGATGGCAAGGTAGAGGCGATCAACGGCAACACCGAAGCGCCGGAGGCGGCCACGCCGGAGGCCTACCGAAGGCGTGGTTTCTCCGACATGCCCGAGGAGGGCATTCTGGCGGCCGGGGTCCCCGCCGCCTTCGATGCGCTGGTGACGGCGCTTTCGCGTTACGGCAGCATGTCCTTTGCCGACGTGGCTGCTCCGGCGATCGCACTCGCCCGCGACGGCTTTCCGATGCATCGCGGGCTGCGCAACCAGGAGCGCTTCGGTGTGCGCGACCTTGCCGACCGGTTCCGCCGCGACTGGCCGGGCAGTGCGGCACTGTACTTGCCGGACGGTACCGTGCCGGACGAGGGCGACATCATCCGCAATCCGGCGCTGGCCGCCACGTTCGATCATCTCGCAAGCCTCGAGCAGGCCGCGAGCGGCAGTCGCACCGACAGGCTCCGCAAGGTCCGGGAAGGCTTCTACGCCGGCGACATTGCCGCCGAGATCGCCCGTTTCAGTGCCGAGCGTGACGGCTTTCTCGCATTGAGCGACCTCGCCCGCTACGAGACGCTGGTCGAGGATCCGGTCGGGTTCGATTTCGCCGGCACCACCTTGTACAAGTGCGGATTCTGGACCCAGGGTCCGACCATGCTTCAGGCGCTGGCGATCCTGGAGCCGGTGGATCTCGCCGGGTTTGGCCACAACAGCGTCGACTATCTCCACGCGCTGATCGAGACGATCAATCTCGTCTTTGCCGATCGCGAGCAGTACTACGCCGATCCGCGCCACGTCGACGTACCTGCCGAGGCCCTTCTGTCACGCGATTATGCGGCACTGCGGCGCGAGCTGATCGACATGACGCGAGCCGGTTCGGCCGAGCTGCGGCCGGGCGACCCGCGGCGCGCGGCTGCACTGCTGCCCGAGACCGAACGGCTGGGCGGCGGGGCCTGGGGACCCGGCACCGTCCACGTCGACGTCATCGATGCGGCCGGCAACATGGTGGCCGCGACCCCGAGCGGGGCATGGATCAAGTCGTGCGAGGTCGTCCCGTCGCTCGGCTTTCCGCTCGGCAACAGGCTGATGACCTTCTATCTCGACCCGCCCCATCACCCGAACCGGGTGGCGCCGTTCAAGCGGCCGCGCACCACGATCAGCCCGTCGCTGGCGTCGAAGGGCGGCCGGCCGTGGATGGTGTTCGGCAGCATGGGAGGCGATCAGCAGGACCAGTGGCAGCTCCAGTTCTTCCTGAACCGGACGCTGTTCGGAATGGGTGTTCAGGAAGCGATCGAGGCGCCCAAGCTGTCGAGCGAGCACTTCCCGGGCTTCTTCGCGCCCCATGATCGCTTTGCGAACCGCGTGCGGATCGAGCCGCGGGTCGGTGCGGACGTCCTCGAGGCCCTGCAGCGGCGGGGCCATGACGTGGAGGTCGCCGCCGACTGGAGCGAAGGCTATCTGCTCGCCGCATCCCGCGATCCGGAAACCGGTGTCCTCGAGGCCGGCTGTGATCCGCGCGGCGCCAAGGCCGACGTGTTTCCTGCTTGCGCATTGTGCTGGTGAGGTCACCGGCAAGGAACCGGAAGGAGGCGGAGCCATGGTGATTGTCGTGTTCCAGGTGGAGATGAAGGACGGTCGCGGGCCCGCCTATTTCGACATCGCCGCGAGCCTCAAGCCCGAACTCGAAAGGATCGACGGCTTCTTGTCGGTGGAGCGGTTCGAGAGCCTGACGACGCCGGGCCGCTATCTGTCCCTGTCGTACTGGCGCGACGAGGAGGCGGTCACCGCCTGGCGCGAGCACGCGAAGCATCGCGCCGCCCAGATGCGGGGCAAGGCCGACATCTTCTCGGACTTTCGGATCAGCGTGGCCGAAGTGGCCCGCGACTACCGCCTTGCAGACCGGCTCGCCGGTTGACGAGGCACGGCAGGGGGCCCCGGGGGGTTGCCTCGACACGAGGGCAGCCAGGAGGAAACGAAGGAGAGGTAAATGAAACGGCGTGACTTCCTTGTGGCCGGCGCGGGAGCATCGGCAGGCGTACTTGCGGCACCGGCGGTGGTGCGGGCGCAGGAGACATTCACCTGGCGGATGACCAACGCCTATCCACCCGGATTTCCCTATCTGACGGCCGGCCCCGGCAGCCCGACCGACTTTGTCGAGAAGGTGAGGAAGATGTCGGGCGGTCGGATGACCATCCAGCACTTCGCCGCCGGCGAGCTGATCCCCGCGCTCGAAGGTTTCGATGCGGTGGCAGCCGGCACGGTCGAGATGAATGCCGCCAATTCCTACTTCTGGGCCGGCAGGATTCCCGCCGCGCAGATCTTCTCCGCGGTGCCGTTCGGGCTCAATCAGAAGGGCATGGCGGCATGGCTCTATGAAGGCGGCGGGCTCGAGCTGTGGCAGGAACTCTATGACCCGATGGGGCTGTTCGCCCTGCCGTTCAACGATTCAGGCGTGCAGATGACCGGCTGGTTCCGCGAACCGGTGGAGTCGCTCGCCGATCTCGACGGGCTAAAGATGCGCATTCCGGGCATCTCCGGCGCGGTCTTCAACCGGCTCGGCGTGAACGTCCGGCTGCTGCCGGGCGGTGAGATCTTCCCCGCATTGGAACGTGGCGTGATCGACGCCGCCGAGTTCGTCGGCCCGTTCCTCGACCGCCGCCTCGGCCTGCACAACGCGGCCAAATACTACTACACCACCGGCTGGCACGAGCCGTCCACGGTGGGCGAACTGCTGATCAACAAGGCCGCCTGGGACGGCTTGCCGGAAGACCTGCAGGAAATCATCCGGGTCGCGGCGATGGCCTGCCACCTCGAATCCACTGCCTACAACGACACCGTCAACGGCGAGGCGTTGCGTGACCTGGTCGAAAACGAAGGCGTCATCGCCCGGCAGCTTCCCGCCGACGTGGTCGACGGCCTGCGGAAGACGACCGACGCGGTCATCGCCGAAATGGCCGAAGGCGATGCGGACTTCGCCCGCATCTACGAATCCTACTCGGCGTTCCGCAAGGATTACTGGGCCTGGGCGAGCGTCAGCGAAAAGCCGTACTACGAGACAATCGTCTCCATGTCCTGACTGAGGCAATGGCCGGTCGCGCCGCAACGACGCCCGGCCATCCCGAAGACCACGATTGCCTTGCATGCATGGTGCGCCTGCCCGCTTCGGCGGGCGGGCGCCGTGTTTTTCGCCACGACCGCACCGCCGGGCTTTCCGTCATGACCGTCACCGCCGGCAATCTCCGCGGTGGGCCAGCCGCCACGTATGCTGACTGCGCCCGGCCGGCCTTGCTCATCCGCTCGGATGACCGCGTTCGGGCAGGGCAATGCTTCCGATGGATTGGGGACAGGTTCGATGAACCGGAGCGCGTTACCCGCTTCCCTGTCGCACCGAGTGAAATGATGGTGGGCCCGGCAGGATTCGAACCTGCAACCAGACCGTTATGAGCGGCCGGCTCTAACCGTTGAGCTACGGGCCCTTGAGGCGTGCATCCACAGCGGTGATGTAGCAGAATGCCCCCGCGCCGGCCAAGGCCGATCCTGACTGTGATTGTGATATGGGGCGTCCCAATGCCGCCGCAATGGCGCGGAAGTCTCGCCGTGACCGGCCAGATCATCAAGGAGCCGAACGGATGCCTGTCGTTGCACGCCTCGCCGCCCTGTCCGTGGCAATCCTGATCGGGCTCTCCGCAGCCGCCGCCCAGCAGCCGGCCTCGGAGCGCCCATTCCACCGGACGATGGCCATCACCGGCACCGGAGAGGTCATGGCGAAACCCGACATGGCGAGGGTGACGCTGGGAGTCACGTCGCACGCGGCCACCGCTCGCGAGGCGGTCACGCTCAACAACCAGGACATGCAGGCCGTGATCGCCGCGCTGGAGGGAGCGGGCATCGCGTCTGCCGACATCCAGACGGCGATGTTCCAGGTCCAGCCGCGCTACACCCATGATCCCCGCGGTACGGAACCGCCGCGGGTCGTCGGCTACACGGCGTCCAACCAGGTTTCCGTCACCTTGCGCGATCTCGACACCGTGGGGGCTGTTCTCGATCGGGCCGTCGCGGTCGGATCGAACGAGGTCCACGGTATCGTCTTCGAAGTCAGCAATCCCGAACCCCTGCTCGACGAGGCGCGTCAAAAGGCGGTGAGCGATGCGGTGCGCAAGGCCGAGGTCTACGCCGCCGCCGCCGGGGTGAACCTCGGGAACATCCTGTCGATCACCGAGCATGGCGGCGGCCGGCCGCCACGGCCGATGTACCGGAACGCTGCGGCCGACGTCGCCATGGCGGTGCCCGTCGAACCGGGCGAGGAGTCGCTGAGCGTCAGCGTGGCCATCGTCTGGTCGCTGCAGGACTGACCGGGCAAGAGGGCCGGCGGGGCCACTGCATCGACGCTCGCCCGGCCAACCTGAAGCCAACTCTGACGGCAGACCGGCGGCTGCAGCCGCCCGCGCGGGCCGTTGCCGGCCCTGACGCAGCGGCAGCGACGCACGGTCGCGACTCGCCCTCTCATGACGAATTTTTTCAAGTCATTCCGGATAGTTACACGCCTTGCGGGAGTGCGGCCGTTAACCAACTTCTGCGCGCGCAACTTTTAGGCGTAATTTAATACTTGACTAACCAATCCCGTCTCTGCAACCTGACGTAGACGAAGGGGAAATCTCTTCAGAATAAGCAGGGTATGTGAAGAGCTCTGGGGCTTGGTAGAGAAGAAGAATCTACACTTAGAACGATTCCGTTCTGAGCCTTAAAGCATAGCACCCAACATTACTCGAACAAGCCGGCAGCAGTTGCTGCTCTGGCAACGGGATGATTTTGCCTGAACAAGGAGTGGGCGTCATGGCTGACATTTTTGGGACCAACAGTGATGATCAAATCACCGGGACTGACGACGGCGACACGATCATCGCACTCGGCGGGTCGGACGAGATCGACGCCGGAGGCGACGACGACATCATCATCATCGGCGCCGATGGATCGGACACGATCGACGGCGGCGCCGGCCACGATACCGTGGTCCTCAGCGGTTCCTTCTCCGATTACGCGGTTTCGTTCGACGGCGGCAGCATCATTCTTGCCTCGGCCGGTGCCACCGAGCGTCTGACCAACGTGGAGGCCGTCGTCCTCGACGACAAGATGGTGCATGTGGTCGGCGCCGGCAGCGAGAGCTTTGGCTCGATCCAGGCCGCCATAGATGCGGCCAATGCCGGTGACGTCATCATCGTCGCCGAAGGCACCTACACCGAGAGCCTGACGATCGACAAGGCGATCACGCTGGTTGCGGCCGGCGATGTCGTCCTCGAGGCCACGTCCGGCTCCCCGGTCACCATTGCCGGCGACCTCGCCGGCGGCGATGTATCGATCAACGGGTTCGCCATCGTCGGACTGGCGACGACCGACGGTGTCGTGGTGGCCGAGAACGCCAACGTCGGCACCCTCACGCTCGACAACGTCACCATCAGCGATGCCGGGCGCTTCGGCGTCTTCGTCAATGGCGAGGAGAACCCGGACACGACGCTTTCCGAGCTGGTGATCACCAACTCGACGTTCGACAACAACGGCTACAACGGCGGTCCGAATACCGCCCACATCAAGCTGTTCGGCTTTACCGGCGACGCCACGATCCGGGATGTCGTCATCAACGGGGCCACAGCCGGCGCCGATGTCGCCGACCGCCCCGACAATGCGATCGAAGTCACCGGCGTCATCAACGCCGTGCTGGGCGACGTCGAGCCTTCGACGCCGATCGGCGACTTCACCATCGACGCGGTGACGGTGACCGGCGCCTTCCACAAGAACCCGGTCGCGATCTTCAATTTCGGCGATGTCGATGGTCTCGCCATCGGCGGCACCGGCGACCTCGACCTGTCTGGCGCGGAAAGCGACTGGGGTCCGCTGTTCAACATCGACGGCATTACCGCCGACGTCGATGCATCCGGCTTCGCCCTGACCTTGCCCGACGGCGTGGTCGCGACCGAACTCCAGGGCGACAAGTCGGGCCAGGCGTCCACCGGCCAGACCATCACCGGAACCGATGCCGGCGACCGCCTGATCGGCAAGGGCGGTGACGATCACCTCGTCGGCGGCGACGGCGACGACGAACTCTATGGCCACGACAAGCCCGGCGAGCCGCAGGAGGGCGACGCCGGCAGCGACATCCTCGACGGAGGCGCCGGCAACGACATGCTGTTCGGCGGCGACGGCGGGGACACCCTCCTCGGCGGCGACGGCCATGACACGCTCGACGGCGGCGCGGGGGATGACCTGCTCGAGGGCGGCGACGGCGACGACCTCTACCTGGTCGATGCCGATGACACCATCATCGAGGCAGTCGACGGCGGCATTGATACCGTCGTCTCGTCGACCAGCCACACGCTTGCCGACAACGTCGAGAACCTGACGCTCACCGATCTCGCTTCCAACGCCGAGGACTTCGAGGACTTCGATCTCGGTCCGATCGCGGACGGCGAGAACGGCTGGGTCTACGCGGGCGTTTCCGACCAGGGGGTGATCGTCGACCCGAACAACCCGGCCAACCAGGTGTTCCGGATGTCGAGCGATCCGAGCACCGGGGCGTTCGGCGGCCCCTACTCGCCTGCGCTGCCGTCGACGGCGGGCGAGCCGTCAACTTCGGCCGCCGGCGACTCGATGCAGGTCAGCTTCGTGTTCCAGGCGATACAGCCGAACGACTTTTCGCGGCTGGAAGTCGACTTCGGCGTCGACTCGGCGGACGATCGCAACAACTTCATGGTGATCGAGAACACCGCCGAGGGCATCCGCATCGCCGTTGCCGACCCGTTGCTCGACGGCACCTGGGACACGGGCGGTTCGTTCGATGACTTCACCGCCTTTACCGGCAACCGGACCCTCGTCTCCGGGGTCGATGCGTCGGTAGCCCATCACCTCACCATGGTGGTCCACTATGTCGACGGCCCCGACAATGACGTCGTCGAGTTCTTCCTTGACGGCAAGCCGATCGGCACCTCGACCACCTTCGAGAACTACTTCGACTTCCGGGATGGCGGTGCGCACCAAGACAACGCCGAGGCCCACCAGACGAGCCGGCTGTTCTTCCGCAACTCCGGCGCCGGCGCCCCCGAGGACGGCGAAGGCGGCGACAACCAGGGCTTCATGTTCGACGACATCGAGTACTCGGTGTTCAACTCCGGCCAGGTCGACGGAACGGGCAACGGCCTCGACAACTTCATCACCGGCAACAGCGCCGGCAACGCCCTGTCCGGTCTCGATGGTAACGACACCCTGCTCGGCGGCGTCGGTCGCGACACCCTCACCGGCGGCAGCGGCAACGACACCCTCGACGGCGGCGTGGGGCTCGACACGGCGGTGTTCTCGGGCAGCCTCGCCGATTACGCCGTCAGCTTCGATGCCGGCAACGGCAGCATCACCGTTACCGACGGCAACGCCGGCGACGGCGACGACGGCTCCGACCTGCTGACCGGCGTCGAGACGCTCGTCTTCTCCGACACGACGGTACACGTCGTCGACGCGAGCGGCCAGTTCGGCGCCTTCACCTCGATCCAGGACGCCGTCGATGCCGCGGAAGCCGGCGACACCATCGTCGTCATCGCCGGCGACTACGCGGAGACGGTGACGGTCGGCAAGCAGCTCACCATCCTCGGTGCCAACGCCGGCGTCGCCCACGACGGAGCGCGCGGCGAGGAATCGAGCCTCACCGGCGGCATCCACGTGCTCGCCGACGGCGTCGTCATCGACGGCCTCGAGATCGTCGACGGCGCGTCGTTCCCGGGCGAGACCGCGGCCGGCATCTTCGTCGAGGCCGATGGCGTGACGGTCGCCAACTCGGTGTTCAATCGCACCGGCACGCTCGACTTCGACGGCTCGCGCGGCCTCGTCACCGCAACCGGCGCCGCCGGCGGCCTGCAGGTCACCGACAGCGCGTTCAGCGGCTGGCACGCCGGCGCCTACATCAACCCGGGCACCGATGCGACCGTCACCGGCAACGCGTTCGGGCAGAACATGGTCGGCATGTCGGTCGACTTCCCCGACGGCGTGACCGTGACCGGCAACACCTTCGCCAACAACCAGTTCGAGCATATCGGCACCGCCGTCTCGCAGGCGAATGAGGATCTCGGTCCGGTGTTCGGCGACAACACCTTCGACGACAGCGCCCCCGACGTCAGCATCTATCCGCTGGCCGGCGCAGAAGGCCAGGCGATCGCCGGCACCGACAACGACGACCTGTTCAACGGCGACCAGACGGACACCGCCCTCGGG
>CAZSNL010000001.1:0-77498 GCA_964608275.1 uncultured Hyphomicrobiales bacterium | reverse complement strand
TTTGCCGGCGGTGCCGGCAACGACACCGTCAACGGCGGCGGCGGCAACGACACCCTCGACGGCGGCCTCGACGACGACTCGATGAGCGGCGGCGCGGGCGACGACCTCCTGGTCGCGACCAGCGGTGACGACACCGTCGACGGTGGCGACGGCAGCGACACCGTCGTCGTGCACGACAACGGCGGCGCCGCGCTCGGCGGCCTGAGGGACTTCGACCTGTCGGGCGTGAGCGCCAGCGGCGGAGCGCTGAGCGGTACGCTGGGGACGCCGGACGGCCGCACCGTCACGCTTGCCGGGGTCGAGGTCGTGAAGGTTGCCGAAACCGGTTCGTCCACGTTCCTGGTCCTCGATGGCATGTCGATCCAGGCGGCCATCGATGCCGCGGAAGCCGGCGACACCATCCTCGTCCAGAACGGCACCTATACCGAGGACCTGACCCTGAAGGACGGCATCTCGGTGATCGGCGAGTCGGAAGCCGGCGTCGTCCTCAACGGCACGGTTTCGACGCCGACGACGCTGCAGGACGCAGTGCTCAGCGGGATGACCGTGCAGAACGTCGGCGACACAATGCTGCTCGACATGCGCGGAACCACGGCGGTGACCGACGTGGTGTTCGAGCAGGTGACGTTCAGCCTGACATCTGACTTCACCGGGCCGATTGCCATCGGCAACGGCCAGGGCGGCAGCACGATGGCGATCGCCGACGGTGACGGCGACGACGCCGGGCTGGTCTTCCGCAACGTCACCATGGCGAGCAACGATCACGACTTCGCCTCCGCGACGGCCTTCGCCTACACGCTCGTCGAAAGCGTGGACGGCGCCAGGATGGTGCTGGACGGTGTCGTCCTGAGCGGCACCGCCACCGGCACCGGCAGCGGGCTCGGCGCACAGTGGAACATGTCGCCACAGGACAACGGCAAGTCCGCCGCGGTGGAAATAGTCAACTCGCAGACCTCCCGCGGCGGCAACTTCTACGTGTCGGGCTTCGACTCCGTCCTCATCCAGGACAACGTCTTCGACGGACAGGGCATTGCGCTCAACGGGGTCGAGAACGCGGTCGTCACCGGCAACACGTTCCAGAACATCGACGACACGTTCACCGCCAACGGCACCCAGCATCGCGGGCTGACGATCGAGGATGCCTGGGGTACCGACGGCGTCTCGAACCTCGTCGTCACCGGCAACACCTTCACCAACATCACCGCGGTCGACGGCGCCATCGCGTTCCGGACCTTCAACGGCGGCACGCCGCCGGATGTCGCGACGGTGGAGCGGCTGAACCAGGTCCAGATCACCGGCAACACGTTCACCGGGCTGGGGGTCGGCGTCGAGGCGATCTTCATCCTCGACCAGTACTTCGGCCCCGGCGCGGTGCTGCCGGCGCAGTTCGGTCTCGAGAACCTCATCATCGGCACCTCCGATGATGACGTGATCACCGCCCCGACCGACGGCGGCACCGGCATCTTCGCCGATGCCGGCAACGACAGCCTGACCGGCGGCGGCGGCAACGACCAGCTGTCCGGCGGCGGCGGCAACGACACCCTCGACGGCGGCGCCGGCGGCGACGAAATGGCCGGCGGCGACGGTGACGACACCTACGTCGTCGATGACGACGGCGACATCGTCGTCGAGGCCGCCGGCGAGGGACACGACGTCGTCCGCACCACGCTCAACCGCTACGACCTGCCCGACCATGTCGAGGATCTCGTGTTCGAAGGCAACGGCCGGCTGATCGCCCACGGCAATGCGGAAGACAACACGATCGGCGGCACCAAACGGCACGACAGGCTGTTCGGCGGCGACGGCAACGACACCCTCACCGGCGGCCCCGGCGAGGATTCGCTCTACGGCCAGGGCGGCGACGACCTGCTGGTCGGCGGCGGCGGCTCCGATATCCTGAGGGGCGGCGCCGGCGACGACGTCCTGCGCGGCGGCGGCAGCGCCGACATGCTCATCGGCAACGGGGGCCGGGATACGCTGATCGGCGCCGGCGGCAACGATACGCTCAACGGCGGCGGCGGCGCCGACGTGATGATCGGCGGCGCCGGCAACGACACGTATGTCGTCAACGCCGCGGGCGACGTCGTCGAGGAGACGGCAAACGGAGGCAACCACGACGAAGTCCAGTCGGGCAATCTCAGCCTCGATCTCGCGGATTACGCCAACATCGAGGATGCAACGCTGACCGGCACCGGCAACCTTGATCTCACCGGCAACGACGACCGTAACCGGCTTACCGGCAACGACGGCGACAACACCATCTTCGGTGGACTGGGGGGCGACATCCTCACCGGTGGCGGCGGTGCCGACGTCTTCGTGTACACGGCAGTCGAGCAGTCGACACAGGGAGCCGACCGGGACCGCATTGCCGATTTCGAACAGGGTTTCGATCTCATCGACCTGTTTGCGATCGATGCCAAGGATGCGGCGCCCGGCAACAACGCGTTCGTCTGGCTCGGTACCGATGCCTTCAGCGGTGCCGAGGGTGAACTCCGGTATTCCGTCAACAACGCGGGGCACGCCAGGGTCCAGGCAGACACCAATGGCGACGGGGTGGCCGATTTCGAGATCGTCGTGCTCAACGCACCGCTCCTCAACGACGGTGATTTCATGCTCTGATCGCGGTATCGTCCCCCGACAGGGCCCGATGGTGGCCGGCGGGTACTGCCCGTCGGCCCCTTCGTTTGAGGGGGCGCCTTATCCGGAACCTCCTGACGCGCCGCCGAGTTTTGGCGGATTGTGTCGCCCGTGCGGGTATCGCGCTGCCCGGCAGCCGATCGGAGGAAGACGGACTCAATGCCCATTTTCGGTGACTACGAAGCCGTCGTCGCGCTTGTCCTGCTGGCCGGCGTCTTCGCGGCTTTCGTGACCGAACGTTTTCCGCCGGAAGTGACGGCATCGGCCGGGGCGGGCGCATTCCTGGCACTGGGCATCCTGTCTACCGACGAAGCGCTGGACGTCCTCTCGAACCCCGCGCCGGTGACCATCGCCGCCATGTTCGTCCTCAGCGGGGCGCTGGTTCAGACCGGCGTTCTCGGTGCAGCGAGCACATACGTCCTTCACTGGGCGACTCACAGGCCGCGGCTCGCCACCGGCACGGTCCTCGGCGGCGCGGTGACCAGTTCTGCGTTCATGAACAACACGCCCGTGGTCATGATCCTGATCCCGGTGGTGCTGAAACTCGCCCGCGCACTCGACCAGCCTCCTTCCCGGCTCCTGATACCGCTCTCCTATGCGGCCATCCTGGGCGGCACCTGCACGCTCATCGGCACCTCGACCAACCTGCTGGTCGACGGTGTGGCGCGACGGATGGACCTTGCTCCGTTCGGCCTGTTCGAGATCACCCCACTCGGCCTGCTGCTCGTTGTGATTTGCGGCCCTCTGATGCTCGTCGGGGCGCATTTTATTCTGCCGGAACGCCGCACCATCGCCGATGTCCTCACCAACCGCGACGCGCCACGCTACCTGACCGAGATTTCAATTCCGAAGGATTCCAGGCTCATCGGCAAGACGCCGGCCGACATTGCGCCACTGGCGTCACAGAACGTCGACCTCCTGGCCTTGCGGAGGCGCGGCAAGACACGGCATGGCAACCTTGCGAACGCCGAGCTCAAGGCCAATGACCGGCTGGTCATCGCCGCACCGATGGAAGACCTCCTGGCGCTGCACGAACAGCGTGGCATGAAGGTCGGACGCAGCCCCGATGCGGTTCCGGCTCCCGACAAGGCCGTTGTCGAGGCCCTCGTTGCGCCGGGACCGACGCTGGTGGGGCGAAAGCTCGGCGACATCCGGCTGTCACGCCACGACGTCTACCCGCTCGCCGTTCACAGGTACGGAAAACTTGCCGGCAAGAACCTGGACGAGGTGCGCCTCGCAACCGGCGACACCATCCTGCTCGAGGGAACCGCCGAGGCTCTCGCCGATCTGGTCGAACGCGCCGATTTCCTGAATCTGTCGGCGCCCGGTGAACGGCCGTTGCGCCGGCACAAGGCCCCGATCGCCGTCGCCGTGCTCGTGGCGGTGGTCCTGCTGGCGGCACTGAACGTGATGCCGATCGCGGCGCTCGCGATCATGGGCGTAGGCATCGTCCTGGTGACCCGATGCATCGACGGCGAGGACGCATTGCGAAGCGTCGATGGACGCATACTGCTGCTGATCTTCGCCATGCTGATAATCGGTCGTGGGATGGAGGAGTCGGGCGCCCTGAGCCTTATGGTCGAATCGGCGGTGCCCCTGCTCGAGGAGGCACCGCCCCTGCTCGTTCTCGCCCTGCTGTTCGCAATGACCTCGATCCTGACCGAGGCTGTCAGCAACAATGCCGTGGCCGTCGTGGTGACGCCGATTGCCGCCGCGCTTGCCAGCCAATTGGGGCTCGACCCGCGACCGTTCGTGGTCGCCGTCATGTTCGCCGCGAGCGCGAGCTTTGCCACGCCGATCGGCTACCAGACCAACACTCTTGTCTACTCCGCCGGCGGCTACCGGTTCAGCGACTTTCTCCGTATCGGGATCCCGATGAACCTGCTTGCCGGCACTGTTACCATTCTCGGCATTCCACTGCTGTGGCCGCTTCAGCCATAATATGGGGAACCACCTTCGGCTTCCTTGCGCGCAAGCGAAAATCGGTGTCCGGAGAACCGGCAACAGCAGATACGGGCGGGCGTTACCCTTAACCCGGGCCCGGTCGCGTCATAGATTGTAGCCATGAGGAAGGGCGTCCAAAGACGCGATCGCGGACGGTCTGCATTGGCTGCACTCTCATGGCTGGCCATCCTCGGCGCGGTCCTTCAGGGGCTTGCGGCATCTACACCGCTTGCCATGGCGCAGGATAATCGAACCGGAAGTGCCTTCGTCCTTGACGTGGACGGCGCCATCGGACCGGCCATGGCGGACTTCATTGTCAGGAGCATCGAGGGCGCCGGCAAGAGCGGTGCGCAACTCGTCATCCTGCGGATGGACACACCGGGCGGCCTGGATACGTCCATGCGCGAAATCATTCGCGCCATCCTTGCTTCACCTGTCCCTGTCGTCACCTACGTCGCGCCGAGCGGCGCCCGGGCCGCGAGCGCCGGCACCTACATCCTCTATGCCAGCCACGTCGCCGCCATGGCTCCGGGCACCAACCTCGGTGCCGCCACGCCGGTTCAGATTGGCGGCGGCGGATTGCCGTTCGGCGGCGGAGACGACGACAAGAAGGACAAGAAGCCGGGAGGCGACGGCCAGGACGCACAGGACGACCCGGAAACCGCGTCACCGCAACCGGGCAATGCCTCGGAACGCAAGGCGATCAACGATGCGGTGGCCTACATCCGCTCGCTCGCCGAAATGCGGGGGCGCAACGCCGACTGGGCGGAAGACTCGGTCCGTCTGGCGGCCAGCCTGTCGGCCGAAGCCGCTCTCGACCGCGGTGTCATCGACCTCACCGCGGCCAACCTGCAGAAACTCCTGGCACAGTTGGATGGCCGGATCGTCAATGTAGCAGGACAGGAGGTGAGGCTCGCGACCGGGGCCATTGCCATCGAACGCATCGAACCCGACTGGCGCACCGAACTCCTTGCCGTCATCACCAATCCCAACATCGCCCTGATCCTGATGATGATCGGCATCTACGGCCTGATCTTCGAGTTCCTCAATCCCGGCGCCCTCTATCCGGGAACCATCGGAGCGATCTGCCTTCTGTTGGGGCTGTACGCGCTCGCGGCGCTGCCGCTCGACTACACCGGGATCGGGCTGATGCTTCTCGGCCTTGTCCTGATCGTTGCCGAAGCCTTCACTCCGACGTTCGGCATTCTGGGTATCGGCGGCACCATCGCACTCGCGCTTGGGGCGGCCATCCTGATCGATACCGAACAGCCCGCGTTCCAGGTTTCGTGGCCGGTGATCGGGGCGATTGCCCTTATGGGCCTTGCGTTCACCCTGTTCGTGGTACCGCTGGCGGTCGGGGCGCATCGCCGCAAGGTCGTGAGCGGCCGTGAACAGATGATCGGCAGCACCGGGGAGGTGTCGGAATGGCGCGGCAACAGGGGCTACATCCTCGTCCACGGCGAACGCTGGAAGGCGGTGTCGAAGGCCCCGCTTCGAAAGGGCCAGACGGTGCGGGTGCTTTCGCTCGATGGCCTTACCCTTGAGGTCGAACCCGCGGCCGACGTCAATCAATAAACAGAGGAAACGACCATGTTCGAGGACATCAGCTTCTATCTGGCGATTGCCATCATCGTGGTCGCCTTCCTGGCGACAGCGATCAAGATCCTGCGCGAGTACGAGCGCGGCGTGGTGTTCACCCTCGGCCGATTCACCAGCGTCAAGGGACCGGGCCTGATCATTCTGATTCCGTTCATCCAGCAGATGGTGCGAATGGACCTGCGCGTCCTGGTCCTCGATGTACCGACCCAGGACGTGATCAGCCGCGACAACGTCTCCGTACGGGTCAATGCGGTGATCTACTTCCGCGTCATCGATCCGGCGCGGGCCACCATCCAGGTCGAGGACTACATGACGGCCACGAGCCAGCTCGCCCAGACAACGCTGCGCTCGGTACTCGGCAAGCACGATCTCGATGCGATGCTGGCCGAACGCGACAAGCTCAACAACGACATCCAGGAGATCCTCGACGCACAGACCGACGCCTGGGGGATCAAGGTTGCCAATGTCGAGATCAAGCATGTCGACATCGACGAATCGATGGTCCGCGCCATTGCCCGCCAGGCCGAGGCCGAACGCGAGCGACGAGCCAAGGTGATCAACGCCCTCGGCGAGCAACAGGCGGCGCAAAGCCTCCTCGAGGCGGCCAACATCCTGGCGCAGCGCCCCGAGGCGATGCAACTCAGATATCTCGGTGCGCTGACCGTCATCGGCAGCGAGAAGAATTCCACGATCGTGTTTCCCTTCCCGATGGAGATCGCCGACTGGCTGAAGGGCCTGAAGCGCGACGAAACCGACAGGTAGTACAATGAGACCGCCTTGCGGGTCAGAACATTTGCCGTGCTCAGGCGTTGGGTGCAGGACCGGTTGACAGGCGGAGCAGGCAGTGCCGCAGGAACTGGCGAAGGCGCGCGAGCGCATGGTGGAACGTCAGATCGCCGGGCGCGGAGTACGCGACGAGCGGGTCCTGGCGGCGATGCGCGAAGTACCGCGCGAGGAATTCGTCTCCGAGTCGCTGCGCGAGTTTGCCTACGAGGACGCACCGCTGCCGATCGAGGCCGGACAGACCATCTCCCAGCCCTACATCGTTGCCCACATGGTCGAACTCGCCAGGGTATCGCCCGGCGACCGCGTGCTCGAGATCGGAGCCGGTTCGGGTTACGCGGCGGCGGTGATGGGCAGGATCGCCAAGGAAGTCTACGCGATCGAACGTCATGCCGAGCTCGCCTCGCTGGCACGCCGGCGGATGCAGGCACTTGGCTATGACAATGTCACCATCATCCACGGCGACGGAACCCGCGGGCTGCCGGAAAAGGCTCCCTTCGACGCCATTCTGGTGGCAGCGGGGGGACCGGACGTTCCGGAGACCCTGCGCGATCAGCTTGCCGTCGGCGGCCGGCTGGTCCTGCCCGTCGGCAAGCGGACGGTTCAACGCCTTGTCGTGGTGCACCGCACGGGCCCCGATCAGTTCGAGGAGGAGGACCACGGGGCGGTCGCCTTCGTGCCGCTGGTCGGTGAACACGGCTGGCGGGACGACGACGAGCATTCCGCCTCCCGACCGGCAACGACCGCGGCGGGCGAAACGGGGCATTCGGGTGTTCTGGCCGGCCTCAAGAAGCGGCTGGCGCCGGGGCGCGGGCGTGATCCGGTGGTCACCGCATTCGTAGAAGCCGCCGAACCCTTCGCCGACTTCGACGCACTGGCACGCCTGACCGAACGCTACGCCGACCGGCGCATCGTTGCACTCGGCGAGGCGACCCACGGCACAGCCGAGTTCTACGAGGCTAGGGCGTACATCACCGAACGGCTGGTGCGCGATCACGGCTTCAACATCGTCGCAGTCGAAGCAGACTGGCCCGACGCCGCGATCTACGATGCCCATGTCCGCAGACGACGGCGACCGGAGGATGCCGACAAGGCGTTTCGCCGCTTCCCGCAGTGGATGTGGCGTAATGCGGAAGTTTATCGGTTCCTGGAGCGTCTCGCCGCGATCAACGACGAGTTTGCCGATCCGAGCGCCAGGGCAGGCTTCTACGGTCTCGACATCTACTCGCTCGGTGCGTCGATCGAGGCTGTGCTCGATTACCTCGACCGTGTGGACCCGGACGCCGCCCGGGTCGCGCGCGAACGCTATGGCTGCCTCACGCCGTGGCGCAACGAGCCGGCGGGCTACGGCCGCATGGCACTGACACCGGGATTCAGAACCTGCGAGGAAGAGGTAACCAGGACGCTGATCGACCTCCTCGATCAGCGACTCGCCTACCTCGTCGAAAATGGCGACGCGTTGTTCTCGGCCGAGCAGAATGCCCGCATAGTCGCCAGCGCGGAAGCCTACTACCGCGCGATCTATTATGGCGACGCCGACGCCTGGAACCTTCGCGACCAGCACATGTTCGACACGCTCGAGCGGATCCTCGATCATCGCGGACCGCAGTCCAGGGCCGTCGTCTGGGCGCACAACTCGCACATCGGCGATGCGCGCCACACCGAAATGGGCCAGATCAGGGGCGAACACAACATCGGCCAGCTAATCCGCGAGCGGTTCGGCGAGGCCGCGGTACTGGTCGGCTTCGGAACCGATCGCGGAACCGTTGCCGCCGCCTCGAGCTGGGACCGGCCGATGGAGATCAAGCGCGTCAATCCGGCCCGCGACGACTCGTTCGAAGGTCGCTGCCATAACACCGGGATTCCGGCCTTCCTCGCCGATTTCGGTGAAGATCAGCGCCGCGACATACGCGATACCCTCGCCCAGCCGCTGCTCGAGCGGGCCATCGGTGTCGTCTACCGGCCGGAGAGCGAGCTCATGTCACATTACTTCGAGGCGGAACTCGCCCGTCAGTTCGACGCCTTCGTGTGGATCGAGGAGACCCGGGCCGTCACCGTCCCGGCCGACGCAAGGCAGCACGGAGCGCATCCACGCGAGACATTTCCGTTCGGCGTATAGCGGCGGAGATCAGGCCGTCACGAGGCGGGCGGAGGCGGCTTCCCGGATGTGCGGCGGGATCTCGGCGGGGCGGCGGGCCCTGCGGTCGAGGTGGACGCCGAACTGCGCGATCCTGGCCACCGTCTCGCCGGTCGCGCAGTCCGTCGCCCGATGCGCCATCCACAGCGACGTTCTCCCGAGATGGGCGAGCGCACTCTTCGTTTCCACCACCGTTCCGATGGCCCGGGGCAGCGGGCCGAGTGCGATCTGGTACTCCGCCGTGGCAAACCCGATGCGATTCTCGTGCATGTAGCTGGAGGTCATCGCGATCATGTTCTGGAACTGGACGTTGGCGTCGGATGCATGGTGGATCAGCGCATCGAGGCCGAACTGTCCAGTGTGGTCGAGGTCGCTCGCCTTGACAATGGTCATGGCGGTGGTCGACCACATGTCCAGCCGTTCGAAATCCACTTCCCCCACAGGCTTCGTCTCGTCCAGCTCCGCTGCAAGGCCGGGATCGTAGCGGCTGCGCGTCGGTCCCTCGCGGCGTTCGGCATGCGTCGCGGCCGTTTCCCCGGTTTCCGAATTGAACAGCCTGTGACCGAGCACGAGGGCCCCTCCGCCGGCTTCGACGATGCCCGAGGTGATGTGGTAGGCATCGCCGGCCCGCAGCTCCTGCAGGAACCGGGTGCGGCAGCTCACCGGTCGCAGAGCGGCGATGGCCGCCGCATCGTGACCGAGGCGCTGCAGCAGGTGCCAGCCTGCCCACCCGAAGGCGCGGTAATAGTAGGCGGTGGTGAAATGCTCGACCGCGTCACATTCCCACGGGTGGACGACACTGCGCACGGTTTCGATCATCGCCTGCTCCTCGTCGTTGCCTCATCGCTCACCGGGCAATAACGGTGCGGCAGCGCATCGGCAAGCGATGGGAGCCGCACGTCCACGGCGGCGAGATGCGCGATGCCGTCGACAGTCTGCCATGTGCGTGGCACTACCGCCCGCTGCGCGACATCAGAACACCGGGTTTTCGCGGTAGGTCCCCCAGACGGTCTTCAGTGTCTCGACTATGTCGCCCATCGTGGCGCCGGCCCGGACGAGGTCGATCGTGACCGGCATGATGTTCTCGCTCTCGTCGCGGGCGACCGCCTTGAGCCGCTCCAGCAGGCCTTGCACCTCCGCCTCGTTGCGGGTGGCACGGACATGGTTCAGCCGGGCGATCTGGCGTTCCGCCGTCGTCGGATCGTAGGGGTGGATCTCGATGTCGTGCTGCTCCTCGCCCTCGACGTAGCAGTTGACGCCTACCACCGGGTGTTCGCCGTCCTGCTTCCGGATTGCCGTTTCGTAGGCGAAGTCCGCAATGTGCCGCTGGAACCAGCCTTCGTTGATGAGCTTGATCGTTCCGCCCTTGGCGTCGATCTCGTCAAGGATCGCGAAGATCGCCTTCTCGTACTGGCTGGTCAGCGATTCGACGTAGTACGAGCCTCCCAGCGGATCGATGACGTCGGCGACGCGCGTCTCATGGGCAATGATCTGCTGGGTCCGCAGCGCGATCTTCATCGCCTCCTCGGTCGGGATCGCGAAGGCCTCGTCCATGCCGTTGGTATGCAGGCTCTGGGCGCCGCCGAGCACCGCGGCAAGCGCCTGCAGCCCGGTGCGGACGATGTTGATCTTGTATTGCGGCTTGGTGAGGCTTGCCGCAGCCGTCTGGCAATGGAACCTGAGCCGCATCGACGCCGGGTCCTTGGCGCCGAAGCGCTCCTTCATGATCTTTGCGTAGCACCGTCTTGCGGCACGGAACTTGGCCACCTCCTCGAAGAAATCGGCCTGGCAGACGAAGAAGAACGAGAGCCTTGGCGCGAACTCGTCGACGTCCATGCCCGTCTTCGTGACTTCCTCGACGTAGGTGATGGTGTTGGCGAGCGTGAAGGCGACTTCCTGGACCGGCGACGCGCCCGCTTCGGAGATGTGGTAGCCGGAGATGTTGATCGGGTTGTAGCGCTTCATGTTGCGCGCCGACCAGGTGATGCAGTCGCGCACGATCCGGACCGATGGCGCAATCGGGAAGATCCACTCCTTCTGCGCGATATACTCTTTCAGGATATCGGCCTGGATGGTTCCCGACAGCCGGTTGAGGTCGAGACCCCGCTTCTCGGCCAGCGCCACGTACATCGCCAGCAGGATCCAGGCCGTCGGATTGATGGTCATCGACACGGAGATGTTCTCCAGGTCGATGCCGTCGTACAGGATCTCCATGTCGGCGAGCGTATCGACGGCGACGCCCTCGCGTCCGACCTCGCCCTCGCTCATCGGATGGTCGGAGTCGTAGCCCATGAGCGTCGGCATGTCGAAGTCGGTCGAAATCCCGGTCTGGCCCTGCTCGATCAGATACCTGAAGCGTGCGTTGGTATCCTCCGCGGTACCGAAGCCCGCGATCTGGCGCATGGTCCAGATCCGGCCGCGGTACATGGTGGGATAGGGCCCGCGGGTGAACGGATAGCGACCGGGCAGGCCGATGTCCTCGTACGGGATGTCCGCCACGTCGAGAGGCGTATAGACGCGCTTGGTCGGGAAACCGCCGTAGGTCTGGAACTCGTCCTTCCGTTCCGGCTGTCGCTGCAGGAACGCGGCAAGCTCGCCGCGCTCCCAGTCTTCCAGCGAGCGCTCGATCTCGCTCAGATCGTCATGCGGGTTCATTGCCTTGACCATTGATCTCTCCCTGTATCTCGTCGAGCAGCAGGCGGGCACCGGCCCGTGGCGAAAGTTCGAAGCGGATAATCCGCTCGGCGATGGACCGCACCTTGCCCTTGCGTTCGGCCTCGAAGCGGTCGCGCAGCATGCCCTCTGCCGACTTGAGCAGGCGCATCTCCGCCATGGCGAGGAGACGCTCTGCAAGCTCGCCGCTTTCCTTCATCGACTGGAGGTGCCCGTCGATTGCGGAGAGCAACTCGTCGATTCCCTCGCCCGAGACCGAGCTCGTGGGGATCACGGGGATCCGCCAGCCGCCGCCCTGCTCCAGCTTCAGGCCCAGCCCGAGCATGCTCTTCAGCTCAGTTACCGTCCGGTTGGCGTCGGGGCGGTCGCATTTGGAAACGACATGGATGTCGGCGATCTCCAGCACACCGGCCTTGATCGCCTGGATGTCGTCGCCGAGACCCGGGGCGGACACCACGACCGTGGTGTGCGCGGCCCTCACCACGTCGACCTCGTCCTGGCCGACGCCGACGGTTTCTATGATGACGACCTCGTATCCCGCCGCGTCCAGTACGTCGACCGCCGGCACGGTGGCGCGAGAGAGGCCGCCGAGGGCGCCGCGCGTGGCCATCGAGCGGATGAACACGTCGGGATCGGCGTTGAGGTCGCTCATGCGTATCCTGTCGCCGAGGATAGCGCCACCGGAGAACGGGCTGGTCGGATCGATGGCCACGACACCGACCTTGCGGCCGGTCTCGCGCACCGCCCGGCACAGCTGGGCGATGAGGGTCGACTTGCCGCTGCCGGGAACCCCGGTGATGCCGACGATGTGCGCCTTCCCGGTGTGGCGGTGGATCTCGGCGAGTGCCTCTTCGACCTCGTCGCTGTTCGCCTCGACGCGCGAGATGAGCCGGGCGATCGCGGCCACCTTGCCGGCGCGGACGCCCTCGACAAGGGCCAGTGAGGGAAGTGGCGGTACGGCGGTCATGGCTTCGGTCCCAGCTTCTGTTCGAACTGACGGAACACCTCGCGATCGTCGATCACGCGGCGCGCCTTGAAGTCGGTGCGCGGGATGGTCTGCTCGTCGACCACCTCCACGGATGCACGGATGCCCAGCAGCCTGTTGAGCTCCTGGGTCACGGTCTGGCCAAACCGGCGTTTCGCCCCGTCCCCCGCGGCACAGATGTCCCGGCTGGCCTCCACCTGAACGATCAGCTCGTCCATGGCCGCCTCGCGGGTGATGATGATGCGGTGCTCGCCGCCGTAGCCCTCGAGTTCGTTCAGCGCCGCATCGATCTCGCTCGGATAGATGTTCTCGCCGCGCACCGTGAACGCATCATCGATGCGGCCGAAAACGCCGTTCGGCAGGTGCGGGTAGGTGCGGCCGCACGGAGTAGGCCCATCCTGCCACAGCGTCAGGTCGCCGGAGACCAGACGGATCATCGGCTGTGACGTCCGTTCCAGGTGCGTGTAGACGGGCGTTCCGCGCTCGCCGTAGCCGACCCGGCGGAAGGACTTCGGGTCGCACACCTGGGTATAGACCACGTCCTGCCACACCACCATGCCGTCGGTCCCGTCGGTACCGGCGAGGTTCATCCACGGCGTCATCTCGGCCATCGAGCCGCAATCGATGACGCGGGCACCATAGCTCTCGGCAATGCGGTCCCGCACGCCCGGTATCGAGGCGCCGGGCTCGCCGGAGAAGAACAGGAGCTTGAGCCCGAACTCGCGCGGGTCGATGCCGGCCTCCGCGGCCACCTCGGTCAGATGGATGGCATAGGACGGTGTTCCGTAGAAGGCGGTCGGCTTGAAGCGGCGCATCCATTGAACCGCCCGCGCCGACATGCCGGAGGCACCGGCACCGAACGGGAATGCGCGCGCCCCCAGCCGTTCGGCGCCAATGAGCGCGCCCCAGGACCCGAGATAGAGGCTGAACACGGCGGCGATGAATATGGTGTCTCCGGGCCGCAGACCCATTGCCCACATGATGCGGGCATGGGCATTGGCGATGGCATTCCAGTCGCCGCGACCGATGCCGAACGCGGTCGGGTTGCCAGTGGTCCCGGACGTGCCGTGGATATGAAACACCTCATCTTCGCCGATGCAGAGATAATCGCCGAACGTCGGCGCTCGTTCCTGGGCCTCGCGCAGGTCGGCCTTGGTGATGACCGGCACCTTGTCCTCGAAGTCCTCCAGCGACTTCAGGTGGTCGGGGTGGAATCCCGCCGCGTCCCACTTGCGGCGATAGAACGGCGACTTCTCCCAGGCGTAACGGGTGACCTGCTTCAGGCGTTCGAGGATCGCCCGCTCCCGCTCGCCGGGATCCATGGTTTCCCGCACCGGGAACCAGTAGCGGCTGTCAGCGCCGGGCAGGTAGCCGTCATCGTAGGCCGGCGGAAACGTCCAGTATTCCATCATCCCACTCCCCCGCTCGCGGACCCCGCCTGCAGCCACGCCCGTTCCGCCTCGTCCCAGGCGGCAAGCGGCTGCAGGTCGGGAACCTGCGCCAGCCCCGTCCGTGAGTCCGACGACACCGCTTCCGGCGTCACCACGACATCGACGAGTGACGGGCGGTTCGCGAACGCCCTGTCGAGCGCGCCGTCGAGATCGTCCGCCCGTTCGACCCGCTCGGCGTACATGCCGAAGGCGCGCGCCATCGCGGCATGGTCGGCGAACTGGAGCTGTGTCCCGACCACCCGGCCATGGGTGTGCAGCTGATCATGCACCTCGATCTGCCAGGCGCCGTTGTTGGCGACGACGATGAGAAGGGGCGCCTTGTGTCGGACCGCGGTATCGATCTCGATCGCGTTGAACCCGAAGGCGCCGTCGCCGGTCGCCACGACGACCGGGGCATCCGGGCGCGCAAGGCTCGCCGCGATGCCGTAGGGTACGCCGACGCCGATGCAGCCGAACGGACCCGGATCGAGCATGGTCGGAGCCGACAGCCCGATGCGCGCAAAGCTCAGGAAGTCGCCGCCGTCTATGACGACGATGGCATCCGGTCCGAGTCGTGCCTGGAGCGCCGAAAGAAGCCGCTTCGGGTGCACCCGGCCATCGCCTCCGTCCGGCGCCTCGGCCATGCTGCTGCGGGCCGTCCGCACCCGCTCCGCGTGGCCCTCCCGCAACCGGGCAAGCCAGGCCGTGTCGCGACGGCGCCGGGCATTGCCGATCGCCTCGGTGATGGCGGCCAGCGTCTCGGGAATGCTGCCGAGCAGTTCGACCGTGCCGCGACGGTTGTCGCGCAACTCGGCGGCGCAGTCGGCAATGCGGATGAACTCGGCATCGCCGAACACGGCCGGTGAACCGAACGCCAGCTGAAAGTCGAGCCTCCGGCCGACGGTCAGCACCAGATCGGCTTCGCGCATGGCGGTGCCACGCATCGACGATACCACGGCACGATGATCGTCCGGGACGAGGCCCCGGCTCTCGCCGGTATCGAGATAGACGGCGTCCAGCCGGTCGAGCAGCGCGACGAGTTCCGGCCCCGCCTTCCGCGCCCCGCGACCCGAGATGACCAGCGGACGTTCGGCGTCAAGAAGCTTCTCGGCCGCGCGCCGTACGGCTGCCGCCTCCGGCACCAGGACCGGCGCCGGCTTCGCGGCGACGTGTTCGGTCAGTTCAACCGCTGCCGGCAGTTCGGACCGCTGGGTATCGACGGGAAGATCGAACAGGACGGGGCCCGGCTCGCCCCCCTCGCCGGACGCCCTGGCGATCGCCTCGTCGAGCTCGCGCAGGACCGAACCGGGTTCGGAGACCGTGCGGGCGTAACGCGTGATCGGCCGCGCAAGCGTAGCGTGGTCCATGTCCTGGAGCGCGCCGCGGCCGGCCTGTGGGCGCGTGACGCTTCCCGACAGCACCAGCACCGGCGTGCGCGAGACATGGGCGTTGGCAATGCCGGTGACCGCGTTGGTGACGCCGGGACCGGCGGTGACGAGCGCGACCCCAAGGCCGCCGGTCACCTCCGCATGGGCCTGCGCCATGTGGACCGCGGCCCGCTCGTCGCGCACGTCGACGATCGCGATCCCCTCGGCGTCGATCCGCATCCACAACGGCATGATGTGGCCGCCACACAGCGCGAAGATCCGCTCCGTGCCGCGGGCACGCAACAGACGGGCGACGGCCGCCGCGACACTGCAATCGGAAACCTGTCCCGTCATCGCCGCAGCCGGTCCTCGCAGCGTCAGCGCGGTCCGCGCTCGACGACGAGGCGCTCGATCGTGTCAACAATGGTCTTCGGCGGGGTGTCCTGCATGAGGATCTCCCTCACGCCCATCTCCTTCAGCGCTGTCGCGTCTTCGTCGGGCATCACGCCGCCGCCGACGACGATGATGCCCTTGCTGTCCTGCTCCTCGAGCGTCTTCAATACCTTGGGAAAGATCGTCATGTGTGCGCCGGACAGAAGACTGATGCCCAGCACGTCGACGTCCTCCTGCACCGCGGCGAGCGCCACCTCCTCGGCGGTACGGTGAAGTCCGGTGTAGATCACGTCCATCCCGGCATCGCGCAGCGCCCGCGCAACGACCTTGACGCCGCGGTCGTGGCCATCGAGCCCGACCTTGGCCAGCATGACGCGGATTTGTGGGGAACCCGTAGGTGTCATGTACCCGTGCCTCTTGATTTGATCTGCCTGTGCGTATGGCTGCCGCTGACCACGGCAAGCCTTTCCTGAAGCGCCTGCGACGCGCGTTCGACATGGCTCTGTGACAGCTCAGCGGCGCGCGCCTCGTCGCCGGCGGCGATCGCTTCGAGGATCGCCTCGTGCTCCTGCCACATCCTGTCCAAATATGTCGTGTTCTCGATCACGCTGGCCATCACCCGACGCAGGTGCTGCCAATGGGTGAGCAGCGACTGGTGGATAAGGGCATTCCCTGAAAGCTCGTATATAAACTCGTGGAACGCCATGTCGGCTCTCACCAGCGTGGACAGGCTTGCACCGTCCGCGACAGCCGCCCGTCCGTCGGCGATGAGGCGGGCGCCGTCCTTGCGTGCCGCACCGTCCGGCCCGCGCCTGGCCGCCAGCCGCGCTGCCAGGGAATCCAGCGCACCGCGAATTGCGTAGATGTCCCTCACGCTCTGCGCATCCAGCGGCGCAACCACGACGCCGCGCCGACCGGCATCGCTGACGAACCCCTGCGCCTTGAGCAGGATCAGGGCCTGACCTACCGGCTGACGCGAGACACCGAGACGGTCGGCAATGTTGTCCTGGGTGATCCGCTCGCCGGGCGCGAGGTCGCCGTCGCAGATGGAATCCCGGATCGCTTCATAGACGGCGTCGAAGATCGTGGACTGGCGCGGCAACTCCTGCATGACGCATGCTCGCTGGCCGGTAGCAAATTCCGAATACCGTATACGATACGGATCGTGACGCCAAGCCTCGGCATGGAGGAACTCCTCGTCCGGGGCTTAGAACGGCCGGGAGTCGGCGAGCAGAAAGTCTCGGCCGCTATCGAACCGCTCCAGGAACTGCGTCAGGCAAAACCGGTAGAGGCGCATGTCGGCCTGGTTCTCGGCCACGATGCGGTCGGCCGTCCGGCGGTTGACCGAAAACCGGTCGTAGCTGCCCACATTGACGTTGCGCCTGATCCTGATGCGCCGCCCGAGGCAGTGCGACAGCTTGAGCACCGACAGGTCGAAGAACTCATGAAAACCGATGAACCGGAAATGGCGTACGGCGTTGTCGGCGGCCAGTTCGTACAGTCGGTCGACCTCGCAATCGCCGTCCGCCACGCCCGACAGCATGCGACACATGAAGTTCTCGAACTCCCAGTGCCGGCCGTGACGGAAGAAGTCGTTGATATCGTCGTAGCGGCGCATCTTGTCGCCGACCCGGGAGCGATCGTTGTTTGCGAGATGATGAAAATGGGAAATCGTCCGGGACCACGGATGGCGCAGGAAGCAGTAGTACTCGGGCGGGATGTCGAGTGTCGCATGCACGCCGAAAGCCATGTGGCCATAGACGATGTTGTGCTCCTCGCGATCGAATTCGGCCAGGGCATCCGGCGAATATACGAACAGTGGCCTCATGCCGGCGGCCTGGCGAATGCCCTCCTTGAGGGTTCCGCCAGCGGTCTTTGTCAGGTGCATGAAGATCGGCAGATGTGGCATCGCGGGCTCCGCTCCGGTGGACTGCGGCATGGTTGTCGGAGACGACCCGATCCTGACCGGCTGCAACCGATCGGCAAGACAACCCCGGAAAACCGCGTCCGCGCTTGACCCCGCACCGGCTCAGGATGGCGCTCCTGTCTCGCCCCGCGGCGACCCCGTAGCTCGCGTTGAAGGAGGAGGCGGTTGCAGTTCCGTTGGTGACGGCGGCTCGATGTCCAGCCCGTATCGGGCTTCGCGATAGCCGTCGAGCAAGCCCCGCAGCCGGGCCGCGTTCAACGCAAGTCTTGCGTCTATCTCGGCCTGAGGCAGCTGGCGCCCGCTGCCCCAGCGCATGTCGATATCATTGAGCACCAGAAGTTGTTCGAGGAGATCCTCTTCCGACGCGACGAGCACATAGCCGAACTGGCGGCAGAAGTACCCCGCTTCCATTGCGGCGCGTGCCCGGATGCCGTCTGGATCGTACTCGTGCGAGTGGTAGACAGCCGCGCGATTGGCGTAGAGCTTCTGATAGCCGGCGTCCAGAATGGTGCGGGCCCATACCTGATCCTCGCCGAACGGAAGATCGGGAAACGGCATGTCCTTCCAGACGGAGCGGCGAATGGCTGAATTGTTGTTGCTGAAGTAATGCCAGGCCGAGCCGAGCCGCGTCCTGTCCTCTTTCGTCACGACAATCGGGCCGTCGGCGAAACCGTCGAAATGGAGCATGAGATCGCGCTTGATGAACGCCGATGCATCCGGCCGGGCGAAATGCCGGCCGAAAACTCCGCCTGCACCGGGATAGGTATCGAGCAGGGTGACAAGGTTACCGAGCCACCAGTCATCCACCGGCAGGGCATCCTGGGTCAGCAAGGCGACCGTCTCGCCTCGCGCCGCATCGACAGCAAGATTGCGCGTCGCACCGTGCGAAAAGTCGGCCCGATCGATAGTGATCATCCTCACATCGCCCGCACGCCGCAATTCCTCAGCAGTTCCATCGTCGGACTGACTGTCGACAACGACGATCTCGATCGCCTGCCTGATCCGTTGCCGGCGCACCCTGTTCACGGTCTCCAGCAATGCGTCACCGCCGTTGAGGGTGGGGATGACCACAGACACCGTGTCCTGCGCGATTTGGATCCGGGGCGCCGACCGCCTGAAGCCGCGCTCCTCAACACGCTCGACCATGGCCTCTTCTATCGTCCGCGCCGTCGCCACCCACTCGAAATGGCCGATCCAGTCCCGTGCGGCCGCGGCCTGCCGCTGCCGCCGTTCCGGATCGTGCAGCAACCCCTCTATGGCGTCTGCGATCGATGCCGGCTCGGGCAGCGTGAGAGTGACCACGTTCCCGGGAATCACGCGACGGGTGCTCTCGCCGTCGAGCTCAACCACCGGCAGGCCGGATGCCATCATCTCCAACGGCACGAGCGACGGATTGGTCGACGAGAACACGACCCCGACATCGCAGGTCCTGTACAGATCGGCGAGGCCCGGCTCCGGCAGCACACCGTGATGGACGAAGCCGAACGGCAATTCACCGGGATGGTCCACGCCGCCGAATAAATCGGCCCGGAAGTCGATCTTCCTGGCGGCGAGTTCCTCAAGTCCGAGAAGCGCAAGATCGCCCGCCCTCCGCGCGGTCGCGGGACGATGGTAGAGCGCGATGCGGTACGGTTCACCGGGCGATCGTTCCGACCTCGCGTTGGGAGGGGCACCGAACATGCCACGGTCGGCGGCATAGTGGAAGGCCCGCACCCAGCGGCCGTAGCGGTCGCGCAGGATATCCTCGAGCCACGCGCTCGAGCAGAGACAGTCGATATCGTAGCGGTAGGTCGACTCGGCGGCGAGGCTGTTGCTGCCCTTCGGAAAGAAGTCGGGTTCGTAGTCCTGAACGAAGTACATCCGGTTGCGGAAGCCGTGATTGCGCATGACGGGAGCCACCGTTTCCCAACCGGTTGCCAGGACCACGTCGCCCGTTGCCGCCGCGAAGCCTTCATGCAGCAGTGCAAATCGCGCGCGCAGCGGGAAAAAGTGCATCAGCGCATCGCGCCTGATCTCCTCCGCGGTACCGCGGCCAGGATCGGCAATCCAGAGCGTTTGTCGGTGACCGAACGACTCCAGCAATGCGGCGACGCGGAAGATGACCATGTGGCCGCCGCTTCCCGCCTCGAAGCCCGGTATCACCCAGTGAATGTCGAGGCTGGACGGGTCAAACCTGCGACCGATCCGCGGTTTCTTCGCCCGGCGGCCGCCATTGCTCCGTCCCGACAGCAGCAACCGCAGCCGTTGGTCTACCCGAACCCGCGATCGATCTGCTTCGCCATCCTTCCGACGTTCGTCACACGCGCCGGTGACTGCGAAGATGGCCCGGCCGTCGAGCACCCCGATCGTCAGATAGTGCGCCAGCGGACACATGGCCGCGGTCCGGGCATCGTCATAGCAGGCGAGATATCGGTCGCCGTCAAACCGGGGTGACGGGTTCAAGCCCTCTTTCCAGCCCGTGGTGGCATAGTGGAGTAGCAGCTCAGCACCCTTCCCTGCCGCCTGGCAGTTTCGCGAATACCAGTCAGGGTCGAACAGCGGGTTGGGACGACGCCCCTCTCCCGCGCCGTGAATGACGAAATGCTCCACCGCATCCACGTAGTTGTCGCCGATGTCGGGATGAGACGCCCGGTACCAGCCTTCGGCGAACAGCCCGCTCCGCGCAATCTCGACGGCGGTTGCCGAGCGTGGATGCTCGACCGGGAATATGCGCCGCTGCTCATAGTACCCGTTGTGAAGGTAGTGCTTGAGCGGCTCGGCGCCGCTTTCACGAACATCAGGATAGGCCGAGATGTACCGCTGCGGGTCAAAGTGCGCGCACGGCCGGTGGCCTCTTTTCCACCCGCGCCGGCTGTAGTGCAGGAGGCAGCGTACGGGTTCGCCTGCTTCGGGATAGGCCGCGCAGTACCACGCGACATCGAAGTAGGGGTTGGGGTTTCTGCCGGCTTCCGCACCGTCGATCAGGTAGTCAACGAGCAGGTCATCCGTGTACCGGATCTCAGGGTAATACCTGCTCCTGTACCAGTCATCGTGGAACAATCCGGTGCGGCGGACCTCGTCCTTCAGTGCCTCGACCGATCGACGACCGTCCCGTGTGTCGACGCGCGCAAGCGTACCCATGGTGTCTCCCCCCGTTCGGTACGCAGCGCCAGAGACGAACGCCACGCGTCCCTCAGGACACCCAAGGCTGTCTTGTCCGCTCCCGCCGCGACCTGTCGGCCCTCAACGGTGGCAGAGTGCGGATATACTACCACTTTTGATTGTATTGTACAGAATGGGTCGCGACGTCCGGCAGAGACCACCATGGCGGCATTGTATCTGCCGTCGACCTTGTGGTCGGAATACCTGGCAGGATGGCGGATTGTGGCATCAGCACGTACCGCATCACCCCCCAATTATCGGCGAGCGATCCGGGTGATCTGCGCAGGTGGTACGGAAAAGCGGGATCAGAACGCAGAAAGGAAAGTGGTGCCGCTTGTCAGACTCGAACTGACGACCCCATCATTACGAATGATGTGCTCTACCAACTGAGCTAAAGCGGCGTGCCGGGCGGCAAGACGACGCCAAACCATCCTTCCGGATCTGCAACCGGCGCCCACCGGTGCCCGTACGCCCGGACAGGAGTTGGGCATCCGGATCTACCGGCTTTCACATAACCGCTTGCATGCGCCATTGCAATCACCGGAGAGGAGGCATTCAGTCCTTGGCCTTGTCAGCGGCGGACGCTCGAGCCAGCGCGCTCATCATGCGATCACGCGTACGACGCAAGTGTCTGGCAACCGCCGTACCTGCCTTCCTCGGGTCTCGCGAGGCGATTGCAGAAACGATTGCCCGATGCTCCGCATTCGATTGTTCGAGGCCTGAATTCTCGATCAGCACCTGTTGACGGAACAGGCGCAACTCCATCTCCATGCCCTGAAAGATGCTGCCCAGGCGCTTGTTCTTCGCGCATGCTAGCAATTTGTTGTGAAATTCGTGGTTTAATACATGATACGATTCAATATCATGCTCAGCCACTATGGTGTCCATGTCAGAGACCATTTGATTCAGGTGGTCTATATCTTCCTGAAGTGCGTTTTCCGCTGCGCGGCGTCCCAACAGCGTACCGAGTTCGGCGCGAATTTCCACCAGCTCGATTGCTTCCTGGAATTCGAGCTGGCAGATGAAGACGCCGCGGTTGTTGACAATTTGTACCAGCCCCGCGTTTTCGAGTTTCCGGCAGGCTTCGCGTACCGGCCCCCTGCTAACATTCAGCCGAGCAGCCAGTTTCCGCTCGTTGAGCCAACTCCCCGGCGTGAGCTCTCCACTCAGGATCATCCGCTCGATTTTGCGTTCGATCACGGTCACCATTGAATGGGACCTCAGGAAGTTCAACGCCTCTTCTGTCGGCTCCATGGCGTCGTCGGGTCTCTGGCCTAATTGAAACTGTCTTGCCGATTGTCCGCACAGTGCCCAACGAAGGCAAGTGCAATTGCATCATGCGATGAGAAATTGTCGACAAAAAGCATTTGACACCCCCAGTGTGCCCGGTACGATCCCACGGCAGCAGGTTGATCCCGCCAACGGCGAACCGAAGGGGACCAGAATGACACGACTGTTCGTATCAGCTGCTACGGCAGCCCTCTTGGCTTCCATGGTTGTTTCGGTTGCCGCTGAGGCGGTCGAGAAGACAAGCATCCGTGTGCTGGGTAACGTCCAGAACACTCTCCAGAGCAGTGAAATCGAGCGGCCGTTTTTCGAAACCGAATTGCCGGCTGCCAGTGAGGGCGCTTTCACCATCGAGTTCCGCACGATGGACGAAACGGGCATCAAGGGCTTCGAGGCCGTGCGCCTACTTCAGTTCGGAACGTTCGATATCATGGCGATGCAGCTTGGCTACATAAGCGGCGACGCACCGTTCGTACAAGGTGTGGACCTGCCCGGTATCGCCCCTACCCTGGAAATCGAACGCAAGGTTGTCGACGCGTATCGCGATCGGATCGGCGCACTGCTCGAAGAAAAATACAACGGGAAGCTTCTTGCCCTGTGGCCGTTCCCGGGCCAGGCGTTCTTCTGTCGGTCGGAAATCAAGGGGTTATCGGAACTCGACGGGCTCAAGGTGCGTGTCCACAATCCGGCCGTCGCCAACCTGATTGAGGCGCTTGGCGGCTCGGCCGTGTCACTCTCCTTCCCGGAGGTCTATCAGGCACTCCAGAGGGGAGTCATCGACTGCGCCATTACCGGCACACTGCCGGGCAATACCAGCAAATGGTTCGAAGTCACCAACTATCTCTACCCCCTCTTCGTGGGCTGGTCGATCCAGGCCCACGTTGCCAATCTGGACTTCTGGAACCGGCTGTCGCCCGAAGCACAGGATCTTCTGGCAACGGAGTTCGCCAAGTTCGAGCAGAAGAACTGGGACGCTGGTGAACTCTATACCGAGGACGGCATCAACTGTAATACCGGCCAAGGTGAGTGCCGATACGGCACGGAAGAGACCATGACCCTGGTCGAGGTCAGCGAGGAAGATCGTCAGTTGCTGCAACAGACTGCGCAGAAGACCGTCCTTCCGGGCTGGGCGGAGAGATGCGCAAGCACCTACGAGAACTGTGCGCGTGTCTGGAACGAAACGGTAGGCGCCGTGGTGGGTCTCGCTGTCGAGCAGTAGTTACCGGCCGAACTGCCTGTCACGAAGCAGATCCTCGTGCTCGCACGTCTGAGCAACATCATGGCGATAGCCTCGGGGTGGGCAATCCTTGGGCTGTCCGTCCTCATCCTGATCGACGTCCTGGCGCGAAAGCTGTTCGGGATAACCATTGGCGGCACGGATGAACTGGGCGGATATGTTCTGGCCGTTAGCGCAACGTTCGGATTTGCGTATGCGCTTGCCGAGAAGGCTCACATCAGGGTCGACATGGTGTTGGACCACCTCCAGCTGCGTGCCCGGGCATTTCTCCATCTCGTATCACTTATCGCCATCAGCACCTACGCGGTGATCCTGCTGTGGCGGGGCGGCCTTGTCGCGCTTACCTCCTGGCGGCTTTCTGCGAGCGCCTCCACCGGACTGGGCCTGCCGCTCGTCGTGCCGCAGGGATTATGGGTTGCCGGTTTGGCGCTGTTTGCCGTCATGGCCGTCGCGCAGACGGTGCACTGTGCCGTTCTTCTCTGCACCGGTGCCAGCAAGGAAGCCGATAGCCGTTTCGGTACCAAGCCGATCGAGGCCGAAGTTGCCGAGGAACTTCATAGCGCTAAAGCTCGCGGTTCAGGCGGAACGACAGAGAGGCTGGTCTCATGAACGAGATGGTGTGGGTTGGCCTTCTCTATCTCGTCTTTTTGCTGGCCCTTGCCGCGCTCGGTCTTCCGATCGCGGCAGTCCTCTTCCTTCTCGGGGTGGCTGGTGCGGTTGTCCTGCTCGGCTGGCCGGTCGTACTGAGCTTTGGCGATCTTGCCTGGAGCAATCTCAACGACTTTATCCTGGTCGCCATTCCGCTTTTCGTCCTGATGGGCGAGATAATGCTGAGGAGCGGAATTGCCGACAGAATGTATCAGGCACTCGCTGCCTGGCTGTCGCCGATCCCCGGCGGACTGCTGCATACGAATATCGGTGCCTGTGCGCTTTTCTCCGCAACGTCCGGCTCTAGCGTCGCCACCGCCGCGACCATCGGAACGGTGGCTCTGCCGTCCTTCGCCCGTCATGGCTATAACGAACGCTTGGTGCTCGGCTCGCTCGCGGCTGGCGGAACGTTGGGTATCCTGATCCCGCCCAGCATCAATCTCATCCTCTACGGCGCAATCACCAACACTTCGATCGGGCAGCTGTTCCTCGCCGCAATCATTCCTGGCCTGATAATGACTGCTGCCTTCGGGGTACTGATCTTCGCTGCCGTCGCCCTGTGGCCGCAGCTTCGGGGCGAAGGTAATTCAAGCGTGCCATGGCGCGAACGCGTGTCGCTGCTCCTCGACCTCGTTCCTCCTGTAGTGATTTTCCTCGTCGTCCTGGGCAGCCTCTACTCGGGATTGGCGACGCCTACCGAAGCCGCAGCGATCGGTGTCGTTGCCGTGGTCCTCATGGCAATGTTCTATGGTCGGTTTTCCATTGCGATGCTGCACCAGGCGTTTCAGTCCACGCTGCGGACTACCGCAATGTTGCTGCTCATAATCGTGGCAGCATTCTTCCTCAACTTCGTCTTCAGCCTGGTCGGTCTGCCGCAAGCCATAGCGCGCTGGATCACAGATCTCGGAGTATCACCGCTCGCGACATTGTGGGTGTTGCTCCTGATATACATCATCCTTGGCTGCTTCCTCGAGACGTTGTCGATGATGATCACGACAATCCCGATTACCACCCCCCTCGTCGTCGCGCTCGGCTATGACCCCGTCTGGTTCGGCGTGTTCATCGTGATCGTCTGCGAACTTGCGCTGATCACACCTCCGGTCGGCCTTAACCTTTATGTTGTTCAGGGCGTTCGTGGTGGCGGCAAGAGCATCAACGACGTGATCGTCGGATCATTGCCCTTCGTCGGGATCATGATCGCGGTGACAGTGTTGTTGATGTATGTCCCCGACATCGCACTGTGGGTGCCGCGAATGGCGATCCGGTAGTAGCCGGACACGTACATCTTCGTCACAGCCGATTGGCTGCAGGTCGGGGCGGCGTCATCGCCGGATCATCCGCTGAAGTTCATGACACGGCCGACGCGTCCGCCAAGCGGTTGATATCGACCGCTCTTGCTCCGGCACCGGTTCCGCAGGCATCTGCCGCTACAATCGTGGACAGCGGCTGGCAGCTGACCTCCAACAGATCCGGCGGTCTTGCGAATCCTGTTACCTGGGTTCCGTTGTCTTTTCCGTCCTAGAGGAAGGCGTCACCGCCGTTCGGGCTCAGGCATTGGCCCTGAAAGAAGGCGGCCTCGTCTGAGGCGAGAAACACGTAGGCAGGCACGATATCGCTGACCTCGGCGAATCGTCCCTTCGGGATCGAGGCACGAATCTGGTCGAGCAGCTCCGGCGAAACGTTATCGAGGAGCGGCGTATTGGTCGCGCCCGGCGCGACGCAATTGGCGTTGATGTTGCGCGTCCCGATCTCAAGTGCCAATGACCGGGTAAACCCGATGATGCCGGCCTTTGCGGTCACGTAATGCGCGTAGCCCGGGGCGCCGATGTAGGCCAGCTGCGATGCCGTGTTGATGATCTTTCCGTGGTCGCGTTCATACATGCCGGGAAGGCACAGCCTGGTCATGAGAAAGAGCCCGCGCAGGTGAACCGCGATCATTCGGTCCCAGGATGCGGCGGAAAGCTTCTCGATCGGGGCCGTCTCGGATATTCCGGCATTGTTGACCAGGATATCGATCCGGCCGAGGAATTCGTTTGCCTCCTCGAAGAGCCTTTTCGTTGCCGCCTCATCGGTGACGTCAGCCTCCACCGCGATGCAGCGTCGTCCCTCGCTCTCGACTTGTGCGCGAACCTGTTCGGCCTCTGCCTTCTGACGCGGGGTCGGAAAGTTGACCACCACGTCTGCCCCTTCGCGGGCAAATGCGACCGCTACACCTGCGCCGATGCCCGAACTCGAACCTGTGACAAGAGCTGTGCGACCGTCCAGTTTGCCCATATTCATCCCCTTCTTCGTGACGGATCGGCCTGGCCGATGCTGACCGAATCCTGCTTGCCCCCGTGCTGCATCCGAGCGCCATTACCCAGCGATTTCAAGAACCATGTCGAGGTTGGCCAACGCGCCGGACGCAGACCGCAATCAGTTCGTAAGGTGATAATCCTCGAGCGGTTGCGGCGGAGTTGCGAACTTGCGGACCTTGGAATGCGAGAGTCCCATGGAAACGAGACTTTCGGCCATCTTCACTCCCGCGACCACGGGGTCAATGACGGGGATACCCGCGGCCTCGGTGAGATCGCGATCGTAGCCGCACAAGCCCGCACAAGCCAAGATTACCACCTCAGCCTGATCCTGCTCGACGAGCAGCATCACCTGCTCCTTCAGGTCTGCCAGCACGCGCTTGCGCTCGATGGTTGCGCGTTCGACGTTGACGTTGATTGCCCGCACCGAGGCGCATTTCGCTTCGAACCCGAACAGGCGGACGATGTCCTGTTGATAGGGAATGAACTGCTCCAGCATGGTCAGCGTGGAAAAGCGGTGCCCCAATGTACACGCCATTGCCATGCTCGCCTCGGAAATGGACACGACCGGAACGTGAAGCACTTCTCGAAGCGCGTAGATCCCGACATTCCCGAAGCCGCAGAGCACGACTGCATCGATTGACTCTTCCGCCACTTTGCGCCGCACCGCCTCGATCATGTACGGCGCACTCATGTAGTCACCGTAGGCGCTGTCGATGTTCCGGGTCCCCTTCGGCGAATGGAGACCAATGATTTCCGTTCCGGGCGAAGCCGCCCGCTTGGCAGCAGCGACAATTACGTCGAGCACGATTTCCGATATGTTGGGATTGACCGCCAGGAGCTTCACGCCAGCCCTCCAAGACCACTGTTCAGGTCGATACGTTCCGTGCCGCCGTGCGATTTGTCAACCGTCTTTTGTCGACAATTTTCAATCTGGCTTGCTTTGGTGCGGGCTCGATGCGCGGTCACGCAAGCTTGCGAGAATCGCCTTCATAGAGCTTTGCGGCGGGTTGGCGTGCGGCGTCATTCTTGTATGTCCCCGCCGCGAAGGCGCCGCTAGGACAGGTCGGCCGGCGGATCGGCGTGCGAATTGTCGAGGCGCGCCTTCACGGTGCGGCGGAGCTCCGCATTCTCGCGGCTGGTGAAGCCGAGCAGGCCCGATACGCGCCAGACGAGGTTCGCCTCCAGCGGGTCGACCACGCCGTCGGCAAGCACGACTTCCCACAGCATCTCGACGATCCGGCCGCGGTGCCTGCGGTCATACCGGTCCTTGATCGCCCGCGTGAAACGGTAGAGGTCGATCGCCTCCGCCTCGGCTCTCTCCGCCTCCATCACGAGCGTTGCGATCTCGCCATCCTCGAGGTCGAACTTTTCCTTCAGCAACCGGTCCCGCACAGCCACTTCCGCCGGGTCGATCTCGTCGTCGATGCGCGACGCGTAGATCAGCAGCGCCGCGACCGCCCGGCGGATGTCGGACTGGTCCGGCCCGACGCCTGTTTCCCCGGACAGCAGTCGCTTGAGTGTCTCGAACAGCATTGATCAGCACCTCGACCGTCACCCACCAAGATGGGGTCGCAGACGCGACCGTCCACCCGTGGCGGCAAGGCCGTCCTGCAGTCTCCGCCGTCGCGCCCTACAGAGTGCTTGCCTGCATCTCCGCAGCGACTGGGGACATGGCCGGCGCTGGAAGTGCGATATCGGCCAGCGTCGTTCGATCGAGTTCGGCCAGAAACGCCGCCTCGGCGGCCCGCAACCGCGCCTTCAGCCGGCAGCATCCGGCGATCGTGCAGTTGCCGCTGCCGGCAAGGCATTCGACCAGCGCCTGGCCATCCTCCAGCAGGCGCACGAGGTCGCCTAGACGGATGTCCTGCGGCCTGCGTGCAAGTACCGCACCTCCGCCGCCGCCCCTGCGGGTCGCGACGATGCCGCCCCGCGCAAGCCGCTGCATGATCTTGGCCAGGTGATTGCGCGAAAGACCGAACTCATCGGCCAGTTGCGCAGTCGAGAACGGCTGTCCCGGCGCGCTGGCCATCCGCATCAGGGCGCGCAGACCATAGTCGGTGAAGGCCGTCAGTCGCATGCAGGGTCCCTTGACGAATTGGTATTCCGCATGCCTATTAACATGATCAGGTCGAGTGGCAAAACCCCGTGAAGGACGAGATGACTGAAGCAGCGACACCTCCCGCGCCGATCCGCTCTGCCAGACCTGCGATAACGGCCGAACTGATGGCCCGGACAGGCCTGGACGATGGCCGATTGACCGATCTTGTGCACCGCTTCTATGCCCGCGTCCGCACTGATGCCATGCTGGGCCCGATCTTCGACGAGCGCGTCCGGGACTGGGATGTGCATCTCGCTCAGATGGTCGACTTCTGGTCCTCGGTAGCCCTCATGACCGGGCGCTTTCACGGCGCGCCGATGCCCAAGCACGCCCGCCTGCCGGTCACCTGGGAGCACTTCGAGCGCTGGCTGTCCCTGTTCCGGGAAACGGCGCACGAAACCTGCCCGCCGGCAGGGGCTGCCCACGTCATCGAGCGGGCCGAACTCATTGCCCGTTCGCTGCACATGGCGGTCGAGACGGCCGCCGGCAGACTTCCGGGCGACGTCCCCGACCGCCGCCGACCAACGAGGATGCCATGAGCGAAGCTGCCCCGGTCAACGATCTGGCCGCCCTGACCCGGCATATCGAAACCCGCTATCACGTCCGCCACCGCGAACAGCTGCCGGAACTCACCGCGCTCGCCACCCAGGTCGAGACGGTACACGCCGACGATCCTGCAGCGCCCAATGGGCTGTCCGGGCTACTCCGGAAACTGATCGGCGAGCTGGAAGTTCACATGAAGAAGGAGGAGCTGCTTCTCTTCCCGGCGATACGCCGGGGCGGATCGCCGGACGTAGCCGACCGAATTGCCGCCATGCGCGCCGACCACGATGATCACGAAGGCGAGGTCGCGCAGATACGCCGCATCACGGGCGACCTGGCCCTGCCCGAAGGGGCCTGTCGCAAGTGGACCGCGCTCTACGCAGGGCTCGGCGAATTCATCGACGACCTCCACGAACATATCCGCCTGGAAAACGAGATCCTGTTTCCGCCGTTCGAGCGCAACGCCTGAAGTCTTCTGCGCCAGCCCTTGCCCCGCACCGTCAACAGCGAAAGGAGTTCGTGATGTTCCGCAGGATGGTTGTCCCGATCGTGGTGGCATTCCTGTTTGCGGCCACGCCGGCCATTGCGCAGGAGGCCGGGCAGTCGTGGCTGCCGACGCTGGTCACGGAGACGCCGGCAGAAGGGTTCGACCTCGCGGTTGCGATGGCCCGCAAGGCGGTCAAGACCACCCAGCCTGACGTCGAGACGCTGCACAAGCTGCGCCCGGCCTATGCGCACGATCCGGACAGCCTGATCACCGTATCCGGAGTGGTCGCAACGTACTTCGCCACGATCGCGCGGGCGAACAACTACTGGCGCGACTAGTCTCCATGTCAGACCGGCCAGCCCTACGGAGAAAGCCATGCCCGACATCAGCTTCCCGAAAGCCACTCGCGCCCATGCCGAACGCAGACATGCGCTGGCGCCCCAGGCAGACGACGCTTTCAAGGCATTCTCAAAGGCCGTGTTCGCCGATGGTGCTCTGGACACCCGCACCAAGCAGCTGATCGCGGTTGCGGTTGCGCACGTCACCCAGTGCCCCTGGTGCATCGAAGGCCATGTGAAGGCCGCCCGTCGCGAGGGTGCCAGCGCCGAGCAGATCATGGAGGCGATCTGGGTGGCAGCCGAGATGCGGGCGGGCGCGGCCTTCGCCCATTCGACCAAGACGCTCGATCTGCTGTCGGACGAATTGCCTTGAGCAAGATACCCGAGATCAGGATCCTGCGGGTCCACGACGACCCGTCGCAGTCGGTCGGCGCGCGGCTGCTGGTGGATCGTCTCTGGCCGCGCGGCATTGCAAAAGCGGAACTCGGGCATGACGACTGGATCCGCGAGGTGGCGCCCAGCTCCGGGCTTCGCAAATGGTTTGGCCATGACCCCGCGAGATGGGAGGAATTCCGGCGCCGCTACAGGGCCGAACTGGATGCCAATTCGGAAGCCGTGGAACGGTGCCTCCGATGGTGCCGAAAAGGGCCGGTGACGCTTCTCTACGGCGCCCGCGATCGCGAGCACAACCAGGCCGTCGTGCTGCGCGACTACCTCATCGAGCGACTTGCGTCCGGCAAGTAGCTCCGCGCGCCACACGTGAGCATGTGCGGCACGACTGCTACGGCGCTACCCCCTCGGGGGTGACGATCCGAGACGTCCAGTCTTCTGTTCCGCGTGTTGACAATCGACGCTTCGCAAGCCGGCGCCAGCGTTCGGGGAGATCCGGCAGGGCGGCAAATTCGGCGAGCTCGGTTTCGTTCTGCGTGTCGTGGTAAAGCAGCCGGGCGATACGCTGAAGCGTCCATTCCGGATGCGGGCGCGCCTCGAGCGTTGCCGGCCCGCCCGCCGTGATCTCACCGGGCTCCAGCACGCGAAAATACCAGCCGGTCCGTCCAGTGGTCTGCACCAGCCGCGCCATGTCGGCTCTGCCGAAGCGGATATTCAGGCGCCAGCACGGCTGACGGCTCTGGCTGAGCTCGAGCAGGGCATCGCCAAGCCGGAATCGATCCCCGAGACAGACGTCGGCCTCTGTCACGCCGTCGACGACGAAGTTCTCGCCGAAACCTCCGGGCCGGAACAGTTCGGCCTGGTCGGGCAGTTCCGCAGCCCACCGCGTGTAGTGCGATAACGGGTAGACGTGGATCGCCTTGTCGGGCCCGCCGTGATGACGGCGATCGCCCTGTTCGTCGCCGTCCAGGCCGGTCGCGCGGGCGGTGACCGGACCTAGCACGATCTTCTTGTCGATGCCGCTGAGGACCTCGGTGGCTCCCAGCGGAGCCAGCTTGCCGACCCGCACTTCGGTCACGGCAAAGAAGGTTTCCCGCTTCTGGGGCATGACACGATCCTGGGGGAAGTTGGCATATGGGAAATGAAGGACGTCGGCCCATCAACACCCAGGGATGTGGTGGCACCTCGGTCAAAGGTCAAAGCACGCAGTCGGCATGCCGCACCCTCCACGAGGGCGACGGACGCCATCGCGAATATGTCGCTGGTGCCGATTCTGTGCGTGAGCTTTTACGTCTGGTCGTCTGGCAGACGCCGGTGGACAGGCCACGCCTGACGGGCATGCGCAAGACAGAAGCATCCCACGAGATCAGCCAGCGCATGCGCTTCCGCCCGGGCCGCCGCATTCGCGGCATCCAGCCTCTGTGCCGCCGCCTCCACTTCGCGCCTCAATCCCGCTTCATCGATCGTCGTCAGCTGCCCGTCTTGCAGGATCATGCGCCCGTCGATCATGACCGAGGCCACGGCCGCGCCGTTCTCGGCAAACACGATCTGCCGCAGTGGTGAATGCAAGGGCACGTAGTTGATATGGGCCAGATCGAGGAAGACGATGTCCGCCCGCCAGCCGGGCTCCAACCGACCCACGCGATCGAAGCCGAGGATCGCCGCACTGCCGGTGGTCGCGGCCGCAAATGCCTCCTCGACGCTCAGCCACGCGGAGGGATCCGGATCGGCGATGCGGGAGAGGCCGGCGGCGAGCCGCATCGCCTCGAACATGTTCTGCCCGTCCGACGTATTGGTCGCGTCCGTGCCGATGCCGACGTTGACGCCCGCCCTCAGCAGCCGGCGCACCGCGGCGACGCCCGACCCGAGTCGAAGATTGCTCATCGGATTGTGCGCGACCGAGGCGCCTGCCGCGCCCAGGCGCGACATGTCCTCGTCGTCCAGCCAGATTCCATGCGCGGCGGAAAAGCCGGCGCCGATAAGGCCGAGACTTTCCAGGTGTGCCGTCAGGCTGCGCCCGTACCTCTTGGTTCCGAGCACCGCCTGGGCCTTCGTTTCCGCAAGATGCGTCTGCAGCGGAACGTCGAACTCCGCGGCCAGCTGCTTGCAGCCGATCATGAAGTCATCGGAGCAGTGCAGCGGGATCGTCGGCGCGACCGCAGGTCGGATCCGATCCCGGTCGTGACTCCAGTGCGTGAGGACGTCGCGCGCGGCCTCGAGGCTCACCTCGTAGGGCGCCGTTTTCAAGGCTTCGGCCTTCCGGCGCAAAGGGTCCGGTAGTGACTCGATCAGGCCCGGCAGTGCCTCGAACAGGGTTCGGTCGGCCATCATCGGCGCCACGACGGCCCTAATGCCCACTTCCGCATAGGCTTCGGCCACGGCGTCTAGTCCTTCGCGGGATGGGGCCGGGAACTCGGCAAACAGGTCGTAGCACGCCGTGCACCCCTTGCGGACAAGCTCGACCGCCGACAGCTTCGCCGTCAGCCGCTTGTCCTCGACCGTCCGGTTGCCGTTCACGGCACCGTTGGCATTCAGGAAAACCTCGAGCGGTACGCGATCACCGATCAGGCCCTTGGCCAGCGCGCCGTGGCCATGTGTGTGGGCGTTGACCAGCCCCGGGATCAGCAGACGGTCCGAGGCGTCGAATACCTGTCTGCCCTCGCGCGTTATCGTGCCGGCGGGTTCGATCGCAGCGATCCAGCCGCGTTCGACGAGAAGATCGGCTTCCGCCGTGGTGGCGAGATCGCCGCGCAGGACGCGGCCACCGCGTATCAGCAGCGATTCGAATTGCGTGCTCATGCTGCGTGGTCCTTACGGCCTTCGGCCATGTGTCGGCCGATCTCATACCGATCGGCGGCATCCCGGCTTACCTCGTAGACGATGCGTCCACCGGACATCACCAGGATGCGGTCCGAAAGTTCCAGGATCTCGTCGAGATCCTCGCTGATGAGGAGGATGGCGGCCCCGCGATTGCGGGCTGCGGTCATCTGGCCGCGGATCTCATCGGCTGCGGCCGCGTCCAGTCCGAAGCACGGGTTCTGCGCGATGAGCAGGCGAACGTCCCGCGAAAGCTCTCTCGCCAGCACGACGCGCTGGACGTTGCCGCCTGACAGATTGTCTATCCGCGCCGCCGGCGACGGGGTCTTGATCCGGTAGCGCTCGATGAGGTCCGTTGCCAGCCGCCGCATCACGCTGCGCCGCAGCAGCGGTCCGGCAGCGACCGGCGGCCGGTCGTACTGCCTCAGCATGAGGTTTTCCATCACCGACATCGCACGCACGCAGCCATTGGCGAGCGGCTCCTCGGTGAGCAGGCGAACTCCGTGACGCTGTATCTCCCGGCGGGTGTGATGGTAGGGAACACCTGCGACCCGGATCTCCCCGCCGGCAGCCGGCCGCTGACCCGCCAGAACCTCCACGAGCTGCTTCTGGCCGTTGCCGGATACGCCGGCAACGCCGACGATCTCGCCGGATCGTACCGCGAGTCTGGCACCGTCCACCGCCAGCGTTCCCCGGTCGCTGAGCGCGGACAGGTTGTCGATGTCGAGATAGACCTCTCCCTTTACGGTGTCGCGGGTAACCGGACCGGAGCTGACCGCTGTCTTTCCGAACATCAGGTTCGCCAGTTCCTCCCGCGAGGTATCCTCGATCCGACGGGTAGCGACGGCGCGGCCGTCCCGTAGCACGGTGACATCCTGCGCGAAGCTCAGGACTTCGCGGAACTTGTGGGTGATGAGCACCACGCTGAGCCTGCCCTCGTCGGCGAGACGGCGCATCTCGCCGAGGACTTCGTCTGCTTCGTCGGGTGTGAGCACGGATGTCGGTTCGTCGAGCACAAGGAACCGGCGCCGCAGATAGAGCTGCTTGAGGATTTCCAGTTTCTGCTTCTCGCCCGCCGCAAGGCTCGTCACCGGATGCTCGGGATCAAGCTGGAACGGCATGCCGCGCATGAACTCGCGCAACGCCTCGTGTTCCGCCCGCCAGTCGACGATCGCCGGCACGTGGGCCCGTGACAGGATCAGGTTCTCTGCAACCGTCATCGGCTCGACGAGGGTGAAGTGCTGGTAGACCATCCCCATCCCGAGCGCATGGGCCTCGCGCGGCTGCGATACCGGCTGTGGCGTGCCGTCAACGACGACCGAACCTTCGTCGCGGCGATAGTATCCGAGCAGGCACTTCACCAGGGTGCTCTTGCCGGCGCCATTCTCTCCCAGGAGGGCATGCAGTCTGCCCGCTTCGAAGCGTACGGAAACACGATCCAGCGCTAGAACGCTGCCGAACCGCTTGGAAATCTCGATCGCTTCGACCGTGGGAGGAGACTGTTCAACTGACCCGGTCATCGCGAGATCGAGAGCTCCCTGGGCGCGCCCGCCAGCATCTGAGTGGGCGACGAGGAATAGATCAGCAGGATCAGGGTGAGCACGTAGGGTGCCGCGTTGAACAGGTAATACCCCTGGGTGATGCCAACGGTTTGCACCGCGGGCCCGAGCGCCGAGGCACCGCCGAACAGCAGCGATGCCCAGAAGCAGCGCACCGGGTCCCACCGCGCGAAGATGACCAGCGCCACCGCCATCAGGCCCTGCCCGCTCGACAGGCCCTCGTTCCAGTTACCGGGGTAGTAGAGCGAGAGGAACGCACCGCCGATTCCCGACAGGAAGCCGCCTGCCGTGGTGGCCAGGAGGCGGATCGTGTTCACTGAACGGCCAAGCGCAAGCGCGGCATCCTCGCTGTCACCGGCCATGCGCAGCAACAGGCCCCACCGCGTGTTCTTGAGGCCCCAGCGGAGGCCAAACGCAATCGCGATGCCGATGATGAAGAGCGGACTGATTTCGAGAGCCGAGCGGATTGCCGGGCTGTCGGACCACGCGCCGAGAGGAATGGCCGGCAACATCGGTGCGCGTGGCTGGATGAAAGGCTTGCCAAGATAGAAGGCGAGCCCGGTGCCGAAGATGAACAGCGCAATGCCTACCGCAATGTCGTTGACGCGCGGCAGCGAACAGATGATCGCGTGCAGAATTCCCATGCATGCGCCTGCGAAGCCAGCTGCCAGCACGCCAAGCCACGGAGAACCGGTGAGATAGCAGACGGCGAAACCCGTCATCGCGCCAAGGACAAGGGTACCCTCGAGGCCCAGGTTGACGCGGCCACTTCGCTCTGTCAGCGTCTCGCCAAGGCTGATGAACAGGTACGGCGTCGATACCCGGACCGCGCCCCCGACGACCGCGATCAGTACGCCCCACCAGCCCGCTGCAATGAACTCCATGTCAATTGCCACCTGTTCTGACAATGCGGCCGGACAGGGCGTTGCCGGCAAGCACGCACAGGAAGATCAGGCCCTGCAGGACAACGGTCGCCGCATCGGGCATGTCGAAGCGCCGCTGCAACAGGCCGCCGCTCGCCGAAATGCCGCCGAGCACAAGCGCCACCACGATGACGGCCAGCGGATTCTGGCGTGCGACAAATGCCACCAGGATACCGGTGTAGCCGAACCCCACGACCAGCGACTCGCTCACCGCGCCGTGCACGGCGACCACTTCGATTGCTCCCGCCAACCCTGCGGCCGCACCGCCAAGACAGGACGCAAGCAGCACCAGGCGACCCACCGGCAGCCCGGCCATCTCGGCGGCACGCACGTTGCCGCCAGCAACGTCGATGGAGAATCCCAGCACCGTGTAGCGCAGGATCAGGAACATGACGATGCACACGCCGATCCCGATCACGAGCCCCCAGTGTACCGACCAGCCGGGGATGTTGGAGATCATGTAGCTCTGCGATATCGACCAGCTCTGCGCCTTCAGCGTAACGGCGAAGTCGCGGATCGGCCCGCTCACGAGATGCATGAGAACGGCGATCGCGATGTAGTTCAGCAAAAGGGTCGAAATCGTCTCGTTGACACCGCGCCAGTGTTTCAGCGCGCCGGCAAAGCCGATCCACAGGGCTCCGGCCGCGGCGCCACTGATGAAACACGCCAGAGTACCCACCGGCCACGGCAGTCCGGTAAGCAGCGCGCCCGCAAGCACCGCACCAAGGCCGCCGACAACGAGAGCTCCCTCCCCTCCGATGACCAGGAGCCCCAGTCGCGCCGGGATCAGGGTGCACAGCGCCGTTAGCATGAGCGGGGCGGCCAGCGTCAACGTGTTCTCGATCGAGAACCGCGTACCGAACGCCCCCAGCCAGAGCGTCCGGTAGACGGCAATCGGATCAGCACCCGTCATCGCCGCGAAGATCCCGAACAGCACGAGCGCGACCACGAGGGCGCCGAGCGAAAGGATCAACGCTTCGAAGCCGCGAGCCGAGGGCGCGAGCATTGTCACCAGCGCCATGCGCGAAGCACCATGGGCACTGGACAGCGAGTGACGGCCAACATCGTCCGCCTCGGAACGGTTGGTCATGCGGGGAACTCACTCACCCGATGATCCGGGAGGTCGACTTCCGCACCAACTACTGCAGACCGGTCTCGCCGATCGCGCCCTCGACCAGCCACTTCACGGAGAGCTTGAACTCGTTGTCGTCGTTGGCGATCTCCTGCCCCTCTGCGAGCACCTCGTTCCCCTGGTTGTCGCGCAGGGGTCCCTTGTAGAGCTTCAGGGTGTCGTCAACGAACGCCTGTTTGGCGGCCAGCACCTCCTCTCGAACATCATCGGGAACCACCTTTCCGAACGGGCTGATGTTCACCATGTCGCGCTGGAACCCGCCACGGTAGAGGTTGGGATACTCCCCACCGGTCTGCCAGGCCTGGACGAAATCACCACCCTTGGCCCAGTTCCACTCCGCTCCGGTGAGAAAGCCTTCCGGCGCCAGGTCGCTCAGGTCGGTGTGGTAGCCGCAGCTGTAGATGCCGCGCCGTTCCGCTGTCTCGATCGCCACTTTCGGACTGTCGACATTGGCCACGATCACGTCGACGCCCTGGTCGGCGAGCACGTTCACCGTCTCGGCTTCCTTGACGGGATTGTCCCAGTCACCGGTAATGACGACCTGGCAGGTGGCCTCGGGATTGACCGACCGCGCGCCCATCACAAAGCCGTTGCAGTTGTTGAATATGAAGTACAGGGGCTTCGAACCGATGAACCCGAGCTTCCCGGTCTTGCTCATGCGCCCGGCCGCGATGCCGCAAAGATAGTGGGGTTCCTCCATGTAGCCGCGGTAGCCGATCGTGTTGATCGCATCGCCTTCCTTCCACAGGCCTCCCGCGTGAACGAACAGGACATCCGGATATTTCGGTGCCAGCTCCTGGATGAACGGCCAGAAGCCGAAGGACGTCGGGAACAGGACCTTCGCCCCGTCGAGCTGGATCATGCTTTCCATCACCCTGACGACCTCGGCCGTCTCCGGGACACGTTCCTGCTCGACCAGCGACACTCCGGGCAGTTCCGCGATCTTCTTGGCAGCCACCGCGTGGGCCTGGTTCCAGCCGTAGTCGTTGCGGGTGGCCGCGTAGATGAACCCGACGGTGATCTCCTTTGCGTCTTGAGCCAGCGCCCGCCAGTGCGGTGACGCCGTCAGGGCCGCCGCCGCAACGATGTTGCCCGCGCCGACCAGCATACGGCGACGCGTCAGCCGAAGATCCTTCATTCCCGTTCCTCCCTCTCGCACTCCCGAGGAGTATCCTCAACCCCCCGGAATGGATGATCCTCCCAGATCACCCCATTGTTGCTATCGGTGTTCACCATCCGATCCACGTTGCGGATGTCCCGAAGCGTTGCCGGACCCGCTCCCACGGCCCAGCCCGGCGGAACCACGTGAATGTTTGGCAAATCGCCGAATGCCGCAGCTTGCTTCCGGTGATTCCCGTCAGGCGAGCACCACCGGGGTTGCCTGCCACATGTGCACGATAACAAAGCCCCCCGCCTTCAACAATCGGGAGGGGTACGAGCGGCGCGAGCAGGAATTCATGCCACGGTTGTGGGAGTGCTGCGGCGCCCAGCCGCCTCCGGCCAGAGGGCATGGGCTGCTCGAACACCGAACCGGTCCCCGGCCGTCGCCGGGGGAACCTTCCCGAGGCACCGGTCGGTGGCGCATCATGACACCGGAGCGGAGCTTGTCTATAATGATGCAAAAGATCGTAAGCAGATAACGGTGTCGAGGGATGGGAGGCAGGCCGTCCCTGTGGCCCTGTAGCGAGAGACCCGCGACACCTCGAGGGAAGAGTAGATGTCCGGGAATTCAGATATCTCCGAGTTCTTGCCGCCGAAGGTTCTGGCGGCGGCCGCCAACGGCGTGGCGGACGCGATCGCCCGCGACCATGGAGACGTCGGCGCGATCTTCGCCAGGGCCTCGATAGACGAGCGGATCTTGGAGAGCCCCTATAACGAGCTCGATCTGACGCAGTTCTGCGCGCTGTTCGAGGAAGCGGCCAGGCAGACGGGAAACGACAATTTCGGACTGCGGTTCGGCGATGATTTCGCCCCCCAGCGTCTCGGTCCGATCGGCTACGTCGCGATAAATTCACCTACCGTCTTCTCCGCGCTGGCCAATCTCGTGCGGTACTTCCCGGCTCACCAGGACAACAGCATACTCACGCTGTCGGAAGATGACGGGCTTCTATGGCTCTCCTATCAGATCATCGACAAGCGCATCCCTTCGCGTCGGCAGGACGCCGAACTGTCACTCGGGATGTTCCTCAACATTCTCAGGCATGGACTGGGCAGGGACTGGCGGCCCCTGGAGATACATTTCGAGCATTCCGCACCGCTTGATCCGGCGGAACACGAGCGCCGTTTCGGCGCCCCAGTCATCTTCTCCCAGCGCGCCAATGCCATTGCGCTCCGCAAGTCCGATGCGGACACCATCATGCCCAACGCCGACCCGTATCTGCATGTTCTCATTTCGGAATATCTCGCCCACCGGCGCGCCAGCCGGGCGGTGCCGCAGGATTTCGTCCAGCTTTTGCGGCACCATGTGAAACTGGAACTGGGAACGCCGAATGCGCCCACGCTGAAGGGCGTTGCAGAGCGCTTCGGCATGACGCCGTGCACCTTGCAGCGACGGCTCAAGGAACACGGTGCCTCGTTCAACGACATCGTACGGGCCGCGCGCCAGGAACTCGCCCTGCGCTATGTCGCCGATCCCGACATAAGCCTCACCGAGGCTGCCCTTGCGCTCGGGTATTCGGAGCTGTCCGCCTTCAGTCGCGCGTTCCGATTGTGGACGGGCATGTCGCCACAGAGATACCGGCGGGCGGCCGCCGAGCGGGATCGTGCCATGGCGTGACCGCACTCCCGCCGGCCACGCCGCCGGCGCGATGTCAAGATCGTGTCGGCTACTGTCAAGCCGTCCGCCCGCCTTCCTTCGATACTATCGGGTTCTGGCACGGAGCTCACGTTGGCGACCGCGGCGCAACGTGTTGCCTGTCGCCCGATAGCTGGGAGGAGGAGGAGAATGGCTGACCGCAGATCGTTCCTGAAGGGAACTGCCGCTCTGGCAGGTGTCAGCGCGATGGGATTGCCGCGCAGTGCCTGGGCACAGCGGGAAAACGAAATGAACATCCTGTGCTGGGAGGGCTACAACACCGATCAGGTGCTGGGCCCGTTCCGGGAAAGGCATCCGGGCGCCACGGTTCGCGCCGAAAGCGGCACCTCCGATCCCGACATGATCAACAAGCTGCGCGCCGGCGAAGTCAACGTCTGGGACCTGATCAACGTCAACCAGCCGTGGGCACGCCAGCGGATGTACCCGGAGGGCCTGATCCGGCCGATGGATAAGGCTGCGTTCGAGGGCTACTTCAAGGACATGCTTCCGGCATTCCAGAACTACCCGCTGGCGTACGACGAATCCGGCGAGCACCTGCTCGGGATGGTGCAGCGCTTCGGCCCCTTCTCGTTCGTGGTCAACACCGAGAAGATCTCGCAGGAAATGGCGGAGGATCAGGGCTTCAAGTTGTTCCTCGACCCGTCGATGAACAAGAAATACGGGGTGCTGACCTACGACAACTGGAACATCATGCACATGTGCATGGCGGCCGACCTCAATCCGTTCGAACCGATGCCGGATGACGGCGAATCCCGCTTCGAGGAGGTCGCCAGGCAGATCTTCGGCGGGGCGACCCTTGCCAGCGAAGATCTCGTCACCATGAATACCGCGCTCATCAACGGCGAGATCGACGCCTATTTCACCGGCGGTGTCTATACGGCCTCTCCAGCCCGCTATGACGGCCAGACGCAGGTGCGGGCCATCACGCCGCGTTCCGGCCCGGTGGACGGCAAGAGCGGGATCGTGTGGGTGGAACTGACGTCACTCGTCAACAACCCCAACCCCAGTCCCCTCGCCGAGGACTTCCTCCATTTCATCAACGAACCCGACATCTGCAAGGCGGTGGCCTTCTCGGAAGGAACGTACAACCCCGTGTCGCAGATGGGGCGTGAGGACGTCATGGAGAAGTTTGACGAGGAGGAACTCGAGGCCATCCAGTGGAGCGAACTTGAGGAGGACATCGACCGCTGCGTCGAGTACGGCGTTGTCGCCGACTATGACCGGCTGATCGAGATTTACAACGCCGCTCGGCGGGGCTGATCCGGCAGGGGCCGCGACGCCCGCGATCACGTCCGGCCCCTTCCCTCTGCAAGTGCGCCGTTCACCCGCATTGTAGCTTCCGCGGCACCGGGGGCGTTGTCCTGGGGTTTCACGAATGTCGTCCAAGGTCGTGCTGCGACTCGACAGCGTCAGCAAGCGCTTCGGCAATTTTACGGCAATAGACGGAATAGACCTCGATATCCGGGAGGGCGAGTTCCTCACCATCGTCGGACCGTCCGGATCCGGCAAGACGACGATGATCCGCCTCTTGGTCGGCATGGACGAGCCGACCGAAGGTCGGATCTATCTCCACGACGAGGTCATCAACCACGTCCCGGCCAACCGGCGGCCGACCTGCATGGTGTTCCAGTCGCTGGCGCTGTTCCCCCATCGCACGGTCGGGCAGAACATCGAGTTTCCCTTGAAGATCAAGGGGGTGCCGCCGGCTGACCGGCAGGCCCGCGCGTTGGAGCTTCTCGATCTCCTGCGGCTGCCGAGAAACTACTACGGCAAGCGCGTCACCCAGTGCTCCGGCGGCGAGCGGCAACGCGTCGCGCTCGCCCGCGCGCTGGCGTTCGACCCGCAGATCCTGTTCTTCGACGAGCCGCTGTCGGCGCTCGACTACCGGCTTCGCAAGGAGCTCCAGAAGGAGCTCAAGGAGCTCCACCGCCGCACCGGCCGGACGTTCGTCTACATCACCCACTCGCTGGAGGAGGCGATGGTGATGTCCGACCGCATCGCGATCATGCGCGCCGGCCGCATCGCTCAGGTCGGCACGGCAGCCGAGATCTACGCGGCGCCCCGGTCCCGGTTCGTCGCCGAGTTCATGGGCGAGGTCAATCTGTTCCGGGTGGAAGGCGACGGCAACGGCGGCTTCCGTGGGGTCGACCTGCCGATCACGGTGGCCAACGGCAGCCTCGGCCTCGCCGAGGGCGAGCGCGCGCTGCTCATGGTCCGCCCCGAGTCGGTCCGGTTCCTGGCCGCCGGCCAGCATGCCGACTGCACCATGACCGGCCAGCTGCGCGAGACCTTCGAGCTCGGTTCGCGCATTCACTACGACGTCCTCGTCGGCGACCGTTCCATCACCGTCGAGAAACTGCGCGACGACCAGCTTGCCGGCAACGGCGGAAGCGAGCTCCGGCTCGGCTTCGACCTCGCCTCGACCCATCTGCTCGCCGACGACCTGGAGGGCTGAGATGGACCGGCTGGAGGCACGTCAGGGCTTGCTGTCATCGTTGCCGATGACGGTCCTGATGGTCCTGATCTTCGTTGCGCCGCTGGTCGTCATCGCGGTGTTCTCGATCATGCCGCAACGGGTGTTCACGTTCGCCCATTCGCCCACGTTCGAGGCCTATCGCGTGTTCGTCGAACAGGGCTACTGGCGTTCGCTCGCCTGGTCGCTGGCCATGGCCGCGCTCGCGACGGCGATCCTGTTCCTCGTCTGCTATCCGCTCGCCCACGCGATGACGAGGGTCTTCGGCCGCTTCTCCCTGGTGATCGTCATCGCCATCGTGCTGACGCTGATCGTGTCCGAGAACATCCGGCTGTACGGCTGGGTGCTCACCCTGATGAAGGGGGGGCTGATCGGCGGCTACGTCCAGTCGTGGACCGGGATCGTCCTCGAGGGCTGGACCTACAACACGCCGATCATCGTGTTCGGTCTCGTCTACGTGTACCTGCCGTTCATGCTGTTTCCGCTGCTGCAGGGACTGGCAATGATCCCCGAGGAGGTGCGCCAGGCGGCGAGCGATCTCGGCGCATCGCGGTGGCGGATCCTGTGGGAGATCGATCTTCCGCTCGCGATGCCGGGCATCGTCGTCGGCTGCCTGCTGACCTTCGTCCTCGCCGCCGGGGCGATCGCCGAATCCAAGCTGCTCGGCGGCCGCGCCGTCATCGTCATCGCCGACGAGATCGAGCGGGCGTTCACCTACGGCCAGAACTGGCCCCTGGGATCGGCGCTGTCGGTATCGCTGATCGCGATCATCGGTGCGTTGGCGTTCGTCGCCCTGTCGCGCATCGACCTCGACGGGATCATGGGGCGGAGATAGCGATGACACGATCCCGCTCCGAGCGCCTTGCCTACTACGTCTACGGGGGCCTGATACTCGCCTTCCTGTACCTGCCGATCCTTGCGGTCACCCTCGCGTCGTTCTCGAGGGCACGGTACCTCTCGTTCCCGATCAAGCGCTACACCGCCGACTGGTACGCCGACGCGGTCACGTCCTACACCGTCCGCGAGTTCACCCTGACCTCGCTGAAGATCGCCGTTTCGGTCACCGTGATCGCCGTCATCGTTGGCTTCTTCGGCGCCCTCGCCTTCGCCCGCTACCGCTGGCGCTTCCGCGGCGTCTTCCAGAAGTTCATCCTGCTGCCGATCTTCTTCCCGCAGGCGGTGCTCGGGCTCGCCCTGCTGATGTGGTTCAACGCGGTGGGCATCATCCCGACCTGGCACACCGCCATCGTCGCCCATCTCGTATGGATCGCGCCGATCGCGACGCTCATCATCGCCATCCGCGCGTTCGGGTTCGACCCGGCGCTGGAAGAGGCAGCCCGCGACATGGGCGCAAGCGGCTGGCAGGTGCTCCGCGAGGTCACGTTGCCGCTTCTGTGGCCCGGCGTGGTCGCCGCCGGCGCGTTCGCATTCCTGCTGTCGTGGGGCAATTTCCCGCTGTCGCTGTTTACCACCGGCGCCGACTCCACGCTGCCGGAATGGCTCTACGCCAAGATGGTCTCCGGCTACTCGCCGCTGGTGCCGGCGGTCGGCACCCTGATGGTGGCCGCCTCGGCCGTACTCACCGTCATCGTCATTGGAGTTTCCTGGTGGATGAGCCGGCGCGCCGGCGCCGTTTCATCCGATTAATGTCGCACGAACCCCAAGGAGGTACTGATGTTCAAGTCTATCGCCGGCCGTACTGCCATCGTTACAGGCGGTTCGAAGGGCATCGGCAAGGGAATCGCCCGCGTCTTCGCCAATGCCGGCGCGAACGTGATGATCGCCGCCCGCGGCCAGGCCGATGCCGAACGCACGGTCGACGAACTGAAGGCAGCCGGCGGCAAGGCGGCATGGTGTGCATGTGACGTCACCCAACCCGACCAGATCGAGGCCCTTGTCGAGCGCACCGAAGCCGAGTTCGGCGGCCTCGACATCCTGTGTGCGAATGCCGGCATCTTTCCGCAGACCAAATTACTCGAAATGGGTCCGGATGACTGGGACCACGTCCTGAACACGAACCTGAAGAGCACGTTCCTCTCGGTCCGGTCGGCGGTCCCGGCGATGCAGCGCCGCGGCAAGGGCCGCATCATCATCACCTCGTCGATCACCGGTCCGATCACCGGCTATCCCGGCTGGACCCATTACGCCGCCTCGAAGGCCGGCCAGCTCGGGTTCCTGAAGACGGCGGCCATGGAACTGGCCCGGTACAACATCACCATCAACGCCGTCATGCCCGGCAACATCATCACCGAAGGGCTCGAGGGGCTGGGTCAGGAATACCTGGACACGATGGCGGCTTCCATCCCGCTCAAGCGGCTGGGTGCCGTCGAGGACATCGGCAACGCGGCGCTGTTCTTCGCCACCGATGAAGCGGGCTACATCACCGGACAGACGCTCGTCGTCGACGGCGGACAGATACTGCCCGAATCGATCGAGGCACTGGCCGAGGCCTGATGCGCCCCGGATCGGTGCAGGACGAGGAAAACGTCATGGATACCCATACCCAGCCACCGCCCGCGGAGGACCATGCGGCGCTTCTCGACAATCTCGCCCGGCTCGCGGATGCCTCGCTGCCGCTCTGGGATGTCGAGGACGGCGCCACCACCCGGCTGATCAACCTGTCGGAAAACGCCACCTACCTGGTGGAGATGACCTCCGGGCGGCGAACGGTCCTGCGCATTCACCGCGAGGACTATCACACCCGCAACGCGATCGCCTGCGAGCTGGCATGGATGAAGGCGTTGCGCGAGGAGGGCGGCGTCGAGACGCCGCCCGCCATTCCCGGCCGCGACGGCAATCTCATCCAGCGTGGCCAGGTCCCGGGGCTGCCACGGCCGCGGTACATGGTGATGTTCGAGTTCGTCGAAGGGGTCGAACCGGACGAAAGCCAGGACCTGACGAAGCCGTTCGAACGGCTGGGCGCGGTTTCGGCCCGCCTGCATCTGCATGCCATGGGCTGGAAACGGCCAGACAACTTCGAGCGCCTGATCTGGGATTTCGATCACACCATCGGCGCGACGCCGAACTGGGGCGACTGGCGTGAGGCCCCGAACATGGACCGCGAGGCACAAGCCATCCTGCAGCGCCAGGAGGACGTGATACGCCGCCGGCTTGCCGCGTATGGGAAGGCGCCCGATCGCTACAACCTCATCCACGCCGACATCCGGCTCGCCAACCTGCTGATCGACGGCGACGAGACGCGCGTCATCGATTTCGACGACTCCGGATTCGGCTGGTTCATGTACGACGTCGCAACCGCACTGTCGTTCATCGAGGACAATCCCCAGGTCCCCAACCTCATCGATGCCTGGCTGCGCGGCTATCGCACCGTCCGGGACCTTCCGAAGGCCGACGTGGACGAAATCCCGACGTTCGTGATGCTGCGTCGTATGTGCCTGCTGGCGTGGATCGGCTCGCACAGCGAAACGGACCTGGCCCAGGAACAGGCCCCGCATTTCACGAGAGTGTCCTGTGAGCTTGCGGAAGACTACCTCAGTCGCTTCGCCTGATCCCCGATGCGCGATGTCAAGTTGCTCCGGTGACCTGTCAAGCGTCTGACGGCGATCCCTTCTAAGAGGATTGCAGCAGGGAGCGGTCAGTGATCGAGAAGGCAGAGTTTCTCGAACGCTCGAAAGCGTTCTGGAACCCCGGGAAGACCCGGTTCTGGCAGGAGGCGGGCGTCGACCTCGTGATCGATCGTCGCGAGGGCTACTTCCTGTACGACATGGATGGCCGTCGGCTGTACGACGTCCATCTCAATGGCGGCACCTACAACCTGGGGCACCGCCATCCCGAGCTGGTCGAGGTGATGAACGCCGCGACCCGGCATTTCGACATGGGGAACCACCACTTCCCCTCGCTGGCGCGCACCGCGCTGGCCGAAGCGCTTGCCGCCTGCACCCCGGGCGACCTGACCTACACGATGTATGGCGCCGGCGGTGCCGAGGCCATCGACCTCGCCCTGAAGACCGCGCGGCACTCGACCAAGCGTCGCCGGATCGTCTCGATCATCAAGGCCTACCACGGCCACACCGGCCTTGCGGTCAAGACCGGCGATCCGCGGTTCTCCAAGCTGTTTTTGTCGGAGGACCGCGAGGGCGAGTTCATCCAGGTGCCGTTCAACGACCTCGACGCGATGGAGGACGCGTTGCGCGGCCGCGACGTCGCCGCCGTGATCATGGAGACGATACCGGCGACCTACGGCTTCCCGATGCCGCAGGAGGGTTACCTGCCGGGCGTCAAGAAGCTCTGTGAACGGTATGGTTCGCTCTACATCGCCGACGAGGTCCAGACCGGGCTCATGCGGACCGGCGCCATGTGGGGCATCACGCGGTACGGCGTCGAACCCGACATCCTGGTGACCGGCAAGGGCATCACCGGCGGGCTTTATCCCATTGCCTGCTGCGTCGTCTCCGAACGCCACGGTGGCTGGCTCGAGGAAGACGGGTTTGCCCACATGTCCACCGCGGGTGGCGCGGAGATCGGCTGCATCGTCGCGATGAAAGTGCTGGAGATCTGCCAGCGCCCGGAGGTCGTCTCGACGGTCCGCTACGTCTCCGACTTCATTCGCGCCGGCCTCGACGAGATACGCGATCTCTATCCGGACTTCTTCGTCGGCATCCGCCAGCACGGGGTGGTGATGGGCCTGGAGTTCAACCATCCCGAAGGCGCCAAGCCGGTCATGCGTCATCTTTACGAGAACGGTGTGTGGGCGATCTTCTCGACCCTCGACCCGCGCGTGCTGCAGTTCAAGCCGGGCATCCTGATGACCCAGTCGCTGTGCGAGGACCTCCTGCGGCGGGTGGAGGTCGCCATCGGCAAGGCAAGCGCGGAGGTCATGGGAACCAGGAGGCGCGCAGTCTGATGGACCCGCAGATCCGCACCCTGGTCGACATTTCCGATACGCCCGCTGCCCGTCGCTCGACAGCGGAAATCGTTCTCGAGCGGGCCCGCTGGGCCAGCGAGACATTCCGGCGGTACGGCCGGGAGGACACCCAGCGGATTGTCGACGCGGTGGCCGAGGCGGCCGAGGAGAAGGCGGCCTTCTATGCCGAATGGGCGGTGCGCGAGACCGGCTTCGGCGTGGTCGAGCACAAGACGATCAAGAACCGCCTCACCTCGAAGCCGTTGGCCGATCACTATCGATCCTGGGATTTCGTCAATCCGCGGATCGACGCCGACCGGCGCATCGTCGAATTGCCGCGGCCTGCCGGCGTCGTGTTCGCGCTCACGCCGTCGACCAATCCCATCGCCACCGTCAACTTCAAGACGCTGATTTCGCTGATGACGCGCAACGCCGTGGTCCTGTCACCGCACCCGGCGGCGCGCGAATGCTGCGTCCATGCCGCCCGCTATCTCGCATCGGTGGCGGAAGAGGCCGGCGCTCCGGAAGCCGCGATACAGGTCGTGGAACGGCCGACCATTCCGCTGATCGAGGAGTACATGCGCTCGGACAAGACCGACGTCATCCTCGCCACCGGCGGTAACGCGATGGTGCGGGCGGCCTACTCCTCGTCCAATCCGGCAATCGGCGTCGGCCCCGGCAACGCGCCGGTCGTGGTCGACGATACCGCCGACCTCAGGAAGGCCGCCGAAAGGATTGTCGAGTCGAAGTCGTTCGACAATTCCATTCTCTGCACCAACGAGTCGGTGCTGATCGCCGTCGAATCGATTGCCGGATCGCTGGTCCGCGAGCTGGAAAAGGCGGGCGCACACATCTGCTCCGAGGACGAGTGTGACCTCCTGCGCCGCTACCTCTTCCACGAACGCGGTTTCAACGTCGAGTCGGTGGGCCGCGACGCGGCATGGGTGGCGGCGGAAGCGGGATTCAAGGTCCCGCCGAAGACGCGGATCCTTGTGGCGCCGATACAGACCATCGGCTTCGGCGAAAAGCTGTCGCGCGAGAAGCTGTGCCCGGTGCTCGGGTACTATGTCGCAAGGACCATCAAGGATGCGATCGCCCAGGCGCGCGCACTGCTTCGCAGTTCGGGCGCCGGCCATTCTGCCGCGATCCACAGCCGCAATGCGCAGACGATCCTGGATTTCGGCTCCACCGTGGAGGCTTACCGCGTTGTCGTGAATGCGCCTTGCAGCCAGGGCGCGGCCGGCTACGGAACCTACCTTGCGCCCAGCTTCACGGTGGGAACGGGATACTTCGGTCGCTCTTCGATCGGCGAGAACATCGGCCCGCAGCATCTCGTGCACTGGACGCGGATCGCTCATTCGAGCGAGCCAGGCGAAGCGATGGCTGCCTTCGAGACCGCGAGGATGCACCTGCAGGGGCCGTTGCCGAAGGCGCCATCGGACGGCGTGCCCGGTGAAACGCGACGCGAGCCGCTCGGCGCACCCTCGTCGCCCCGACGCAGGGACGACGATGCGATGAGGGAAGAGATCCGCCGGATCATCGTCGAGGAATTGCGGGCTGCCTTGAAGGAATGACATGGCGGAGCTGAGGTCCTTCATCTTCATCGATCAGCTGCAGCCGCAGACGATGTGCTATCTGGGCACCTGGATGCGCGGCAGCCTGCCGCGCTCCAACATGGCGGCGCAGATCATTGAGGTCGCTCCTGGGCTGGACATCGAGGCCCTGACGGATGTCGCCCTCAAGCATGCCGAGGTGAAATCCGGCATCCTGGTGGTCGAACGCCAGTTCGGGTACCTGGAGTTTCACTCCCGCTCGACCGCGGCGGTGAAGGCCTCGGCCGATGCCGTGCTGGATGCGCTGGGTGCACGGGCAGAGGATGCAACGCGGCCGGTGGTGCTCGCATCACGGATCATCACGCGCGTCGATCACAGTCACGCCTTCCTGATCAATCGCAACAAGCTGGGCTCGATGATCCTCGGCGGGGAATCGCTCTACGTACTCGAGATGCAGCCGGCCTCGTATGCGGTGATAGCCGCCAACGAGGCGGAAAAGGCAGCCACCATCAAGGTCGTCGACCTGCGCCTGATCGGCGCGACCGGTCGCGTCTATCTCTCGGGCGACGAAGCCGAGATCCGCAATGCGCGTGACGCGGCGGAGGACGCACTGAAGGAACTCGGGGTGGGTTAGCCGATGGCGTCGGGCGACATCAGGATGATGGTGCGTGAGATCCTCGCCGAGGAGCTGAGCCGGCTGCGTGCGCACCATCCGCGCGAGAACACGCCACGCCGGCAGATCCGCGAGGAGACGGTTACCCTGCGATCCGACGGTGATCTCATGCGCTTCGTTCACCGGATCCTGGCACTGGCGGCCGATGGCACGGCCCGGCGCGAGATCGAGGAGGGACGCTGGGTGTTCCGCCTTTCCGGCGGCGCAACGCTCAGCACCCCCATCGCCACCACCGGGGCCGCGGCGGTGTCGGAGGTGGCCCGTTTCGACCGCGGTCTCGTTGCCGAGCGGCAGATCAACGCCCTGCCGCCGGGAACGCGCAGGATCGTGATCGGCAAGCGGGTCCGGCTGTCACCGCTCGCCCGAGATCTGGCTCGCAAGCGCGGTATCGAGATCGAAAGGAGCGCGTGATGGTTCGTGGACGTGTTGCCGGCCGCATCTGGTCGACCAAGCGGATTTCGAGCCTGCCCCAGGGAGCGTTGCTCGAAATCGAACTGGACAACGGTTCCCGCCTCATCGCCTTCGACCCGCTGGGATGCGGGATCGGTGAAAGCGTGCTGGTCGCCCAGGGGTCGGTCGCGGCCAGCTATTTTCCGGCACCGGCTCCTGTCGACGCCCTCATCGTCGGCTCCATCGATGAACCGGCCGGACGATGAACGGCTATTGCCAGCCAGAACGCTGCGAGGACTCGCGGCAAATCGAGGAGAAGTGAAATGGCGCAGAATGCTATCGGAATGATCGAGACCAAGGGCTACGTTGCCGCGCTCGCGGCGGCCGACGCGATGGTCAAGGCGGCCAACGTGACCATCGTGGGCCGGGAACAGGTCGGGGACGGCCTCGTCGCCGTCATCATCAACGGCGATGTCGGTGCGGTGAAGGCCGCGACGGAAGCCGGGGCCGAAACGGCCAACCAGGTCGGCGAACTTGTCTCCGTCCACGTCATCCCGCGCCCGCACCCCGATCTCGGCAAGCACTTTGCTGCCGCCTCGAAATAGTGGGCCCGCCCGCGGACCGAACCGGCGGAACGGCTGACGGAAACGCTGCATGGCAATGACCGAACTGCGCGTATATCTGCCGATCGAGGACCTGCAACCGCAGTTCTCGGCCTATCTGTCATCGCCCATGCGCGCCCGTGGCTATCCTCCCTTCGAGGGCGATCACAGCCTGATCATCGAGGTGGCTCCGGCGTTGTCGATTCACCGGATCGTCGACCTCGCCCTGAAGGCCGCACCGGATCTCGAGCCCGGCATCCTGTTCACCGAGCGCCAGTTCGGTGTCCTTGAGCTCCATTCGACCGACCGGGACAGGCTGGAGGCGGCCGGTACGGCGATCCTCGCCGGCATCGGCGCCAAACCGGAGCACCAGCTCAAGCCGAAGACGCTCTATACCGACATCGTGGAGGAGATCTCCGACCAGCATGCGGTGATCCTCAACCGGTCGCGAGAGGCCTCGATGGTCCTGCCGGGTCAGTCCCTGCTGCTCTACGAAATGGCGCCGGCGCTGTTTGCGGCGGTTGCCGCCAACGAGGCGGAACGGGCCGCCCCCGGGGCCACCCTGGTCGACGTGCAGATGATCGGCGCTTCCGGCCGCGTCTTCATGGCCGGCGACATCGACGACCTGAAGGCGGCCCAGGCGAGGATAGGCAAGACGCTGGACAAGGTGCGCGGCCGCTCCGGCGACCGCCGCTGAGCCGCATGCTGTAGCCCGGCCAGGCCCGGACGGGGCTTGCAACGCGACATCCGCGGGGGCTCCCCGGACCGATGCGCCAGCACGTTCGTCGCGGTTGCGCCGGCGCGGTCACGGTGTCGAAATTCCTCCTGTTGTGGAGTAAGGTTTCCCGCGTCCGGCCTCCGGCCGTCGTCCGCGTCACCGAAGGGGCACCATGAGAATACTCGTCGCCGACGATCATGCGTTGTTCCGGCGCGGGCTCAAGCTCATGCTGTCGCAACTCTTTCCCGATGCCGAACTGGTCGGCGCCGGCGACGCCGGCCAGGCGTGGGACATCCTCGAAGCCTCCGAGCCGTTCGACATCATATTCCTCGACCTTGCGATGCCCGGCATGAACGGGGTCGCCGGTGTGCGCCGGTTCGCGGCACGCCGCCCGGCGACGCCGGTGATCATGCTGTCGGCGCATGTGGATTGCGACGAGATCCTTGAATGCATCGATCTCGGAGTACGGGGCTACATACCGAAATCCGTGACCGAAACGGTTTTGCGCCACGCGATCGCACTGGTGCTCGCCGGCGAGATCTTCATGCCGTCCGAAGTTGTCGCGCGCATTCGTAGCGGCCCCGGCGAGCACACGCCGGGGCTTGAGCATCTGCCCGACACCAACCCGCTTAAGCAGCTCACCAATCGCCAGCGCGACACCCTCGCCCTGATGGTCGAGGGACAGTCCAACAAGGAGATCGCGCGTAGCCTCGGCCTGCTGGAGAGCACGGTCAAGGCGCACGTGAAGGTGATCCTGAAGAAGCTCGGCGCCAGCAACCGAACCCAGGCTGCCCTCATCGCCGCGGATCTCGGCTGGCCGCGTCCGCTGCGCACCCGCGCGCCCTGAGGCACGCGATCAGTCGACGCACTCGGCTATGAATTTCAGAAGCGTGGCGGGCTCCACCGGCTTGTGCAGGAGCACGCATCCGCTTGCGTCGGCATCGGCAATCCGCTGCGGTTCGATATCGCCGGTGATGATGATGGCCGGGACTCTGGCGCCCAGGCGTTCGCGAATGGCTGCGATCGCCTGTACCCCGGACGTGCCGTCGGCGAGCCTGTAGTCGGCGACGATGACCGACAGTCTCGACGCACCGGGATCATCGAGATGCCGGAGCGCGTCCTCTGCCGACGCCGCCGCAATGACCTTTGCCCGGTTGATAGTCAGGAAGGACGCGATTGCGTCGAGTTGCACCGGCTCGTCATCGATCACGACGATGCTCAACCCGTCGACAATGCTGTGGTGGCAGATTGCAGGCTCGGTCTCGGTAACCGGGCTTACGGACGTGGCGAGCGGGACCTCGACCCGGAAGACCGAACCCTTTCCGGGTGTCGACCTGACCGCGACTTCGGTCCCCATCAGTCGCGCCTGCCGGCGAACAATGGCGAGGCCGAGCCCGATGCCGCGGCGGCGGTCGCGGCCGGGGTTGCCGATCTGGAAGAACTCCTCGAATACGTGCTCCAGCTGATCCTCGCTGATGCCGATGCCGGTATCCCAGACTTCGAGCGCCACCTTGTCGCCGCGTCGCCGGCATCCGACCAGCACGCGCCCGGTCTCCGTGTAGCGGATCGCATTCGAGACGAGATTCTGCAGGATACGGGTCAGCATCGTGAGATCGCAGTGCACGTAGAGGCTCGTCGCCACGACCCTCAGGTCGAGCCCCTTTTCGCGCGCCGACGACCGGAAACTCGTCTCGATCGTCTCGAACACATCGGCCAGGGCGAAGTCCTTCGGCTGCGCGACGACCACCCCGGCATCGAGCTTGGAGATGTCGACGAGGTCGTCGAGCAGCTCGTTGCAGTTGGCGAGGCAAAGCCGCACGTCATCGAGAAGCATCCGCTCCTTCTCACCTTCGAGCCTGTGGCGCAGCGCGCCCACGTACATCGAGATTGCCTGCAGCGGCTGGCGCAGGTCGTGACTCACGGAAGCCAGGAACCGGCTCTTGTCCAGGTTGGCCTTCTCCGACTCCGCCTTTGCCAGTCTGAGCGCGTCTTCGGCACTCTTGCGCTTCGTGATGTCGCGGATGCTGGTGCGGAAGCCCAGCGATCCGACCCCCTCGGCGCGGACCGGCTGCCACGACACGGCGCCCCAGCCGAAGCTGCCGTCCTTGCGCAGGAAACGGAACTCGACATCGTTGCCGCTGCTGCCCGACAGCGCCGACGCGAGGAGCGCCCGGAAAGCCTCGCGGTCCTGTTCGTGAATCAGCGGCAACGGATAGTCCGCCATGGCGAGACATTCCGCCGGCGAGTATGCAGTCATCCGCTCGACCGCAGGGTTTATCCAGCGCACCGCGCCGGTATGCGAAAACCACGTTTCCCAGTCATACGTGTAATTGGCGAGGATCTCGAACAGACCGGCAGCTTCGCTCATGGTCATTCCCGGCGGGAGCGGCAGATCCGCGCTGCGCGAATGCTCGGGCGCAGGATCCCCGATACTTTCGGGGGACATACTAACCCCTTCGGACGTCATTGTCGTCTGTCTGCCCGCTTGTACCGCAGAGCCGGTAACGGAGAATGGTGGCTTCTCATGGAGACCTCGCTGCCTCGGCAAGTCATTGTCGGGCAGCTTTTTTTTGCCACCCGTCAGGCCACGCCCAGATAGCTGCGCTTCACTTCCGGGTCGTCACGAAGCACGGACGCGGCACCCTCGAGCGCGATGCGGCCGGTCTGCATGACATAGCCGCGCTCGGCAAGCCCCAGGGCCAGCCGGGCGTTCTGCTCGACCAGCACGATTGTCCTGCCGCTCTGGTGTATTTCGCGGACGATCTTGGCGATCTCCTGGCACATGATCGGCGAAAGGCCGAGCGTGGGTTCATCGAGCAGCAGGAGTTTCGGGGCCGACATCAATGCCCGGCCGATGGCCACCATCTGCTGCTGGCCGCCGCTGAGCGACCCGGCCATCTGGCCCGAGCGTTCCTTAAGTACCGGGAAATGATGGAAGATGCGCTCCAGGTCGTCGGCGACCTCGCGTGCGTTGCGTCTGCGGAACGCCCCCATCTCGAGGTTTTCCAGCACCGACATGTTGGCGAACAGCCGCCGGCCCTCCGGCACATGGGCGATGCCCATGCCGTTGATGCGCTCGGGGCTCGTTGCCTCGATCCGGTTGCCGTCGAACACGATCTCGCCCGCGGCCGGCCGCTGAAGTCCCGAGATGGTCCTGAGCACGGTCGTCTTGCCCGCGCCATTGGTGCCGATGATGGCCACGATCTCGCCCTCGCCGACGGTGAAGGCCGCGTCGCGGACGGCTGTCACGCCGCCGTACTTCACCGTCAGTCCCCTCACGCTAAGCAAGGGCGTCCTCCGATCCGAGATAGGCCTCGACGACCTTGGGGTCGTTGGCGACCTCCGCCGGCGATCCCTCGGCGATCTTGCGGCCGAAGTCGAGCACCGTCACCTTGTCGCAAACGCCCATGACCGTGTGCATGTCGTGCTCGACGAGGAGAATGGTAACGCCGCGCTCGTCGCGCAGGCGCCGCACAAGGGCGGTCATCTGCGCCGTCTCGGCCGGGTTCATTCCGGCGACCGGTTCGTCGAGCATCAGGAGCTTCGGTTCCGTGGCCAGTGCGATGGCCACGTTCAGCGCCCGCTGATAGCCGTACGGCAGCGTGTCGGCCTGTTGGTCCGCCCGTTGCCCGAGGCCGACGAAGCCGAGGATTTCCCTGGCGACGCGTTCGTTCTCCTCCGCGACCGCCCGTCCCGAGCCGAAGATCGCCTGCAGCACGCCCTGCTTCGCGTGCAGGTGGCGGGCAATCATGACATTGCGGAGCACCGGGAACCGGCCGAAGATCGCCGTCCGCTGAAACGTCCGTACAGCACCGCGCGCCGCAATCCGGTCCGGCTCCAGGCCGGTGATGTCCGAGCCGTCGAAGAAGACCCGCCCGGCGGTCGGCTTCAGCATGCCGCTGATCAGGTTGAAGCAGGTGGTCTTGCCGGCCCCGTTGGGGCCGATCAGGCCGCGGATCTCGCCCGCAGCGATGTCGAGCGTGAGCCCGTCCACGGCGGCAACGCCGCCGAAGTTCCGGGTCAGCGATTCGGTCCGCAGCAGCATGCCGCCCCTACTCCGCCGCCACCCGCTCCGGCGACCGTCGCAGGGCGAACCACGACCGGACCTTGAGCACCAGCGATTCCAGCCCGCCGGGCAGGAAGATCAGGAAGAAGATGAGGATGCCGCCGAACAGCAGCGGTCGCCACTCGAGCAGCGGCCGGCTGAGCTCGAACACCGCGGTCATGACCGTGAGGCCCAGCAGCGGCCCCCAGAACGTCGCCACGCCGCCGACCACCACCCAGATCACCAGGTAGACCATCGCGTTGATGTCGAAGATCTTCGGATCGATGGCACCCAGCCGGTGGGCCAGGAGCGCTCCGGCGATGCCGGCGAAGAAGGCGCCGGTGATGAAGGCGAGCGCGCGGTAGTGCCGGGCCCGGACGCCGACGCTGCGGGCGAGGTCGCCGTCCATGTAGATCGCCTTCATGACGTCGCCGACGAGGGCGGCGCGATCGATCCGGTACAGCATCCAGATCGACGCCGACACCACGCACAGCGTGAGATAGTAGTACGGGGTGGCGAAGAAGAAATCGACGCCCGGCAGCTCCGGCGTCGGGATGTTGATCATGCCGCGGGCGCCGCCGAAGGGCTCGCGGAACTTGACCCAGATCAGCCGCACGAACTCGCCCATGGCGAACGAGGCGATGAAGAAGCCGAAACCGCGCGTCCTGAGCAGCGGGTAGATCATCATGGCGCCGACGCTCGCCGCCGCGATGCCGGCCAGCGGCAGCCCGAGCCAGAACGGCCAGCCCAGCAGCTTGGCGGCCAGCGCCGTGGCATACGCGCCCACCCCCATCAGCACCACGTGGCCGAGCGACCAGTCGCCGGTCGTCGTCAGCAGCCGGTAGCTCGACGCCAGCAGCGCGTTGATCAGGAACAGGATCAGGATCTCGAGGTGGTACTCGCCGACCAGCCACGGCGCGACGATCGCCAGCACGGCCACGGCGGCGAGCAACCCGTACATCATGGCGCCCCGCCCGGGATCATTCCCTGATCCGCCCCAGCAGGCCGGACGGGCGCACCACCAGCACGATGGCCATGAACGCGACGCCGACCATGGTCGCCACCACCGCGTCGACCGTTGTCGTCACGAACGTGTGGATGAAGCCGAGCAGGAAGGCGGCGGCGACCGCCCCCTCGATGCTCGCCATGCCGCCGACGATGACGACGACGAACGCGGTGACGATGATGGCGTGGCCCATGTACGGCGTCACCGCGTGGATCGGCGCCATCAGCGCCCCCGAGACGCCGGCGAAGCCGCCGGCGATCGCCAGCGCCAGCGCCGCCATCGCATTGTTGCCGATGCCGTTGAGCGCCGCCGCCTCGCGGTCCTGGGCGCACGCCCGCAGGCCCTTGCCCAGCCTGGTCTTCTGCAGGAACAGCCACAGCCCGCCCATCATCACCAGCGCCGCCGGGATGACGATCAGCCGCTGCCAGCCGAGCCGCACCGGCCCGAGTTCGGCGACCCCCATGTACGGCGTCGGGATCGAGCGCATCAGGCCGACGCCCCAGGTCTGGCCGACCAGCACCTGCAGGATGAGGGCGAGGCCGGCGGTCGCCATGAAGCCGGCCAGCACGTTGTCCCGGGTCGGCCGGAAGATGAACCGCTCGGTCAGCAGCCCGATCAGCGCGCCGATCGGGAACGCCGCCACCACCGCCAGCGGAAACGGCACGCCGGCCAGCGCATAGAGCACGTAGACGACGTAGGCGCCGATCATGAAGAACTCGCCATGGGCGAAGTTCGCCATCTGCATGACGCCGAAGGCGAGTGCGAGGCCCACCGCCACGGTGGCGTAGATCGAGCCCAGTACCACCGCGTTCGCAACCGTCTGCAGGAGGGTGCCCGCGTCCATCAGCCAGGTCCGTCACTGTAGAGCCGCATTCGGGGATCGCCGGCCGCAGGCCGCGGACGGTCCCACGTCCGCGGCCCGCCCGGTCGCGGGATCAGCTGCGCTGGTCCCACATCTGGCCTCTGGCGCGAACCACCTCGATGATCTTCTCCTTGCGCGCCTCGAACCACTGGTCGAACCGGATCTGCGCTTGGATGCGCTTGGTGCCCTGGCGCACCTCGTTGATCGGGATCGGCGGCGAGATCATGTTGTCGAGACCCCACATGTCCTTGCCGCTCATGATGGCGGGGCCGAGGATGGTCGGGATCTGCGGCGCCGCCCGCAGGCTCTCCAGGATCGCGTCCGGATCGAACGTACCCGCCATCTGCGCGCCCTGCGCCCACACCCTGAGCAGGATCACATGGTCCCAGTCGATGCCGGTGATGTTGCGGTGCACGTCCTCGGGCGCGCCGGGGCCGTAGCGGCCGAGCCATTCCTCGTAGAACTGCGCCTGGAACGACGGCTCGCCCCACCACGGGTCGTCGAACAGCGGGAAGCTGTCCACCGCCCCCTCGAGGAACTCCGCCGGCACCTTCTGCAGCACTGATTCGGTGTCGATGTAGTTGGCCGAGATCCTGCCCTTGAAGCCCTGCAGGTAGAGCTGCTCGATGATCAGCGCGACGAACGTCGGGTACGACAGGTTGAGGCTCACCACGTCGGGATTGGTGGCAAGGATCGCGGTGACGATCGGCGCGAAGTCGGTGGTCTCGATCGCATAGTGCTCGTCGTAGACGATGTCCCAGCCCTCGGCCATCGCGGCGCCGACCTCCCATGCCTGGCAGGTCTGGCCGATGGTGTCGTCCTGCGAGCAGACCGCCCACCGCGTCAGCGTCGGATTGGTGATCTTGTGGTACAGCGGCCGCAGCATCTCGATCCGCGGCGTCACGTCCCCGCCGGCGATCAGGTACGGCCGGTCCGGCTTGATGTCGGTCGAGATCAGGCTCCCGTACATGACCTTGTGCTTGGTCAGGAACGGGTGCGTGGCGTCGGCCGGGTTGCCGCCGATGGCGCTGATGTACTTGACGTCGTGCTGCAGCACGAGCTGCCTTGCGCCCTGCAGCGCCTTGCTGCCCACCGCCTCGTCGTCGAACGCGTGCATCGTCAGCTCGTGACGCTTGCCGCCGACCAGCAGGCCTCCCTGCTTGTTCACCTCGTCGATGAACATCTGGTTGCCGGTCAGTCCGGGCAGACCCCAGCCGGCGTCAGGGCCCGACAGTGCGGCAAGGAAGCCGACGGAAATCGGATCGCCGGCCGGTTCGCTTCCGGTCGGCGTCTCGAGCCAGGCTGCCTCCGACTTGCCGATCATGGATGCGAAGACGGTCCCCGCCACGGGCAGGGCCCCCGCCATCCGCAGCATCGTACGGCGGTTGAGCATGGGCGTTCCTCCAGTATGCGGCGCGTCCTTGAATTTGCACGCCTGCTTGTTGTTGTCCGGTAGCGGACCATTTGCGGACCAAAAGGCGCCCACTTGGACACCTTTTGCGCGCAACCGGTTTATCGTTCGGAGATGATGGCCCCTGCGCAACCAGTCATGAGAGGTAGGAATTCACCCATCCGGATGAATGGATATCCGAAAGGGGTAGACCGGAGGGGACCGCGGATGGCGGCAATGGGCCGGCCAGGTTGCGTGAAGCCACGGATCAGGAGTGCTGCCGGGAATTCGCTACCCCGCACCGTCGGTCAGGTCGCGGCCGGGATCCCGCTCATCCCGCGGGCGACGTCGGCGATCAGTTCGAACGAGCGCAGCCGCAGGCGGTGGTCGTAGACGTCTGAGACGATGATCAGTTCGTCGGCGCCGGTCTCCGCGATCAGCGCTTCGAGGCCGGCGCGGATGGTGTCGGGAGAGCCGACGATCGACCGGGCCAGCATCTGCATCACCTTCGCCTTCTCCGCCGGCGTCCAGTAGGCCTCGATGTCGTCGATCGGCGGCCGGCCGACGCCGCGGGTGCCGCGGAAGATGTCGGTGAACGACATCTGCTGGGTGGTCGCCAGTCGCCGCGCCTCGTCGTCGTCGGGTGCGGCAATGATGTTGACGCCGACCATCGCGTACGGCCGGTCGAGCTGCTTCGATGGCTTGAACCGGGTGCGGTAGAGTTCGAGCGCCTGCATCAGCATCGCCGGGGCGAAGTGCGACGCGAAGGCGTAGGGGAGCCCGAGTTCCGCCGCCAGCATGGCGCCGAAATGGCTCGATCCGAGGATCCACAGCGGCACCTCTGCTCCCGCTCCCGGGATCGCCACGATGGCCTGGCCCGGCCGCGGCGGGGCCAGCAGCGCCTGCAGGTCGACCACGTCCTGGGGAAAGTTGTCGGCCGCCGCCGGTGTGTGTCGCAGCGCTCGCAGCGTGAGCTGGTCCGTCCCCGGCGCGCGTCCGAGCCCCAGGTCGATGCGCCCCGGGAACAGCAGCTCGAGGGTGCCGAACTGCTCGGCGATGACGAGCGGCGAATGGTTCGGCAGCATGATGCCGCCCGCCCCGACCCGGATCGACCGCGATCCCGCCGCGACATGGGCAATCACGATCGAGGTTGCCGCGCTCGCGATCCCCGGGATGTTGTGGTGTTCGGCGACCCATAGGCGCCGGTACCCCCAGTCCTCGGCATGCCGGGCGAGGTCGCGCGCGTTGTCGAGCGCGCCTCGCGCGTCGGTTTCCTCGGTCACCCTGACGAGGTCGAGAATGGACAGCGGTACCATGGCTCTCCCGATCCGTTCCGTGCACCTGTGCGGGCGAACCCGCGGCTTCCCCGCGGGAATCGCCGGCTGCCTCCTGGCGACGGTCTTACAGTGCCTTCCTGACCAGTTCGAGCGTCCTGGCGCCGATCGACTGCCTGATCTCGAAATAGTCTTCCCACGGATCGCGCTTGAGCCCGCTCACCCGCCGCAGCGCCGCATCCATGGAATAGCGCGCCGAGCTTTCCATGCGGGGCAGCTCCTGCCAGCCCACCGGCACCGCCACCGGCGCTCCCGGCCTCGCCCGCACCGAGTACGGCGCGATCGCGCTCGCGCCGCGCTCGTTGCGCAGCCAGTCGATGAATATCTTGCCCTTCCGGGCCGCCTTCGACGCCTTGGCAAGGAAGCGGTCGGGATCGGCGGCGGACAGGCTGCGGGCGAGGCCGGCGGCGAAGGCCTTGATCTCCGGCCAGCCCTGGCGTCGTGCGAGCGGCGCGACCACGTGCACACCCTTGCCGCCGGTCAGCAGCGGAAAAGAACGGATGCCGGCGGCCTCGAGCAGTTCGGCCACGTCGGCGGCGGCGCGCCGCACCTCGGCAAACGGTACCGCCTCGTCCGGATCGAGATCGAACACCAGCCGGTCGGGGCGGTCCAGCCGGTCGACCCGGGCGCCCCACAGGTGCAGTTCGAGGACACCCATCTGGGCGGTGCCGACGAGGCCTCTGCGGTCCTTGATGTAGAGATAGTCGGCCCGCGTGCCCTTTGCCTCCTCGATCTCGATCGTCTGGAACGCGTCGGTGACGCCCGGGCCGCCGTGCTTCTGGTAGAAGCACTTCCTGGCCCGGCCTTCCGGGCACCGCAGCAGGGTCAGCGGCCGCATCGCCGCGTGCGGCAGCATCACGTCCGCCACCTGGTCGAGATACTCCGCGAGCTGCCGTTTGGTCAGCCCCTGCTCCGGAAACAGCACCTTGTCGGGACTGGAAATGTGTACTCCGGCGACACGCACCTCCATCGGCTTGCTCCCGTTGCTGTCCGCCTCGCCCGGCGGCGATCCTGACGCCGGCTTGTCCGCCCGCAGCCCCAGGTAGCGCGGCTGGCGCAGGAGCCCGTCGGCGGTCGTCTCAGTGTAGCCGATTTCGGCGACCAGCTCCGGCTTGACCCATCGTGCGTCACGCCTCGCCTCGCGCGGCAGCGTGTCGAACGGCGGCGCCTTGATTTCCAGCGTCCGGAGCTTCTTTCCGAGTTCGGCGAGATCGCGCGAGTCGAAACCGGTGCCGACGCGCCCGCGGTAGACGAGCTTCCCGTCGACTGGCTCGCCGACCAGCAGGGATGCGAACGGCCGTCCCGCTACCGTCGACGGCCGCCAGCCGCCGATGATGAAGTCGTCGTGGCCGTTGCACTTGATCTTGAGCCAGTTCCGCGATCGTCCCGAGCGATACCGGCTGTCGCGGCGCTTCGACACGATGCCTTCCAGTCCCATCGCGCAGGCCTGCGACAGCACCGCGGGACCGTTGCCGATCACGTGGTCGCAATAGAGCAGCCGCCCGCCGGCTCCGCTCATGATGTCGCGCAGCCGCTCCTTGCGCGTTTCGAGCGGCTGCCGTCGGAGATCCTCGCCGTCGACCGACAGCAGGTCGAACGCCACGTAGGTATAGGTATCGTGCCGGTCCTTCAGTGCACGCTGCAGATCGCCGAACCGGCTGCGTCCGGCGTCGTCCAGCACCACCACCTCGCCGTCGATCAGCGCCGACCCCACCGGCAGCGCCACGAGGTCGGGCACGAGCCCGCGGAAACGCGCCGTCCAGTCCTCGCCCTTGCGGGTCTGCAGGACGGCATCGCCGCCGCCTGTGGCCGCCACGATGCGATAGCCGTCGTACTTGATCTCGTGGAGCCAGTCCTCCCCCTCCGGCGCTTCGTCGACGAGGGTCGCGAGTTGCGGCGCCACCGGTTTCGGCACCCGGCTCCCCGTCCTTCGCGCGACCCGCGCCCGCGCCTCCGAGGCCGACCCGTCCGCCCCGCCGGCCGGCCTGTCGGAGTGCCACACCGCGTCGCCCTTCGCGATCTGCTTCATCGTCCGGCCGGTCGCCACGCTCTTCGTATGGCGGTCGAGCACGTCACGCCCGTCATCGGCGTGCTTGTCGCGCTTCTTGATCAGGAGCCAGTTCTCGCGCTTTTCGCCGTCGCGCGGCTTGAGCCGGACCAGCACCCAGGTCCCCTTGAGCCGTTCTCCGTGCAGGCGAAACTTCAGGTCGCCCTTTTCCAGTCCTTCATGCGGATCGCCGATCGGCTCCCACGTTCCGCGGTCCCACAGCATCACCGTGCCGGCGCCGTATTCGCCGGGCGCAATGGTGCCCTCGAACCCGCCGTACTTGAGCGGATGGTCCTCCGTGCGCACCGCCAGTCGCTTTTCGGAAGGGTCTAGCGAGGGTCCCCGGGTAACCGCCCAGCTCTTCAGTACGCCATCCAGGGCAAGCCTCAGGTCGTAGTGCAGCCGGCGCGCCGCATGCTTCTGGATCACGTAGGTGTACTCGTCGGCCGGCGCCGTGCCGCCCTCCGGTTCCGTCGTCTTCGAGAAGTCCCGCTTCCTGCGATACTCGGTGAGGGAGTCCGCAACACCCGTCCGCGCCATCGCCTAGCCTGCCTTGCGTTGCCGGCTCTGCGATTTCTTGGACCCCTGTTTGCGGCCTGAGGACTTGCCCTTGCCCTTGCCGCCCTCGACCGATCGTTTGAGCGCTTCCATCAGGTCGACGACCTCGGCACCCCGGCGCGGCCGCCCGGGCTCCTCCTCGGCCGCCACGATGGCGCGACCCTTGCGCTTTTCCTCGATCAGGTCGGCCAGCGCATCGGCATAGGAGTCCTTGAACGCCGACGCGTCGAATGGCGCCGTCTTGCGTTCGATGAGCTGGCTCGCCAGTTCAATCATTTCCTCGTCCGGTTCGGTGTCCGGAATGTCCTCGAAGAACGGATCGGCCGCCCGCAACTCGTCGGCATACCTGAGCGTCTCCATCAGGAGTCCCTTGCCGCACGGCTTCACCGCCACCAGGTTCTCGCGGCCGCGAAGCGTGATCTGGCCCAGCCCGACCTTGTTGGAGCGCCGCAGCGCCTCGCGGATGACGACGTAGCCCTCCTCCGACACGTCGCTGTCGGGGACGACGTAGTAGGGCCGCTCGAAGTATCGCGGATCGACCTGTGCGTAGTCGACGAACTGCACCAGTTCCACCGTCCGCTTCGTCTCCAGCTTGATCGCGTCGAGTTCATCCGGCTCCAGCACCACGTAGGTGTCGTCGCCGAGATCATAGCCCTTGACGATCTCGTCGGTATCGACCGGCCCCATGCCCGGCACGATCTTCTGGTAGCGGATCCGCTTGCCGCTCTCCTTGTGGATCTGGTGCATGGCCAGTTCGCTCCTGCGATCCGTTGCCGGATAGAGCTCGACGCCGATCGCCACCAGCGACAGTCTCAGGTGTCCTTTCCAGTATGCGCGCGGCGCAGCCATGCTTGTCTTCTCCGGAGGTCGTATCCCACGGCACGACAACGAACGCCCGGCGGCCGCGGTTCCGGAACCCATCGCGCATATGCAAATAATGAGTGCAAATCAGATCGAAATGCATTGTGAATTTGCATGTCGCGTGTTACCGTCCGTGTCCCTGATCACGCTGGGCAGGAGGGAACCGGCATGAACACCACCGTTCGCAAACTCTTCGCGGCAGTGCTCGGAACGATTGCGATGCTGGCTCAGCCCGTGGCTGCCAATGAGCTCGTCGTCGCGACGGACACGGCATTCGTTCCGTTCGAGTTCAAGGAGGGCGACAAGTACGTCGGCTTCGACATCGACCTGTGGGCCGAGATCGCCAAGGACCTCGGGCTCGAGTACAGGCTGCAGCCGATGGACTTCAACGGCATCATTCCCGCGCTGCAGACGAAACAGGTCGATGTTGCCCTCGCCGGCATCACCATCAAGGACGAACGCAAGAAGGTCATCGACTTCTCCGACGGCTACTACGACAGCGGCTTCCTGCTGATGGTCGCCGCCGACAGCACGATCACGGGGCCCGAGGATCTTGCCGGCAAGACGCTGGCGGTGAAGACGGGCACCTCGGCGGCCGACTACGCCAAGGAGCATTTCAAGGACACCGAGCTGCGGCAGTTCCCCAACGTGGACAATGCCTACCTCGAACTGCAGACGGCCCGCGTCGATGCCGCGATGCACGACACCCCCAACGTGCTCTACTACATCGCCAAGGCAGGCAACGGGAAGGTCAAGGCGGTGGGCGCGCAGATGATGGCGCACGAGTACGGGATTGCCTTTCCGAAGGGCAGCGAGCTCGTCGCGAAGGTCAACGAGGCACTGAAGACCATCCGCGCCGATGGCCGCTACGACGCCATCTACCGGAAGTGGTTCGGGACCGAACCGCCAGCGAAGTGATCGCCTCTTCCGGCCCGCGAGCGGCGGGCACGTACCGTCCGTCCGACGGCTCCTGCCGCTCGTCACCGTCGCCATCGTCTCGCAGGATGGAGGTCAGATCGTGGACTTCGACTGGTCCGTGGTGGTCGACGCTCTGCCGTCGCTTCTCAAGGGGGCACGGCTTACCGTCCTGATCACCGTTGCCGGGCTCGCCGGCGGCCTCGCCCTCGGCTTCGTGGCGGGTCTGATGCGCGCCTACGGCAACGCCGCCCTCAATACGCTGGCCTTCGGTTACATCGAGCTGATCCGCGGCACGCCGATCGTCGTGCAGGTCATGTTCATCTATTTCGCCCTGCCGACCCTCGCCGATATCCGGGTCGATCCGCTTACCGCCGCCATTGCCGCCATCGTGGTCAACGCGGGCGCCTACATTGCCGAGATCGTCCGCGGAGCCTTCCTGTCGGTGCACAAGGGCCTGCGCGAGGCGGGTCTCGCGCTCGGGCTGCCGATGTGGAAGGTGCTCGTCTACATCATCGGCCCGGTCGCCTTCCGCCGCATGATACCGCCGCTCGGCAACCAGTTTATCGTCAGCCTGAAGGACACCTCGCTGTTCATCGTCATCGGCGTGGGCGAACTGACACGCCAGGGCCAGGAGATCATGGCCGCCAACTTCCGGGCGGTCGAGATCTGGAGTGCCGTCGCCATCCTCTACCTGATCATGACCGGCACCCTCACCCTCCTCCTGCGCGCCACCGAGAAGAGGATGCGGATCCTGTGAGCATCGTCGAATTCAGGAACGTGACCAAGCGGTTCGGCGATGTCGTGGTGCTCGACGGCGTCGACCTCACGATCGAGCCCGGCGAGGTCGTCGTCGTCATTGGCCCTTCCGGATCGGGAAAGTCGACGCTGCTCAGGTGCATCAACGCGCTTGAATCGATCGACGGCGGCGACCTCGTCGTCGATGGCATCAGCGTCCGCTCCGGCGGCTCGCAGGTACGGCTGATCCGCCAGGAGGCCGGCATGGTGTTCCAGCAGTTCAATCTCTTCCCGCAGATGACCGCGCTTGAGAATGTCGCCTTCGGGCCGCGCCGGGTGCGCGGTGCGAGCAGGAGCGAGGCACGCCGCCAGGCCCTGGAGATGCTCGGCAAGGTCGGTCTTTCCGATCGCGTCGACCACTATCCGAGCGAACTCTCCGGCGGCCAGCAGCAGCGCGTCGCCATCGCCCGCGCGCTTGCGGTGAAGCCGAAGCTGATGCTGTTCGACGAGCCGACGTCGGCGCTCGATCCGGAACTGCGCCATGAAGTTCTGAGGGTCATGCAGACGCTCGCCGAAGAGGGCATGACGATGATCGTCGTGACCCACGAGATGTCGTTCGCAAGCCGTGTCGGCACCCGGCTCATCTTCATGGAAGGCGGCAAGATATCGGTCGACGGTCCGCCAGCGGAGCTTCTCGACAGGCCCGACAACACCCGGCTTCGCGAGTTCCTGCAGCATGTTGCCTGAGCAGACGCCGCGGCTGAGGTTCCTCGACATCCGCGGCACGCCTCACGATGTGGGGGTCGCACTCGGCCGGTTCGGTGCCCGCGCGGTGCGCGACGTCCTGATGCCTTCGCGGGCCTGGCGCGAGGTCACGAGCCGTTCCGCGGCGGCGGACGTCTCCGCGATGGCTACCCTCGTGCGCGAGCGGTTCCCCCGCTACTGGCAGGAGTTGCGCGGTCTGGCGGAGGGCCTCGAACTGCCATTCGATGACGTGTTCCTGTGGAACTGCCGTGGCGACGTCTGGCCCACCGCGCCGGGTGGCTGTACCACGGTGCACATGCCCGGCCCTCCCCATGTCGTCGCCCACAACGAGGACGGCGAACCGCGGCTTGCCGGCCATTGCGCGGTCGCCCGCATCGCCTCCGACGGCGGTGCCGTGTTCACCGCGTTCGTCTATCCCGGCTCGCTGCCCGGCCACACGTTTGCCGCGACCGCGGACGGTCTGGTACAGACGGTCAACAACATCCGCCCGCTTCGCGGCGGACGCGGAGTGCCGCGCATGATCCTCACCCGCGCCACCCTCGACTGCGACGGCCTCGATGCCGCCGTTTCGCTGATCCGCGCCCATGATCGCGGCGGCGCGTTCCATCTCACGCTGGCCAGGGCCGGCGACGACAGGCTGCTCAGCGTCGAATTCTCGGCGGATGCGGTATCGGTAATGGAGGTCGACGTGTGCGGCGTCCATGCCAACCATTTCGTTCATCCCGCCATGACCGCCGTCCCGCAACGCGTTACCGGATCGTCGGGGCAGCGGCAGCGACGCGGCGCCGATCTTGCAGCGGCTGCAGCCGGCGGCGGCCGTGGCGAGGCAGACGCCCTGAAACTGCTGTGGGACACCGGGTGCAGCGACTTTCCCATCCACCGCACCGATCCCGGCGACCCCGACAACGAGAATACCCACGCAACCGCCGTCTTCCGTATCGGGCGGGACGGGCTTCGGTGGGCGGTCTATGACCGCCCCGGTGCGTCGCCGTGCTTCGACATGGGCCGCGGACTCGAGCCGGCAGCGGTGTAGCCGAAATGCCAGGAACAGCACAGCAGGCCCCGCGGCCGCCCAAGACCATCGAGGAGTTGAGAGCCCTGTCCCTGCGCATAGGCCGCAACGAAGGCGGGATCGCCCTCGGCAGCAAGGCGCGCGACGTGTTTGCGCGGCTGGTCGACACGCCCGAGCAGGCGGCCGTTCGCTCGATCTCCGAGCTGGCCGATATCCTCGGTGTCAATCCGTCCACCCTCACCCGCTTGGCCAAGCGGCTCGGCTATGACGGCTTCAGCGATTTCCAGGGCGTGTTTCGCGACGCCATCGCCGACGACACCGGTTACTTCTACAGCCGCCAGGCCGGCAGGCTGCTCGCGTCCCGCGCCGGGGCGGGTACCGAGATCGAGGTGTTCGAGCGGCTGGCGCGCGAATCCATCGCCAACATCGAAGGCTTCATCGCACAACTGGACGCCGGGCAGCTCCGCGGGGCTGCGGGGCTCCTCGCCGAAGCCCGCCGGGTCCGGCTGCACGGCGTCCGTCAGTTCCACGCGCTGGCGAGCTTTCTCGCCTACGGGCTCGGCATGCTGCGTTCGGACGTGGCGCTGCTCGACGCGCCGCGGCTGGGCGAGGCCGAGGCGATTTCGCAGCTCGAACCGGAAGACGTCGTGGTGGTGGCAAGCTGCGCCCCGTATACCCGCAGCGTAGTCCAGGTTGCCGAAACCGCCGGCGCCAACGGGCTTGCCGTCGTGGCGATTACCGATTCCCGCGCCTCGCCGCTGGTTCCGCCGGCCCGCCACACCTTCTTCGTGCCGCACGCCAGCAGCTTCTTTTCCAACAGCATGGGCGCCTACGTGGTGTTCGGCGAAGCGTTGCTGAACCTTGTCGCCGGACGGCTTGGCGACCGGGCGCTGGCCGCGCTCGCCGACCGCGAGCGCCTGATCGCCGACATGGGCGTGGAGATCGCCTGACCGCTCCTGGAGGCGTTGCGTCAGGCGTCGTTCCCGTGGGTGAACATGATTGTGAGGAGCACCGACGAGTCCTCCAGCCCGCGGACCGAATGATCCGCGCCGCCTTCGAGGTACATCCATTCGCCGGCCTTCAGCTCGACCTCCGTACCCGCCAGTCCCAGCGCGACGTGGCCCTCCAGGCAGTGCAGGGTGATCTCGCCGGGAACCCGGTGCGACGGGATCTCCGTTCCGGCCGGAACGATGAGTCGAATGGCCTCGAACTGGTCTCGTCTTGACGATCGCCGCGGTCTTGGCGTCCCGGAGCCCGCTTCCGAGCGGGCGCAGGTCAACCCGCTCGGCGGGCCGCGCAGGTGGCAATGCCATCTGTATGTCCTTTCCCTCGTTTCAACCGTTCGCGCGCCGGGGCAGGCAGCGGTCGCCTCATCGATATCCGACGCAGGCGACGTAGTCCCGCAACAGCCGTTCCTCGTGCTGCACCACGTCCAGCAGCGCCTCGACCACGTCCCTCGCGTTGAGCACCCCCACTGGTCTCTGCGCGCCGTCGAGCACCGGCATGTGCTTCAACCCCTTGAGCTTGATGCGCTCCCACACATGGTCGACGCGGTCGTCGGGATGGCAGGAGACGATATCGCGGGACATGACGTCCTCTGCACGCATCCTGCAGGTCGCCCCCGTGCAATGGCCGATCCGGCGCACGAGGTCGGTCTCGGTGATGACCCCGACCGCCGTTCCCGAGCCGTCGCAGACGATGACGAGACTGCATTCGACGCCGGCCAGCATCCTTGCCGCATCGACCAGGAGCTCGTCCTGCCTGACCGTCGCCAGCCGCGCCTTGGCGACCGGAAGTAATCGTTCGACCGTCAGCACGCCGCGGTTTCCTTCTTCGACTCCGGCCATTGTTCCGCCTCGCCGCCAATGCTGCAACCGCCCCGTCAGCTCCCGCCGCTGCTCACTGCGGCAACGCGCGCGGCAGCAGCGCCACCGCCGCGAGGATCGCGACTGCCGCCACCGACAGCAGCCGGAACAGCGCATCGAACCCCCACGTCGCGTGGACCGCGGCGATCATCGGGATCGCCACCGCGATGCCTGTAAACGTCACGATGTAGCGGACGGCGTAGGCGCGGCTGCGCCATTCAGTGCGGATGATCCGCCCGAGCAGCACGTCGTTGATCGGGATCTGGCCGAACACCGCCAGCATGAACGCGACGGCGACGACCAGTGCCGCAGTCCCGTCCAGTCCCGGCATCAGCGCGAAGAACAGCGCCTGCAGCGCCGCCACTGCGAGGAACACCGGCCGCAGCGCCCGGTTGTCGATCAGCCAGCCGACGACCAGCTGGGCGAGGGCCGCGAGCGCGAACACGACGAACGCATACCAGCCGACCTCGGTGGCCGATACCGAGAACCCGCCGAGCCGCTCGTCGAGGATCTTCGGCAACGCGAACGTCGTCGACTGGAACACGATGCCGCCGAGCCCGGTGGTCACCATGATCACCGCGAGGATGCGCAGGACGAGGCCGCGATCGAGTCGTGCGGAGCCGCCGGTACGGCCTGCCGCCGCCTCCGCCTCGGCTGCGCGGGCGCGGCTGCCGGCACGCTCGGTTCTGGTTCGGGCGATGAACGCCCAGTAGGCGAGCCCGATTGCGACCGATATCGCCCCCGGCCAGGCGAATGCGGCCCGCCAGCCCGCGGTGTCGATCATCAGCCCCGTCAGCAGGGCGGCGCTGGCGACGCCGAGGTTGCCGAACACCCCGTTGACGGCCACCGGCATGCCGGTCCTGGTACGCCCCTCGATGACGAGCGGTATCCCGACCGGGTGATAGATCGCGGCGAACACGCCGATCGCCAGCAGCCCGGCGCCGACCTCGAGCGGGGTGTCGGCAACCGCCGTTAGCATCGCCGCCGCGCCGGTGCCGATGAAGAACACCGTCATCATGCCTTCGCGGCTCCACTTGTCGGCAAGCCAGCCGGCCGGCAGCGCGCAGACACCGAAGGCCACGAATCCCGGCGTCGCGTAGGGGATCAGCTCGCCGTAGCTCATCCCCCATTCCGCGGTCAGGGTGAGCGCCGCCACGGTGGCGAACACCAGCATGAACAGGTGATCGAGGAAGTGGCCGGCGTTGAGAAACGCGAAATGCACCCGCTGCTGCATGCCCCCTGCCCCGTACTGGCTCCCGTGCCCGCATCTGTCGTCACTCAATGGCCCCGCCCGCCGGGGGTGACGACCGGCATACTAGCCGATCCGCAGGCGAACGCACGTGCCTCGCAACACCCGCAACACTACCGCCGCGTGCAAATTGTGTTGTCCGACGATCCCGGGTGCGGCACTCTGGGCTGCCCCCGGGGGACCGGGTGCGGCCGTGGTGACCGCCCCCGGTTGGGGGCCTATTTCTGGGAGCAACGACCATGGCGCAAATCATCGGCACCAACGGCAATGACACACTTGACGGCACCGGCGAAGCCGACCTGATCATCGCTCTCGCGGGTGACGACACGCTGATCGGTCGCGGCGGCAACGACGATCTTCGCGGCGGCGACGGCGATGACAGTCTCGCAGGCGGCGCCGGCGCCGACAGGCTCGTCGGCGGTTCCGGCAACGACACTCTGCACGGCGGCGGCGGCGATGACACGCTGCAGGGCGGCAGCGGCCGCGACGAGGCGAGCTATGCCGGCGCGCGCGCCGGCATCACTGCCGATCTGGTCGCCGGCCAGGCGACGGGCGAGGGAACCGACGTCCTCACCAGCATCGAGGACCTGCGGGGATCGGCCCATGCCGACGTACTGCGCGGCGACAACGGCAGGAACCGCATCCTTGGCGGCGACGGCAACGACCAGCTCGAAGGCCGCGGCGGCGATGACGTGCTGCGAGGCGAGGGCGGCGACGACCGGATCATCGGCGGCGCCGGCAGCGACAGCATTCTCGGCGGCGCCGGCAACGACATCCTGCGCGGCGGCGCCGACAACGACACCATCAGCGGCGGCGCGGGAGACGATCGGATCCAGGGCAACAGCGGCGACGACCTGCTACGCGGCGGGGGCGGCAACGACGTCTACATCTACGGGCTCGGCGACGGCAACGACACCATCCGCAATACCGGCGGCGGTGCCACCAGCAATGATGTGCTGAGCGCCAGGGACTTCATTCGCGAGCAGTTCACGTTCCACCGCGACGGCAGCGACGTCGAGATCCGCATCCATGACCTGATGAACTTCGACCTCATTCTCGGCACGGTAACGGTCGACGGATGGTTCTCGCTCGCCGGCGGCAAGATCGACGAGCTGCGCGCCCAGGACGGCGTCTTCACCAGCGACGACATTGAAAGCCTGCTTCAGCAAGGCAAGTTCGCCGACGCTGCCGATTCCGGGCTGATGTAGCCGTCGCGCCTCTGCCGCTCGCCGCTGCCGCACGGGCCCGATGGGGCCGGTGCGGAACGCGCGCGCTTCCAGGTGCCTGACGTACCACCGCCGACGCGGCAAATTCTGTTGTCGACCGTCCGGCGTTGCGGCACTCTGTGCCGCCCCCGGGGACGGGCGGGGCCAGGGTGACCGCGCCAGGTGGGGGCTCTACTGGGAGCAACGGCCATGGCAGACATCGTGGGCACCCTCGGCAATGACACGCTTGACGGCACCGGCGAAGCCGACCTGATCATCGGCAGGGCGGGCAACGACAGGCTGAGCGGTTTCGGCGGCGGCGACGTCCTGCGCGGCGGCGACGGCGACGACTCGCTTCACGGCAGCGGCGGAGCGGACACGCTCATCGCCGGCGACGGCGCGGATTTCCTGTCCGGCGGCAACGGCGCAGACGAGCTCCGCGGTGGCGACGGTGACGACCATCTCAGGGGCGGTGACGGCGCAGACAGGCTTGTCGGAAACGCCGGCAGCGACACCCTGGCCGGCGGCGACGGCGACGATATCCTGCAAGGGGGCGCGGGCCGCGATGTGGCGAACTTCATCAGCGCCAAGAGCGCCGTCAATGCCGACATTGCTGCCGGCGAAGCGACCGGCGAGGGAACCGACGTCCTCTCCTCGATCGAGGATCTCTGGGGCTCGGACCACGACGACACGCTGCGTGGCGATGCCGGCGGCAATGGCATCGACGGCGGCCACGGCAGCGACGTGATCGAGGGTCGCGGCGGCAACGACACCCTTTCGGGTTTCATCGGCCATGACCAGATCCTCGGCGGCGGCGGCAACGACAGCATTCGCGCCGGCGGCGGCAGGGACACGGTGCGCGGCGGCGGCGGCAACGACACCATAGATGGCGGCTACGCCGACGACCGGATCCGCGGCGACAAGGGCGACGACCTGCTGTCCGGCAGCTACGGCAACGACATCTATATCTACGCGTTCGGTGACGGCAACGACACCATCCGCAACACCGAAGGGTCAGCCGACACCAGTGACGTTCTGAGCGCGCGGGACTTCATCCGCGAGCAGTTCACGTTTCATCGCGACGGAGACGACGTGGAGATCCGCATCCACGACCTGGTGAACTTCGACGTTGTCATCGGCAGGATAACCGTCGACGGATGGTTCTCGCTTGCCGGCGGCGAGATCGACGAACTGCGCGCCCAGGACGGCATCTTCACCAGCGCCGACATCGAGAGCATGCTGCAGCAAGGAAAGTTCGCCGACGCGGTCGATTCGGGATTGATGTAACGATGGTTGCAATTGCCGCCAGCCTCGTATCGGGCTGGACACGATGAAACCCCTGCCGCCAGGAACCCGCCGCACCGAGAGTTGGCTGCCGGCGGCGACGGACACCGCCGACGCCGGCGGCAATACCGGTGTGTACGTGGTGTCCAGCCCGGCCATGATCCTGTTCCTCGAGAACGTCTGCAGCCGGGCGACGGAGGATGCGCTGGATCCCGGCGAGGTGACGGTGGGCATCGGCTTCGACCTGAAGCACGTGGCGCCGGGGCTACTTGGTTCGCCGATCGACTGCGAGGCGGTCCTGGCCGAACAGGCCGGCCGCCGGCTCACGTTCGACGTGACGCTCCGCCAGAACGGGCGGGTGCTGATGCACGGCAGGCACCAGCGCGCCGCGGTGCCGCTCGACGCCTTCCTTGCCGCCGCCGGCGGCTGACTCAGTCGATGAAGCCCGGGCGTCGCGCCGCCGAAGCGGCTTGACGGCGGAAGTGTCGGAGGGTATTTAGCCATCTGGTTATTTAACCCGATGGTTTTGCATGACCGAGGATCGCCTCAACAGGACGTTCGCTGCGCTCGCCGATCCGACCCGGCGGGCGATACTGGCGCGACTGGCGTCGGGCGCGCTGACCGTCACCGAGATCGCCGAGCCGTTCGACATCAGCCTTCCGGCCGTTTCCAAGCATCTCAAGGTACTGGAGCGTGCCGGGCTGATCGTCCGCGAACGCGAGGCCCAGTGGCGCCCGTGCCGGCTCGAGCCTGGACCGTTGCGCGAGGCCGCCGGCTGGATCGAGCAATACCGCCGGTTCTGGGAACAGAGCTTCGACAGGCTGGAGGACTACCTGCACGAACTGCAGACCAGGGAGGCCAACGATGGCCGCAGGCACTGACGCCACGACCGCCACGGCGGAACGCGAACTCGTCATCACGCGGGTTCTCGACGCTCCGCGCAGCCTGGTGTTCAAGGTCTGGACCGATCCGGTTCACCTGGCCAGGTGGTGGGGCCCCCGCGACTTCACCCTGCCCTCGTGCGAACTCGACCTGCGGCCCGGCGGCACCTTCCGGCTCCTGATGCGGTCGCCGGAGGATACGCTGCATCGGTTGCACGGCGTCTATCGGGAGATCAAGGAGCCGGACCGGCTTTCATTCACATGGGCGTGGGTGGATGAAGATGGAAACCCCGGCCATGAAACCCTGGTGACGGTGACGTTCGCCGAGCAAGACGGCAGGACGCTTCTCACCCTGCGCCAGGCGGAATTCGAATCGGAAACGGCGCGCGATGCGCATGAAGGCGGCTGGACACAGTGCCTCGATCGTCTTGCCGCATACGTGCCCCTCGCCTCAACGGCTTGAGCCCGACAGAGGTCCGGTTCCAGGAGATTGCGACTTCCATGACGGCTGAAACCATTTCCCCGAATATCGTGGAGGCCGGCGCCATGCTGGTCGCGGGACTGGCCGCGAGCCATGCCGGACCTGGCCCGGCAATTGCCCGCCAGTGGCAAACCGCCGTCAGACGCCTGCAGGAAGTTCCCGGCCGGATTGATGGCTGCACCTATGGCGTGATCTTCGATTCGCCTGCGGGCGATTGCGGCTTCAGGTATCTCGCTGGCGTGGCCGTATCGTCCATCCCGGACTTGCCCGAGGGGCTGGAGTGCCTCGAAGTTCCGGCGCTCACGTTCGCCGTGTTCCCCCACCGCAGGCACGTCTCGGCCCTGCCCGAAACCATGCATGCCATCATGAACCGATGGTTGCCCGACGCAGGATACGAGCATGCCAGGGAAAGGGTCGGCTTCATGGAAAGGTATGACGAGTCCTTTGATCCGGTGCGCGGCACCGGCGGACTTGAACTGTGGATTCCGATAGTGCCCAAGCAACGAGGTTGAGCGATGGCTGTCACCCCGTACCTGTTCTTTAACGGCCGCTGCGAAGAAGCGATCGACTTCTACAAGCAGGCACTCGGTGCCGAGGTTGGAATGTTGATGCGCTTCAAGGACTGCCCCGAGCCGTTGCCGCCGGATGCGATTCCGTCGGGTAGCGAGGACAAGATCATGCACGCATGCATGCACATCAAGGGTGCACCGGTGATGGCGTCCGACGGGTGTTCCGCGGGCGAGCCGGCGAACTTCGCCGGCATCTCGCTTTCGATAACCACGGAAGACGAAGCCGAAGGTGAGCGCATGTTCGATGCCCTCGCAGATGGCGGCAAGATCGAGATGCCCATGGAAAAGACGTTCTTTGCCAAGCGATTCGGCGTCGTCGCAGACAGGTTTGGCGTGAGCTGGATGATCGTCGTGGAACCATGATCGCCTGACGAACGTCCAAAACTCGAGGGAATCCGGATACCGATCCAGATGTGGACGCTGCCTTGAGGCCGTGTCTGGCTTGTGCAGGCGAATTTCCGTACAATGGCCGCACAAGGACCCGGAGACGAGATGTCCCGAAGCGGTAATGGACGGGCGGAACAGGAACGCCGCCGCCATCTTTGGGCGGTGACAGGGATTGCCTTGGCTGTAGCACTGATCCCTGCCGGAGCATGGACCCAGAATGCATCAGGTTCGGACGCCGGCATTCGGGATCTCGGCCAGGCTTTCGAGCAGATGGAGCACGATGCGCTGTTTCGTGACCCGGCGACCGGATACCATTTCCCATCCGATGTTCCGCCGGCCACCAGACCGCAATTCGGCATTCCGCTCGACCCGGCCGGCAACGCCATCACCTTCGGTGATGCCCAGCCCGGTACCGCGGCCGAGGTCCCCGGCATGCCTCCCCGATCGCCGGGTGCCGTCTACCTGGGCCCCACCGCTCCGGACGACCACGGCGGCCTGTACCTCTACTATCAACCGGAGAACGTCGATCCGCGGCTCGGAAGCGACGCGGTCCAGGGCGGCCGCACGGGCTTCGAGTTCCGGGTTCCGATCAAGTAGCGTTCACATCGACCCATCGCGGCTGAACGCTGCGTTGTCAGTAGAAGAACGACAGGTGCAACCCGGCATACGGTCCGGGTTCCCATTGATCGTCGGCCTGGATGCCCGCCTCCGCCGCGAGGTAAACCTTCCCGAGATACGGCAGAACGACGGCGATATCGGAAACGAATACACCACCGCGCAGGAAGTCGTACCCGGGTCCGCCCTGGGCAACGACCTCCGGGCCCGCGCGCCAGCCTCCTGCGGCCCGGTGGAACGGTCGGCCCTGCAGCCAGTATTCCTCATATCCGAACGTATACCGGGCGTTGCCGGAGACCCCCCAGCGGCTGGTCCTGTCCGTCACCTCGCCGGCCAGGGTGATGACCGCCCCCAGTGGCCTGTCGTCCATGTCTGCTCCGGGATCATCGGGTGACAGGCGGTGCCTGCGGTACCTCAGGCCTCCCAGCGCAGCAATCCGCCAGCTTTGGCCGGCGATCTGCCAGCCGGCTTCCGCGGTGATGCCCGCACTGGTCGCCTCGACCCGGATACCGGAGTTCGCGCCGATGTCGGTACGGTAATCGAACATGCAGCCATCGGCCCAGACTGCGACTACCGGACCGCTGCCGACCAGGCTTCCAAGAGGTGTCCAGATGGTTCCGGCGTAGGCGAACATGCCCTTCCCGCTGCCTCCGGCCCCGAACAGCAGGTATGCTTCGCCGCCGCGCGACGGAGTGGGAAGGCCAGCGAGCACCATCACGGCCGCCAGTGCCGCTGCACGGCCGCACGGACCACACGAACACTCCACGCCCATCGCATCCCTCCCCGGCGATGGCTGGAAGTCGTCGAAATGGGTGAATCGAGGCGGCCGCCTCCAAGTCACCTCCCCTGTGCTCGCAACCTTATAGGTGCCGGCCAATTGTGTCTAGCAAAGGTTGCAAACAACGGCCGGCATCAGCAAACAGGCACGGCATTGACCCCGAGCGCCCGCTTGAGTTCTGCCGGCGAAACCGAGAACAGGCACCGCGGCGTACCGGCAGCAGCCCACACGGTCGCGTGGCGCAGCAGGTCCTCGTCCATGAACGTCGTCATCGCGGTCGCATGGCCGAAGGGTGGCACTCCACCGATCGCATAGCCGGTGGTTTCGCGCACGAAGGCCGCGTCGGCCCTTTCCAACGGCTCGCCCGCCACTGCAGCGAACCGCTGTTCGTCGACCCTGTTATGGCCGGCGACGAGGATGAGATATGCTTTCCCTGTCTCGCCGCCGCGGAAGACGAGCGACTTGACGATCTGGCCCAGTTCGCATCCGCAGGCTGCCGCCGCTTCCACGGCCGTGCGCGTGCTTTCCGGCAGTTCGCGAACCACGATATCGAGGCCAAGGGCCCGGGCCGCACCCTGAACCTTCATTGCACTCTTCGGCAGCGGTTGCATCGTCTCCCTCCTCATCCGAGCTTCGCCGACACATATTCCGATTAGGGGTCTACGCAGGTTGCAAATTGGGATAAGAAATTCAATCCGATGCGGCGGGCCTTGCGATGACCTCGGGTGGAGTGTCCATTGAACGATACGGATTCCCGCAGCATTGGCGACAATGGCCGCCCGGACATCGGCGAAGCTCTCCACCGCGCCCGCCTCACCCAGGCCGCCCATCTCGAGGCCGTCTCGGAAGTTCACGGGATCGAGCGGTTGCGGCTGGAGCTCCTTGCCGACGCGCTTGAGCCCGTCTTCGCCAGCATTCCCGCCGGTAACGAGCACATCGCTCCGGCACTGGTCGCCGGCAGCCCGCCGCGGCTGTGGCTGGACATGGTGGCGTTCGTCGAGATGGGCGATGACCGGAGGGTCTACCGGCTGGTCCAGTGCACGCGGTCCGAACGGCGCGTCCTCCACGAGACACCCGATCTCCAGACGATGGCGCAGCACGTCACCGACTACATCGCCCACCGGCTGGTCGAGCGGGAGCAGGCACTGGAGGAAGCAAACGGCGCGGCCCCTGTCGGTGCGCGCGGCGGGTACAGCACCGCCGCCCTCATCCTCGCCTGGATCTGCGGGTTTGCAGTCGGCGTGCTGGGCCTGTACATCGCCGGGGTGCTGGTGCGCGGCGTCTGACCCCGGTGGCCGTCAGGGCGGGCAGGAGGTTACATTTTGAAACACCATTTGATTTGGTGCTGCATGCCCGCGTTGGTAGATATTCGGTGACCAGTCTCCCGGCAGGCGGCGGTGCCAACAGCTGAGGGGTCGCTGGAGTTCTGTTGAGGCCAAGAGAATTTCCGGCAGGCGCCGACCGGTTCAGCGCCGGCTCGAATGAATTCGTGCGGGGTAACCGAAGCATCGCGGGTGCAGTCCCGATAACCTGGTAAGACGAGTAACACAGGGCGCGGCCGAAACGGCCGGCGGGGATGATGAAAAGAGGGGATATGAGGCAGCCTACGGCGCGTATTTCGCCGCAGCTCGAGCTCAGGCTGGGGACCTTCAATTCGCTGAGCGAAGGGCTGGATTATGCCGCACGGGGCATTACCGGCTTCAACTTCTACTCACCGCGAGGCCCGCTGGAACGGGTCCTGCCCTTTTCCGAACTGAAGGACCAGGCCCTGGCCACGGGTCGCCGGCTGAC